>DATDNH010000304.1:0-6222 GCA_036518395.1 Candidatus Angelobacter sp. | reverse complement strand
AGGATACAAACTCAAATCCTTTCAGGACGCTTGGGAGCGTTACTTGCCCCCAATCGAGCCTGGCCCCACGCCCGAAGCCGCAGAGCACAGCTCCTCGCGCTAGGAAAAAGCTTCCGCGAGGCATTCCGCGCGCAGGTTTCGCCAATAACGACGGGCCTACGCGCGGAATCGCGGAATCCAAGGCCACTTTTGGGGCCCAACGGCGCCGGATCAGAGATCAGCTCCTCGCGCGAGGAAAAAGCTTTCGCGAGGCGTTCCGCGAGGAGGTTTCGCCAATAATGGCGGGCCTACGCGCGGAATCGCGGAAATGACCAGCAAAATAGAATTTGGATTCTTTTTATAGTTTCAATTTTTGAGCTTCCCACGCCGCTGAGTACTCTGTTCCTCTGTATTACGATCTGGCAGATTATTGTTCTCTTGCGAAGATTTTTATCTATTTTTATTCGCCTTATCCTTAGCCTTCTCCGTGTCCTCACTTCGCCTCTGTGTCCTCTGTGGTTGCGTTTAGGTTTTGTCCTTGCTTTTGTTTTTCTAAACCGTCTTCCGCCCTCCTCTTTTCCCCCAGCGGCCAAAGGCCAGGAGCCAAAAGCTGGGTTTTCTTTATAATCAAATGTTTGGACCATGCCTTCTACGACCCTCAACCAGCGGACAGCCTCGTACAACGGCGCGGAAAGTGTGGCGGCGTTTGCCGATCCGCTGAGCGAACTGCGCGCGCTCACCTCCGGCTGCGGAGTCTTTGAATTGGCCTGGCGGGGCAAGATCACGGTCAGCGGCAAAGACCGCGTGCGCTGGCTGAACAGCATGGTGACGAACACCATCAAGGACCTGCCGCAAAATCGCGGCAATTACAGCCTCCTGCTGAATCCTCAGGGACGCATCCTGGGTGACATGTATATCTACAACCTGGGGGAATATTTCCTGCTGGATACTGACCGCCCGCAACTGGAAGCGATCAGAAACACGCTGAAGCGCTTTATCATCATGGATAAAGTCGAGCTGGCTGACTCCAACCTGAGCGCCATCGGAATCTGCGGACCAAAGTCAGAGGAAGTAATGGCGGCGGCTGGAATCGATGCTAAAGGAATGCAGCCGCTCGAAGTCCGCGAACAGGCGGGGATCACAATCGTCCGCGGACCGGAACAAAGGCCCTTTTGGTATGAACTGCCAGGTGACAGGTCACAGGTGACAGGTTATAGGGAAAAGCTGATCCGAGCCGGCGCGCAGCCTGTTGGGACAGAAGCTCTGGAATCGTGGCGCATCATTCATGGCATACCCAACTATGGCCAGGACATCCGCGAGCGTGACCTGCCGCAGGAAACTGAGCAGGCTCAGGCACTGAACTTCACAAAAGGATGCTACATCGGGCAGGAGATCGTGGAACGCATCCGCTCGCGCGGCCAGGTGCATCGCAAATTTACAGGATTTGAATTTGAGGGTGGCCTGCCTCAGCCCGGCAAGTTCGAAGAAAATGGACGCTTGCTGGCTGAAATCACCAGCGTGGCAGAGGTTGGCGGCAGGAAAATTGGTTTGGGGTACGTTCGACGGGAAACCGGATCGGCGGGCGCAAAGCTGAATCTTGGCGGAACAACAGCTACCGTCGTCGCAATACCTTTTCAAAAAGAAAACCTTTGAAACACAGAGGAACAGAGTAAGCAGAGGGATTGGGTGTTCGAAGAACTGAAAAAGTTCTATAACCACGAAGGACATGAAGAAAAGCGAAGATGTTTTGTTCTTTCTTTCGATGACCCGACGAACCGACGACCCGATGACCCGATTCTAAATGACGCAAGACTCACTTCCTCTTTTCGCAATTTCAGAAGCTAAGTTAGAGTCAAAGAACCGAGGACCTATGGCCGAAAAGAAAGAAGAATTTGTAGTCAGTGATCGCCGGAGATTTGCTCCGGAGGGTGAACTGCGAACGGATGCGCCTACAGCAGAGGCTGAGGTAGAAAAGCCGGCACCAACCGCAACACCACAGGCTACATCTGCGCCGCCGGCCGAATCGAGCTCGCCATCGCCTGCGGACCAGCAGGCCCAATCCGAACTCTCAGAGGAAATGCCTCCTCCACCGTCCGTCCAGGAACAACAGGAACAACGGGATGCTTACAAGGCTTCGGGCAAGAAGCTGGACGACCTGTTCACCCAGGCAGCTCCCGGGAAGGCGCGCATCCCGGCGGAGATGACGTTCGAGCGCCTGATTGAATCCTTTTACATGACCGCGCTGCTGCAACTCGGCGCGCTTCGCGCCGAAGGAGAGACGCCGCAAGTGGACATCATTGGCGCGCGGCAGACGATTGACTCTCTTAGCGTGCTCCAGGAAAAGACCAAAGGAAACCTGAGTGACCGGGAGCAGCATGTTTTGCAGAACATTTTGTTTGAACTGCGCATGGCCTGGATTGAGATCACGAACGCCATCGCCAGCGGCGCCGCCGGAGGTCCCGGAGTTGCCGGACCTGCCGGTGGAATCAAGAAATGAAAGCTGTCCTCACCGTGCTGGGCAGCGGCACCTCCATGGGTGTGCCTACCATCGGATGTAACTGCCGTGTCTGCACCTCGACCGATCCCCATGACCGGCGCACGCGGCCTTCCATCATGCTGGAGTACGCTGAGCGCTGCGTGCTCATAGACACCACGCCGGATTTCCGCGAACAGGCCATTCGCGAGCACATCACACGGCTGGATGCCATTGTCTACACCCATGCTCATGCCGACCACATTTTGGGGCTGGACGACGTCCGCCCGCTGAGTTTTCGCAGCGCAGAAAAAATTCCTCTGTACGCATTTCCCGCGACGGCCGGCGCCCTCCAGGAAATTTTCAAATACATCTTTGACGCCAACTACAAATATGGCGGCATCGCGCGCGTGCAAATCAATCACATCAATGGCTCGCTGGAGCTGTTCGGGGCGCGTTTTGAGCCCATTACTGTGTTGCACGGTGAAGCGGAAATTCATGGGTTCCGTTTTGGGTCCGCTGCCTACCTGACGGACTTCAGCGAGATTCCACCGCAATCCATGGAGCAGTTGCGGGGCCTGGACATCCTTTTTCTGGACGCGCTGCGGCATAAACCGCATCCTACGCATTCCACTGTGGCCAACTCACTCCGTCTGGTGGAAGAACTGCGTCCGCAACGAGCGTTCTTCACGCACATCTCGCATGATCTTCCGCACGAGGAAACGAATCGCGCATTGCCGCCGCATGTGCGTCTTGCGCATGATGGATTGAAGCTGGAGTTCGAGATAACGCAGTAGTTAGTACTTAGTAATTAGTAGTTAGCAAAGGCAAAAGCAACACCAAAAGCAAAAGCAACACCAAGTGATCACCACGGAGACACGGAGACACGGAGTTGGCACGGAGAAAGCAAGAAACGGATCAGAGCCGAACAAGAAAATCGAAAACTGATCATTTCGGGGAAGAGCGGGAGGCGACCGCCACTGCATGAAAGTTTTCCGCTCGCTTCAGGAGATTCCCAATGATTTTGTCCCGACGATTGTCAGCGTCGGCAATTTTGATGGGGTGCATCACGGACATCTGCACGTGCTGCGGCAGGTCATTCAGCGAGCGCGCGGCACTGGCAGTCGGGCGATGGCGGTCACGTTTGATCCTCATCCGCTGCGCATTCTGCGTCCAGATGCGGCGCCCAGGCTGATCACTCCGCAGTCTCTAAAAGAGAAGCTGCTGACGCAGGCGGGACTGGACGCTCTGCTGGTGATTCCTTTCACGCGCGATTTCTCCATGACCTCGGCGGCGGACTTTGCCCGCGATATTCTCAGCCGCAAGCTGCGCGCCAGAGAGGTCCATGAAGGAGAGAATTTCCATTTTGGGCATCGTGCCCAGGGGGATACGCGGCGTCTGGCGGATTTTGGACGCGAGTTCGGCTTTGAAGTGAAGACCTACCCGGTCATGATGATTCGTGGCGAACCGGTCTCCAGCAGCCATATCCGCGAATTGATCGCCGCCGGCAAAGTGGGACGTGCCTGTCGCCTGCTCGGCCGCGTCTTCAGCATCGCTGCCGCTCCCGGTCGCGGACGTGGCTATGGCCACAAATACACCGTACCCACGATCAACCTTTCTCGCTACGATGAACTTACGCCTGGCGATGGCGTTTACTTCACACGCACCAGAGTTGGCCATGACGTATTCAATTCCGTGACCAATGTGGGCAATCGTCCGACGTTTGGTGATGACCTGTTTGCCATTGAAACCCACTTGCTGGATTTTCATCCGCTGGAAGTAACGGCACAGTCGGAGGTTGAGATTTCGTTTCTGCGCTGGCGCCGTCCGGAGATCAAGTTCCCTTCTCCGGAGGCGCTGAAAGCGCAGATTGGCAAAGATGTGGCGCGGGCGCAGCGATATTTCTCGCTCCGAGCAAAAACAAACCTCACCACTGATCCCGCCGAGCGGGACTGATTGAACTGATGAAGATTGAGGTCGGTTTGCTAAATACTAACTACTAAGTACCAAATACTGATTTACAATCCGCGCGTGGCTGCCAGCAGCACACTCATTCCGTCCGAAGTAACGCCAGCACAGAAACGCACTCTGCTTGCGGCTGCGCTGGGCTGGGGGTTGGACGGATTCGATGTCATGTTGTACAGCAATGTTGCTGTGCACGTGATGTCGGACCTCCATATCACGCGGAAGTCACTAACCGGACTGCCGAATACATTCATGCTTCTCGCCTCGGGCATTGGCGGCGTGCTGTTTGGGTTTATTGCGGACCGCATCGGACGCAAGAAGGCGCTGATGCTGAGCATTCTGACTTATTCGATCTGCTCCCTCGGTTCCGGATTATCCACGTCGATTGTTGTGCTGGTTTTTTTTCGCTTCGTGCTCGGCTTGGGCATGGGTGGTGAGTGGAACACCGGCGCGTCACTGGTCGCCGAAACCTGGCCTACGCATTTGCGCGCCAAGGCGCTAGCCATCGTGCAGAGCGCCTGGGCCTGGGGGCTGGCGGCTGCGGCGCTCGTCGCCGGAATTGTGCTGAGCAAGACCGCAAACAATTGGCGCGCAGTCTTCTTTGTCGGCATCCTGCCGGCTCTGGTGACTTTGTGGATCAGGAGGAGCGTGCCTGAGTCGGAGATGTGGAAGGAACGCCGATCCGCCGGAAACCAGACTTCGTCTTTTGCCGAAATATTCAGTCCCGCTCTACGTAGAAATACCATCCTTCTGCTGATGATGAATGTGTTCGGCTTATTTGCGTGGTGGGGACTGTTCAGCTGGATGCCGCCTTATTTGACGCTGCCGGTAGAAAAAGGCGGCCGCGGCCTGGGCATGATGAGCACAACCACATTGCTTGTGGTCCTGAACCTGGTGGGGATGTTTCCCGGTTATATCTGCTACGGATGGGTTGCAGACTACATGGGGCGCAAGCGCTCGCTGATCACCTATACGATCTGCGCTGCGCTGCTGATTCCGGCCTACGCCGTGGCCCGCGATCCACGCTTGATTCTTGTGCTGGGCGCAATGGTGGCATTCTTTGGCACAGGATTCTTTGTCGGCTCCGGACTGATCGGCAGCGAAATTTTTCCTACCGGTGTGCGCGCCCTGGCTCTCGGGTTCACTTATAACGGCGCTCGCGCTTTAAGCTGCGTTGCGCCATACACGATCGGCGCAGTAGGTGATCGTTACGGACTCGGCCCCGCCTTCTGGATATGTGCTGCCAGCTTCCTGCTTACCGCGCTCATGGCGGCGCAATTGCCGGAAACAACGGGAAAGCATCTGGAATGAGCAGGACGCAGCCGAGGGCGGCTGCGCTCCACCTTTATGTCCTTGAATGCTGAATGGTGACTGCTATTCAGTAGCAAGCATTGCCACTGCATTCCTCTTAGGCCGGCGATTGGATTGCAATATCTTCTTTCTCAAGCGCAACGACTGCGGCGTCACCTCCACCATCTCGTCGTCGGCAACGAATTCGATTGCCTGTTCCAGCGTGAGCTGCGTAAACGGGACGAGGCGGATCGCTTCATCGGCCGTGGACGCACGCATATTGGTCAGCTTCTTTTCACGCACTACGTTTACATCCAGATCAACTTCGCGGGCATTTTCACCGATCACCATGCCCTCATAGACCTCCACTCCCGGCCCGATAAAAAGAATTCCGCGCTCCTGCAGGTTGTATAAGGCATAGGCGGTGGAGGTTCCCGGCCGATCTGCAACCAGCGCTCCTGTAATACGGTGCGGAATCTCGCCCAGCCATTCGGTATAACCGTCGAAAAGGGAAT
>DATDNH010000303.1:0-12767 GCA_036518395.1 Candidatus Angelobacter sp. | reverse complement strand
CTGGTGTTGGTTTATCCCAGCGTGACAGTGCCATTTTCCGTGTGGCTGCTGATGGGATTCTTTAAATCCATTCCGCGAGAACTGGAAGATGCGGCCATGGTGGATGGCCTCACGCGCTTTGGCGCCTTCGTGAAGATGGTGATTCCGATTTCTTTATCCGGCATTCTTACCGTGGTGATCTTCACCTTCACACTGGTGACCCAGGAGTTCGTGTACGCCTTGACTTTTATCTCGCCGGAATCACAGCAGATGGTAGGAGTGGGCGTGCCGATCGTACTGGTGCGCGGTGACGTTTATTACTGGGGTGCATTGATGGCAGCATGCCTGATCGCCAGCCTGCCAATAGCGTTTCTTTATAACTTGTTCCTGGATCGATTCATTGCAGGATTTACTGTGGGTGCGGTGAAGGGTTAGGCAGGCCTTTTGGGAATCAGATTGCAGTTATTGATATCCTCAGAACGGGCGGGAGAGGGATCCCTACTTCTATAAAGAAATCTCATTCTATGATCAAGAATATTTGCGCGTTTCTGTTCTGGATCTTCACTGTTCTGCCAATTCCCGCCCAATCTCCCACCTACGACACAATCATCCGTAACGGCCGCATCATCGATGGTTCTGGCAACCCGTGGTTTAGCGGCGATATTGCGATTCAGGGCGACCACATCGCCGCCATTGGCAAGCTCGACAATGCCACCGCAAAGCGCGTGATCGATGCTTCCGGGCTGGTTGTGGCGCCGGGATTCATTGACATGCTCGGTCAATCGGAGTTCTCGCTGCTGGTGGACAATCGCGCGATCAGCAAACTTTCCCAGGGCATTACCTCGGAGATCACTGGAGAAGGCGGCTCCGCTGCGCCACAGACTTCTTTGACGGTCGAAGCGCTCCAGCCATCCATCGAGCCGTATCACCTGAAGGTAGACTGGACTGACCTGAGCGGCTACTTCCATCGTCTGGAAAGCAATGGCACTCCGATTAACTTAGGAACTTATGTTGGCGCTGCCCAGGTGCGCGAGGCGATTCTTGGCGACGTGAATCGCGCGCCCACCGCAGACGAACTCGAGAGGATGAAGGCACTCGTGGCGCAAGCCATGCAGCAGGGCGCCTTCGGAATCTCTACGGCGCTCATCTATCCGCCGGGGCACTACGCGAAAACGGAAGAGCTGATCGAGCTGGCGAAAGTGGCGGCGCAATATGGCGGAGTTTACGCCACTCACATGCGCAGCGAAGGCCAGAGTGAGATGGCAGCCATTCAGGAGACGTTGCGGATCGGCCGCGAAGCTCACCTGCCCGTGGAAATATTCCACTTGAAAGTCAGCGGCAAGACCCGGTGGGGCGGAATGCAGAAAGTTGCGGAGATGATCCAGGCGGCGCGCGATGCCGGCCAGGACGTGAGCGCGGACATGTATCCTTACCTCGCCGGCGCGACTGCGCTTGCCTCCACCTTGCCGCCGTGGGTCGCCGATGGAGGACTCAACAAGCTGCTGGAGCGGCTGCGAGATCCGGCCACTCGCGCGCGGATCAAGTCTGAAATGGGATCGGATCATCCGGAATGGGAAAACCTGTATTTCGATAGTGGCGGCGCAAGCGGCGTGATGGTTTCATCGGTGGTGAATCAGGAGCTGAAACAATTTACCGGCAAGACCGTTGCGGAAATTGCCGCCATGCAGAAGAAAGATCCGCTGGAAGCGCTTTTCGATTTCGTTCTGGCGGATAAAGGACAAACCGGCGCGCTCTATTTCATCGCCAGCGAACAAGATCTGCAAACCGGACTGAAACAGCCGTGGACCAGCATTGGCCTGGACGCGAACGAGATGCCGCTCGATGGATTGTTGTTTGAACCTCATGCGCACCCGCGCACCTTCGGCAGCATGCCGCGTTTTCTTGGCCATTACGTTCGCGACATGCACCTGATGCCACTCGAGCAGGCGATCCGCAAAATAACATCGCTCCCAGCCCAGCGCGAGCACCTGACCAATCGCGGCCTGCTCAAGGAAGGATTTTTCGCCGACATCACCATCTTTGATCCGAACACAATCATTGACAAAGCAACTTACACGCAACCCGCTCAGTTATCAGAAGGCGTGAAGTACGTATTCGTCAACGGTCAGCTTGAATATGAGAACGGGAAAATGACCGGAGCGATGGCAGGAAGGGCACTGAGGCGGAATGGCGCAGTTAAGCAGTAAGCGGTAAAGAGTTTATCCCGAAGCGCAGCGAGGGATCCCTACTCGAATCGAAAACGCTTCAGGGCGAATGCCCAAAGAAAAATCAAAACGAACAGTTTGCGTCAGGGAAGAAAACAACCACGCCAATATTACTGTACTGCTGAGCGAAGAGCTCGCGGAGCCGTCTCTGCGCTTTTGCCGTTGGTGTCGCCTTTAGCTAACTACTAAATACTAAGTACTAACTACTGCTTTACTGCGGCGGCGTCTGCGTCTTGTCCTCGACCTTTCCTGCACCTTTGCGAGTGGCGTGCGCTCCTTTATTTACAGTCTTCTTCGTGCCGTGTTTGATCTTTCGGCCGGTCTTCTTCGTGGCCTGTGCGGTTGAGTGCGCAGCGTCCTTGGTGTCCTGTTTTATCCCGCCATTGTCCTGTTGAGCGACAGCGCCAAATGAGAACGCAAGCGACAACACTCCTACCCATAGATATTTCAGCTTCATTAATACACCTCGGTTTTGCTGGTGAGATTCTGTGGGAGACAATGAGGTTGCCACCCGGGAACGAAGCGGTTTTGCTAAATACTAAATACTCAGTACTAATTACTGCTTTACTGACTGCTGTCTTTTCTCTTAATTACCGGCCGATCACTGTCGTCTTTATCTTTATCCTTCGGTTGATTGGTGTCGTCGACGGTCCGCCGCAGGTCCCCGGGAGTCTCCTCTTTGCCATCATTCAGCTTGCGGTGCTTCATGATCAGCGCCAGTCGCTTCTTTACTTGTTGGAACTCAGAGGTGTCCACAATATATTGCTCGCGCGGCGGCAGGATGGTTGCAATTTCGTGCTGCGTCTTCTCGATTCGGTCGGGAGTCTGCGGGTGGTTGGCTTCAATGCTCCCTTTTAAGCCCTGTTTCCGCTTTTCGATGATCACTCCAATTTTTTCGAACAGCGTAATCATGCCGTTGGGATCGTAACCTGCTTTGTAAGCGTACTGCACACCGAGATAATCCGCCTGTGATTCAAAGTTGCGGCTGAATTTCATAAAGGTGGCGGGCAGCGCGATATTTGCCGCTTCGTTGATTCCAATTCCTGCCAGGCCACCCGTCATGATAATCACCGGAATCATGGCAATGCTGGCCAGGGTGCCGCGTGTGTTCTGCCGCGCGATGTGGCAAGCGGCCACGTGCCCGATCTCGTGTGCCATCACGCCGGCGAGTTCGGACTCATCATCGGCCAGCAGGATGATTCCTGCTTCCACAAACATGTATCCGCCGGGCAGGCTGAACGCATTGGGATCTTCCGTATCGAGGATCTTGATGGTAAATGGCAGGTGAGAATCAGAATTGCGTGCCAGGTTCTGGCCCAGGCGGTTTATGTATTCGTTGACAACGGGATCGGTAATCAGATGCGACGACTGTTCGACCTGCTGCGCAAATTGCTGTCCCATTTTGACCTGCGAATCCAGGCTGTACCAGTTAAACAGTCCGCGATTGCAGCCGACGTTGCGGCGCCCAATCGCGTCCAGATCGTTGATTCCTGCATTGTGATAGAAGGAATCGTCGTCTTTGCTGTCTTTCGAATCTTTGCTTTGATCCTTGGAAGATTGCGCGACGCCTAGCGTGGTGGCCAGCATCACCGTTGTAAATAATGTGAGGAACTTGCGGAGCACTATTCCACCTCCGAACGCCTGGCGGGCTCATTCCTGGCCGCGCACACTGTAGACGTGCTGATAGGATGATTATAACGCTTTAAAAGAAGCCTTCAGCACTCAGCACGCAGCATTCAGCCAAACGACTGTTCATTAAAGGATGGAATTGCTGCTGGCATGTAAAGAAAAGTGAAGAAGAAAATCTATTCAAACAATCCCTCGTGATGAAGAATGTCACCTTGGCTGATTGCTGACTGCTGAGTGCTTGTATACTACTCACCCAAATGAAAAAACTTCTCTTCTACTCTTTCCTTGCGTTCTCGATTGCTGCTCTCGCGCAACAACCCGCCGGCAGTAAGCCCGCAGCAAAAACCACTTACATCCGCGCCGGCCGTCTGTTTGACTCGACCAGCGACAAAGTACGCGAGAACATGGTGATTGTGGTGCAGGACGATCGCATCCAAAGCGTGGCGCCAGCCGGTTCAACGTCCATTCCGTCGGGCGCAACCGTCATCGATCTTTCGCGCGCCACCGTTTTGCCGGGATTGATTGACTGTCACACGCACCTGGCATTTCGCGCCGATCGCTATAACGAGATCTACTATTTCAAAGATTCACCTTTCAATCACGCTTTTGCCGCCGTCGTGCACGCGCGTAAAACTCTCGAGGCGGGTTTCACCAGCGTGCGTGATGTGGGCTCGCCACCATTTCTGGCTGTCGACCTGCGCAATTCCATCAACGAAGGTCTGATCCCCGGACCACGAATCGTGGCCAGCGGGCCCGGGATCTCCATCACCGGCGGCCATGGCGACCTCAACAATTTTTCTCCAGAAACGCGCGTCACCATGTTTCCGGAAGAACACGACTTCCAGATTGCCGACGGTGTTGACCAGGTGCGGCACGTGGTGCGCGCACAGGTGAAATACGGCGTCGACGTGATCAAGATTCTTGCCACCGGCGGCGTCTTGTCAAAGGGTGACAGTCCCGGAGCACCACAGTTCACCCTTGACGAACTAAAGGCCGCTGCGGAAGAAGCCCACATGGCCGGCCGCAAAATTGCCGCCCACGCCCATGGCGCACAGGGCATCAAGAATGCAATTCTTGCCGGCATTGATTCCATTGAGCACGCGAGTTTGATTGACGATGAAGGCATTCGCCTGGCCAAAGAGCATGGCACCTATCTGGTCATGGACATCTATAACGACGATTACATTCTCGGCAAAGCCATTGAGTTCGGCCTGCCGCAGGAAAATGTTGATAAAGAAAAGATGGTAGGACGTCTGCAGCGTGAGAATTTTCAGCATGCCGTCCAGGGCGGCGCAAAAATGGCTTTTGGCACAGATGCCGGTGTCTATCCTCACGGCGACAATGCCAAACAATTTTTCTACATGGTGAAATACGGCCTGACTCCAGCGCAGGCAATCCGCGCAGCCACCTCCAATGCCGCCGACCTGATCGGCCGCGCCAAAGACGTAGGCACCATTGAAACAGGGAAGTACGCAGACATCATCGCCGTCTCAGCCGACCCGCTTCAGGACGTGCGCGCCCTGGAAAACGTAGGGTTCGTCATGAAGGGCGGCGTGGTGTACAAGAACGCGCTGAGGTGAGGGTTTTGATTTTCGTCAGAACCCAGAAAATCATTCAATGCAGGGAGGAACACTGCATTACGAGATTTCTCGACGTAGAGACGTTGCACTGCAACGTCTCAAAGCTCGCCGCTGGATAAATCTGGAATGACAAAAGACCTGTGACCCTCTTTCGAAACAAATACCGCGTCGAAAGCATTCGCAAATGGAACTGGAACTACTCTGCCCCTGCTTTTTACTTTATTACCATCTGCACACAAAACAAAAAACTATATTTTGGACACGTCAAAATGAAGATGTAAAACTGTCACAAATCGGCGTGGTCGCGGACGCCTTCTGGAAAGAGATTCCCAGCCATCATAAGGATGTGGAGCTGGATGAATTTATCGTGATGCCGAACCACGTGCACGGAATCATTGGCATTGCTGGTCTGGAGCCAGAGTTCAAATTATTGTCTCGAAACAAGAAACGGTTGATTTCTCCGCTAAAGGGTTCTCTTGGCGTGATCATACGATCTTATAAAGGTGCGGTTTCGCTTTGGTGCAAACAAAACAACCTTCAATTCGCGTGGCAACCAAATTACTACGACAGCATTATCAAAAGCCCGAAAGGCATGGCAGCTGTTCGCAAGTAAATACGCGATAATCCTAAGAATTGGCTCGACGACGAATATTATCGCCCCTGAGATTACGGATCGGGAAAGTTTTAAGACGTTGCAATGCAACGTCTCTACGTCGAGATCTGGTGGTGCATCCGATTCTGTGGTATCAGCAAGGTTTAAGCGGAAGGCCAAGGGCCAAAGGCTAATGGCCGTTTTTCCCCATCTGCGCTATTCTGAGCGCAGAATCCATGGGCCCAACGACCACAAAAAAGCGCTCGGCCGTCAGCATGGAAGAGTTACACGCGGCGCGCGAGCAGTTCCGCCAGGAACTGGCTGCGGGAAAAAGACCCGCAAAGTTCACCTCGCGCGTCGGCGTTGTGCTCTCCGGCGGAGGCGCTCGCGGCTCCTACGAAGCCGGCGTGCTCATGGCTTTTCACGACGCCCAAATCCCAACCCACATCATCACCGCCACCTCCGTCGGCAGCATCAATGCCGCATCGTACGCTGCACACTCCATCGGTTACGTAGGTGATGCCGAAGTCCTGGTACGTTCCTGGATGGAACTCACGCCCCTGACTCTGGGCATCGACTGGTCACGTTACATCTTTGTTCTTGCCGGCCTCATTGCAGCTTCCGCAGGCATCGGAAATTTTTTATGGGAATGGATGAAAGAGCACGGAATTTATCTGCACGCACATAGTCCGAAGCTGATGTGGCTGGCGCTCGCCTCTGCCGGTGTTGCGCTTCTGCTCTTTGCCGACAGGCTTCCCTATGCCGGATACATGTTACTGAACCTCGTGCGCGGGCGACGTTGGGAGCCGGACTCGAGAAAAGCCTGGATTTCGCTTGGCGCCAACCTGCTGGTCTGGGGATTCGTGGTTCTTTTTCTGAATTTCAGTCATGTTCATTTGCCGATTCGTGGATTCAATTACATTGAACTCACTGCCGGGCCCCTGGTCATCGTAACATTGCTTGTACTGTGGGGCGTGTGGCGTCTGTTGCGAGGCCCGCTGAACAAAATCAGCCATCGCTTCCTGCGCCTGCCGCTGCGTACCGGCCTCTTTGCCAATTTCGACCGTCTGAAATTCCTGCGCGCGCGGTTGCCAGAAGCCGGACTGAGAAATTCTGCCATCCACGTGATCATGACAGCCACAGACTTGCACGCAGGCACAGCTCGTTTTTTCTCCAATGTTCCTCCGGAAGATCTGCTGCGCGATCCTGATGTGCAGAAGGATTTTGTCACTCAGGACGTTGAATGCCCGCGCGACCTGGTGCTGGCAGCCGTCGCCTCTTCCGCTTACACGTTTGCCTATGAGGCAGTGACCATGGAAGACCGTTTGTGGACGGATGGCGGCGTGGTCACGAATCAGCCAATCCGGCCGGCGCTGCGCATGGGCGCTGACGTCCTTTTTCTCGTTATGCTGGAGCCGCTGGATCATGATGACGTTTCCGGCCAGGTGAAGACCTTTCTCGATGTCGGCATCCACGCCGTGGACATTCTCATTTCGAAAAATTTGAAGTCCGACCTGGCCATGCTGAACAACCTGAACCGCCTTTGCTCAATCTATGCGCACGACTTGGGAGTGCAGCCGGAGCAATTGGAGCTGGAAATCGGTGCGCAGCGTTATGGATACGTGAAGGCTTTCACCATCGCGCCCAAAAAACCGCTGCCGGCCATGGCGCTGGATTTCGATGCAGAAATTGTCGGGCCGGTGATCGTCCAGGGCTACAAAGACGCGTGCAGGATGCTGAAGGAATTTCTGGTCTACGAGGCGGCGCGTCCACCCCGTGAATCACGTCGCGCAGTGCATCTGGCGGCAGAAAGGCCGGAAGGAAATTTCCGGATAAGCGCCAGATGAAACCAAATCCGCACTACGGAGGCACGGAGACACGGAAAACTTAGCCTGGTTCTCTCCGCGGCCTCGGCGATGAGATTTTGCTGTTGATTTTAATTTTGCCGTTGCTCTTCCCTTTTTTATTCTTTTCCGTGCAAACTCCGCGTCTCCGTATTACTCATCACGGTTTCTTCTTCTTCACGTAAATTTTCATCGCTTTTCTTCGTATCACTTTTCATTGGTCCAGCATTCTCCGTTCTGACTCCGTGGTTCTTGCTTTTGCTGTTGCCTTTGCTTTTCCCCAATTGTTTTCTCCGTGCAATCTCCGGGTCTCCGTGCCTCTGTGGTGCAATTTTGGTTTTGGTTGTGGCTTCGCGTCTCCGTGTCTCCGTGGTGAATTACTCGTTTGCAGCGTTTAACCTCACCGGCGCATAACTCACGCGGCGCGTCTCGCTCATGCGTCCTCCGGCATCAAGTTTTCCTTCCACCAGCTCGTAACCCAGCAGGGCAATGATCCGTCCACGCACAAAGAGCGGACGCGCATTGCCATACCAGTCGACACAGGAAGCGCGACAGCCATCATCCTTCGCCCCTTCCGGGTTCGCCGCCAGTTCTCCCATTTCCTGAAAACGCAGGGAATCATTTTTCAGGAATAAAATGGCCGCAGAATTTTCGAACAAGTGCTTATACCCGGGCCGCGCGGGTATGCTGATGGGCAGGCCCAGCATTCCCGAATCGGGACCATCTGGCTTGTAGAAAAAGCCCTGGCTGCGTAGTTCGCCCTGCGATGCGCCCTTGCGAACGTATTCATCTGCCAGCTCAGGCCATTGGCCCAGGCGCACAGCGGTGAAGTGCAGGTCCGTTCCATCAGTGCCCACCACAACGGCATCTGATCCCATCTGCTCAATTCGATCAACCCCGTGAGTCAGCGAAAGCTCATGCACACCGCCGCCCGCCCAGCGCACTGCGTAAAGTTTGGGATGACGCGTGGTTTGTGGGTAGCCCCAGCCGCTGCCGCTGCCATAGAGAAGGTAATCGCCGACAAAGCGGTTTTGAAAGCTATCGCCATCAACTTTTGGCAGCTTGCGATAGCTGGAGAATGGGGCGGCATCAGTGCCATCGGAAAAACTCGTGAGTGCTAAGCGCAGCAAAGCCACATCGCCGTCAGTGTGTTCGCCGCGCCACATCCAGTCGCCGCGTCCCTCAGAGCGCACCAGCACGTTTAGGTAGCCATCTTCGCTCTCCAGTAACGAGAACTGGTCCACGGGACTTCCGGAAACGCGCACCGCGGTGGGAGCGGACCCATCCAGCGGCAGCCGATACACCATCGATTGCGCGCGCTCCTGCTCACCCTGCGGCATCCATTCGGTCAGCCAGACGTAAACCGATTTGGGAGATACATAAAACACTTCTCCCTCGGGTCCGATCACTGATGTCGCTTTGCAGTCAAAGCCGCCGTGGGCCAGATCGCAGACTGTCACAGTGTGCAGCGCCATGCCATCGCTGGAATCAATCGCATGCGGAGGCCGGTAAACCTGCGTCGCTGCGACAATCCGCTTAAACTCAGCCTCAGTTGCGCCTTTATGCCATTTGCGGACGGCAGGGAAGTGCCGAAAAGGGTCGCCTTCGCCCGGATAAAAATAAAGCGGCGAATAGAAAATCAACTTGCTGCCAATCAGACGGCTGGCGTAATTGCGGGAAGAATAGTAATCGTCCGAGCGTAGATGATAGGTCGATCGATATGTAAGCCTGCCGGCAGGATCAATTCCGAACAGGCCCACTTCTGTGCCGCCACGATCGTAGCTGTAGCCGATCACCGCGATCGTGTCTTCAGAAACCAGCATCTCGTCATACCAGGTGCCGCTGGGATCGATATCGGGAGCGAATGCATCAATATTGGAGATGGGCGTGAGCGCGCCATCGCCAATGGCCACTGTGAACAGCCGGCCACGGCGCAACACGACCAGATGGTCCCCATGTACTTTGACAATTGCGCCTTCATCGACGCCGGCGTGCTGGACGTTGGTGACCGATTCCGTGGTTGCCGTCTCAACTTTATCTGCGAGCGTAACGCTGCTGTTGACCCCTGCCGTCGGTGGAGGGGCAGGCGCTGCTTTGGGGGCAGCACCTACAACGCCCGCGGAAATGCTGTACTGTGCCCGGATCCTGTGCTTTTCTTTTTCCGCGATTTGGTGCAAATATGCCTTCAGCTCGGCTTCCGAGCGAAAAGCCTGCAAGGTCTTTTTTGCCGCAGGATTTTTCGCCCCGGGAGCTGGATTTCCAAAGGCAGGCTTTGCCGTTTGCGTGGTATTACTGGCGCTGTTGCTGGCTTGCTGCGGCAAAGGTGTGCCTGATCCGCGGTTGCAGCCTGCGACGCAGGTAATTGCCAGGATCGAGCTGAGGGCCCCGATCAACAATCTTTTCATGGTCTTGCCTCACGTACTCTGAACGTTCCGGTTCGGAAAACTTGCATACCCGAAATGGCTGAATTTCAACGTCCGCTGCTCGATTGGACACCGGAGGCGATACGTGAGTTTCAAAGAGAATCGAGAAGTAGAGACGGTGCTCGGCACCGTCTTTTGGCCGAAAGGCCAAAAGCTAAGAGCCAAAGGCTGATTTACGTCTATACTTTCTCTCACAACGGGAGGCAATATGAAACATCGGACTATCAGTGTCGCTGCATTCTGCCTGATTGTGAGTGTGTGGTCGGCGATTGCTGCCGCGCAGGGAACTATCAGCAATGCGGTGCTTGGCACCGGAGTGACAGCCAAATTCGAAATCATTAACCCCACAAACGTGTTCAGCCCCGATACACAAAGAATCTATTGTGCATGGAAGACGCAGGGATTGAAGGCGGGCACTAGTGTTCGCAGTGTGTGGATTGCCGAGGATGTGGGTAAAGCCGCACCACGGAACTTCAAAATTGATGAAGCAACGTTCACGCCTCCATTAGGGACAGCCAGTGCTGGCTCTTTTGCTCTGAACAAGCCGCCTAAAGCGTTTCCCGTCGGCAAATATCGTCTAGAGCTTTATCTGGGAAGCACACTGGCAAAAACTGTTCCGTTCACCGTGAAGGCGAAGTAACGAAGTATGGTCTGCCTCATTCGCCTTTCAGTGTTGTTGCTGTCCCCCGCATGTTAATCTTTCTCGACCACACATGAACAAAGCTCCTGCTCCCCACGTTGATCTTCAGTCCCTCGCCCGCCAAGCCATGTTGGAGAACGGATTCAATCCTGACTTTCCACCGCAAGTCCAGCAGCAGCTTTCTGATTTGAAAAGCAGTTCGCCACAGGTGGGGGCGAGCGCCGGCATTCGCGACCTGCGCAATCTGCTCTGGTCATCCATCGACAATGACACTTCGAAGGACCTCGACCAGATCGAGGTGGCCGAGCGGCTGCCCAAAGGCAATGCGCGCGTTCTGGTCGGCATCGCCGACGTCGATGCCTTCGTCAGCAAAGACTGTCCCATTGATGCCCATGCTGCCCAGGAAGCCACCACCGTCTACACCGGTGCGCGCAACTTCCACATGCTGCCGGAAGAATTATCTACGGACGTAACGTCGCTGCTGGAACGCGACAATGAACTCTGTATCGTGATTGAGTTCATCGTCGGCCCCGATGGGCAGATTGTTTCCGGTGATCTCTATCGCGCGCTGGCGCACAACAAAGCGCAGCTTACCTACAACGGCGTCGGCCCATGGCTGGAAGGCAAAAGTCCGGCTCCGCAAAAAGTTGCTGCCTCATCCGAACTCCAGGCCCAGCTCAAACTTCAGGATGAAATTGCCCAGAGCCTCAAGGCAGCGCGCTTTCGCCACGGCGCGCTCAACATCGAGAACACTGAGGCACATCCGGTGATGCTCAACGAGCAGGTCATAGAAATTGAAAAGCAGGAGAAGAACCGCGCCACGGAATTGATTGAAGATTTCATGATTGCCGCCAATGAAACCGTCGCGCGCACGCTGGAGCAGAAAAATGTTGCTTCCATCCGCCGTGTCGTCAAGACGCCGGAACGCTGGGACCGCATTGTGGAACTGGCGGCGAAGCAGGGCGACCACCTTCCCGCGCAGCCGGACTCCAAAGCGCTGAACGATTTCCTTACCCGGCGCAAGGCCGCCGATCCTGACCACTTTGCCGATCTCTCGCTCTCCGTGGTCAAACTCATGGGCCCGGGGCAGTATGTTCTCCAGCGGCCCGGCGACCCCGAACAGGGACACTTCGGACTCGCCGTCCAGAACTACACTCATTCCACCGCGCCCAACCGCCGCTTTGCCGACCTGCTCACGCAGCGACTGATCAAAGCCACGCTTGCCGGCAGCCAGGTGCCTTACTTGGAAGATGACCTGGCTGCAATCGCGCGCAACTGCACGCTGAAAGAAGATGCCGCACGTAAAGTAGAGCGCCAGGTCTCCAAAATGCTCGCAGCCATCGCCATGGGCCGGCGCATCGGTGAAGTGTTCGACGCCATTGTCACCGGCGTAACCAGTCACGGAGTTTTCGTGCGCGTGCTGAAGCCGCACGTGGAAGGAATGCTGGTCCACGGCCAGCAAGGCCTCGATGTAGGCGATAAGATTCGCGCAAGGTTAGTCAGCACAGACGTGCATCGCGGCTACATAGATTTTGTGAAGAACAGTACTTAGTATTTAGTATTTCGCAGAACTAAATTTCCTCTGGCGAAAATCCAAATGTAGACATTGCATTGTGAAACCTACGAACACCCAGACGTAGAGACGTGCTCCGCACCGCCGGGGTCCCCGGCGCGCGCGGTTTTTGTTTTTTGCGCGTGCTGGGGTGGAAGCGTCTGTTGGCTGAAGGCCAAAACCTTAGAGCCAAAAGCCAAGAGCCAAGAGCCAAAGGCTTCGGTTGGCATTGACTTTCCATCCCCAAAGCAGTACTTTGGCTTAAGTCTTTAAGACTGATTCACCAATGACTGTCCGCCGCTC
>DATDNH010000302.1:0-45218 GCA_036518395.1 Candidatus Angelobacter sp. | reverse complement strand
TTCACGTCGTCGGCGTAATGCTTGGCAGGCTGCTGGGCCAGGCTGCGCAGCCAATCCGGAGTCGAAGCGGCTGCGCTGACCGGCCATACGCTAAGAGTCAGAAAACACAGAAAGAAGATTGCCTTAATTCCCTTTGGACGCACTGCTGGTACCTCCGACGTGCAGGACGGCCTGTTGTTCGTCGCCGGCCTGGACCTTGTTGAAGAAATCCTTGACCTCAGCGTAGCGATCGAGGTCGATATAGATGCCGTTGAAATACAGGTTCCTCTGCGTGACCAGTTGGCCGTTGCTGAATTCCCCCACGTTTTGATACGCGGCGTAACTGAGCTTGGTCTGTTGAGTTTGTGGACCGCCTTCGATGCTGTACCCGGCGGGAGTTTTGATGCTGATCACGTCTTTTTCAGAAAAGCAATAGGCGAAATAAACCGGATACTTGCGGTCTGCATGCTTAAAGGCGTCCTTTTGCTTCGCCTGGAAGAGATAAGGAGGAAGAAGCAGGCGCTTGCCCGCAGCAGAAGCGTACCCGGGGATTTGAATGCTGAACTGCGCCGTCAGCGGATCATCGGTCCCTCGCCAGCCCTGAACGTCTTTCAGTTTTACGATTGCCGTGGAAGGCAGCCAGCTTTTCACCTCTGTTTCCAGATCTTTGTTTCTTCCGGCTTCGTCCGTCTCCAACGCATCGAGCCGCCGCTCGAGCGCTTCACCACCCTCATATTGAACAGTCAGGTCGCCATTCAAATCACCGCTCTCATTCAGGGTGAGCTTTGCGTCGCGATGCAGCAACGCCCTTTCAAACGATGCCGTGGGGACCTGGATGAAGCTGACATTTGACTTGTCCAGTTTCAGCGCCGCCGTTGAGGTGCGTATCCAGCGCACAAAACCATAAGGACAAAATTTTGTGCCGGGGTCGAGATAGACGTCCTCGCCATTGATCTTCACTACCGCAAGTTCGGTATTCATCTGCCGCATAGAGAGAAGACCCTTATCGAAAAAGCGGTTCTTGCGGTCACTCACCCGCAGGACGGAAGTGCGAAAGCCGCTGGCCCGCGCCATGGCAACAAAGAACAGCATGATGTCCTGCCGGTCGCCGTAGCCACGCTTGAGCACGTCAACTACGTTCTGGTTGTCTTTGAGTCCTTCCTTTTTCATTTCCTCTTTGCTGCGACCGCGCTCGTAGGTCAGGTTTCTGATTTGTTGCGCGCGGGCGTAGAGTTTGCGCACCTGCTTGTCCCAGTCCTCTTCATTGCCGATCGCCTCGGCCGCCGCTGCCTTGATCTCGCTGTGATTCCCGATGAACTTCTCATCCTGCTCGTTCCAGTCGTGTCCCGCCTGGTCCCAGAATTTGTCGGCAGAGGTGATTTCGCTCCCGCCGTAGAAGAAACGCACCTGAGGTTTATAGTTCCCTTCCGGCGGCATGTACTCCTCGGAGTGGAAAGCCGGCTCATTCTGCACTTCTAATTCGAAGCCTTCACCTTTACGCTGCGGTTTTATGTTCGAGGGCATGTTGGAATAAACCATGGACAGGCCCGAACTGCCGCCGTGTTTGGTTTCCAACTGCCCGGTATACCCTTTTATGCGGAAGCTCTCTTTCACGGTATAGAGACTATGCTGAATGGTCCATGAATTGTCGTAGATCACATCCTCCGGCGTATACACCTTGAATTTGTATTCAATAATGCTGCCCACAGTGGCTTCCGGGAAGGTAAAGGTTTTGGCCAGGTACTTCACGCCCCGGCCTTTGATGATTGTTTTCTCAAACGGCTTGCCGCTGAATTCGACGATTTTTCCGTCAGAATGGATGGTACGCGCCTTGAAATCACCTATGGAGCTGTGCGGTATCAGCACAGGAATTTCGACATCGGCGTATTGAGTGCCTTTGTCAGTCAGGATCTTGATCCGGCTATAGATGAATTCATTGTGCATGTTGTCATCAATGTAATCCGCATAGTAAAGCTGGATGGCAGAGGCTCCGGGATCGCCGGGCACTTCCTTGATCTGCAGGTCCTGTGGCGTTATAGGTTGCCAGTCTTGCGCGGATGAAAAACCAGCCGCAATCAGACACGATAAGAAAAGACAGCAGCGGACAATACGCATTGCTTCACCCCTTGGGCTAGATGAGAATCAAGAAATGAGATAGCGTTAGCAGCGATATATACACCAAAACGGGTACTTTGGCCAGAGTTCTTCATTGCCCGCGAACTGCCCCCCCAGAACGCAATCAACAACATTAGAACTCTTTAATCCGTGACCAAAGCGCCTCGTTCAAATTCGAGAAGGATTAGAAATAAAAGCCGACCTAATTCCCTTTCGACGCACTGCTGGCGTCTCCACTGTGCAGGACTGCCTGTTGTTCGTCACCAGCCTGCACTTTGCTGAAGAAGTCCTTAATTTCAGAATATTGGTTCAGGGGAAACAAGATTCCATTTACCGCCAGCACGCGCTGCGTCACGAATTGTGCTCCATCAAATCCGGTGGCATTTTGATAGGCGGCATATGGCAGCGTCACCTTCTGGTTCTGTGGGCTTCCTTCCATCGTGTACCGGGGTGGCACCTTGATGCTGACAGAATCCAGTTCTGAGTAAGCATAGGGAAAGTACACGGGATATTTGCGTTCAGCGTGAGTAAACGCCCCTTTTTTTCTCACTTGAAAGAGACAAGATGGCACTACCAATCGTTTGCCAGCGATCGAAGCGTAAGCTGGAATTTCAATACTGAAACGGGCGATCAGGGGATCGTCGCTGGTGTCCCATCCTTTGGCATCGATCAACTTGATCACAGATGAGGTCGGCACCCATGTCTTAAACTCATCCTCGAGCTGTTTTGTTCTCCCGGCTTCATCCGTCTTCACGGCGTCAAGTCTTCGTTCCAGCGCTTCGATACCTGTAAATTGAACTACCACCTCGCCCTTCAATGCCCCTTCCGCATCGAGCGATGCCGTTACGTTTCGCCGTATGACAGCTTTGTCCTGCTGCAAGGGCGGTATATTCACAAAGGACGGCTTGCTCTTATCCGGCTTCAATGCCGGAGTGGAGGTTCGCATCCAGCGAAGCAGCCCAAAAGGACAGTACCTGGTTCCGGGATCGAGATATAGATCTTTGCCATTCACTTTTACGTCTGCGATCAAAGCATCAAGCCGTCCAAGGGAAAGAACTTCCCTGCTGAAGAAAGATTCTTCGCGATTGGAAACAAACAAAGCCGATGCATCAAAACCAGCGGCACGCGCCATGGCGACAAAAACAAGATTTACATCTCCCCTGTCGCCATATCCGCGCCTCAGAATCTCAGACACGCCTTCGTTTGTTTTCAATTTTTCTTTATTCCGCTCTTCTTCAGTTCGCTCGCGTTCATAGGTGAGATTGCGGATCTGCTGTGCGCGCGCATACAGCTTGCGAAGCTTCTTCTCCGGATCAGTTTCGCTTCCGATGGCCTCCGCCGCTGCGGCCCGCGCCTCTTTGTGGTCTCCGATGAAGCGATCAAGAGATTCGTAGACCCGCTTGCCGACGAACTCCCAGTAGCCGTCCGTGGACTTGATTTCCGGACTCACATAGAAGAAATGGACAGCTGACTTGTAGTTGCTTTCCGGCGGCATGTATTCTTCAGGCTCTAAAGCCGGAATATTCTGCACTTCCAACTCCGCGCGTTTGTCCTTCGTCATCCTGGGTTGCTGGTCTTTGCTTACGTGCAACGATACCCAGGCGAGACGGCTTCCGTCCTCATAAAAATAGAATCCACCCATCGGCCCGTCATAAGGCTTGAAGGTAAACTGCTCTCTCACGGTGAATAGATTGTGCTGAAGCTCCCAGTTGTCCGTAGTGAAACCCGGAAAAACCTCTTTGTACTTGTACTCAACAATGCTGCCCACACTCACCTCGGGCAGAGTAAAACTTTTCACCGTCCATTTGACCCCGTGGCCTTTGATCACAGTTTTATCGAAAGGCTTGCCGGTGAAGTCCACAACGGATCCGTCCGGCCTGATGGTGCGGGCTTTTAGATCTTTGATCGCCCGCGTAAAGCCGGCGTTAATCTCCACGTCGGCATACTGTTTGCCTTGTTCGTTGAGGATTTTGATGCGATGGTAGATAAACTGCGAGAAATTCGAGTCGTCAACGAATTGTGCATAATACAGCTGGATTGCAGGAGCGCCTGGATTTCCGGGAACTTCTTTGATCTGCAAGTCCTGATCAGTGATGGGCAGCCAATCATCCTTTTGGGCTGAACAAAGTGAAGCCGCGAAGACAGCCAACAAAAAGATGGAGAGACGAACCATGCGCATTACTTGATTCCTGAAAATACTTATTTTGGGTACGCTGAATAGTGATCTTGAGGCGATATATACACCAAAAACGGGTACTTTGGCCAGAGTTCTTTCGGGACCTTCGATTCCGATTTGTGGACCGATGCTGAGTTAGAAATCTTTAATGTCGAGCACGATTTGCTCTTCCTCCGCCGTTTTCAGCTGCCGGAAAAAGCTTCGGAGCATCGGGTACTGGTCCGGCTGGAAATAGATACTGTTCACGATCAGCGCCCGGGTCAACAGCAATTGGCCCTGCTGATACGACCGTGTAGTAATAAAACGAGTGGAGGGAAGTTTCACATCCTGGCCATTGGAAATCGTCTCCAGCGAATAGCCTTGCGGAACGCGCAAGGTTACTTTGTCGATTTCTTCGGAAGTGTACGGGAAGTACACCGGATAGCGGCGCTCCTCTGCGTGAAATGCATCCTCCTGCATTGAGCGAAATAAGTTTGCGGGAAGCGCCAGCCGCTTGCCGGCAACTGTGGCAAAACCCGGAAGTTTAACGGCATAATGGACGACCAGCGGCTCCTCAATCGAATCCCAGTTTGGCGCACTCACAACCCGGACGCGCGCGCCCGGCGGCAACCAGGAGCCGAGTTCGTCTTCCAGCTGCTGCTTGCTCCCAGCATCGTCCGTATCCAAAGCGTCGAGACGGCGCTGCAGAGCGTCATTCCCTTTGAATTCAATTGTGACCTCACCCTCGGCTGAGCCATCGGCATTCAGCGCGATTTCAGCGCTTCTGCGGCTGACGCTTTTGTCTGCCGCCGCTGTGGGAACCACAATGAACGATACCCCATTCTTATCGAGCAACAGCGCTGGTACTGACGTATAAGTCCAGGCCACAAGGCCAAACGGACAAAAACTCGTTCCCGGATCAAGAAACATATCGGCGCCGTTCAATTTCACCCGCACAATCTCCGCCGCAAGCTGGTTCTCGGAGAGCAACTTGGGATCGAAGATGCGCTCCTTGCGGCTGGAGGCCCGCAACAGCTCTGCCGGGAACCCCGACGCTCTGGCCAGGGCCACAAACAGTTCCGCGATTTCATTGCGCGACCCATAGCCACGGGCGAAGACGTCCATGACTGTTTCATTGGATTTCAGGGAGCCACTCTTGTTTTCTGCTCCACCGCGTTCCGGCTCATAGGTCAGGTTGCGGGTCTGCTGCGCCCGCGCATACAGTTTTCTCAGCTTCCTTTCCGGATCAGCTTCACCGCCGATGATCTGCGCTGCCGCGGCTTTCAACTCCTGATGATTGCCTATGAAATGTTCGCTCTTGCCGTACCAGTCCAGGCCAAGATCACGCCAGAAAATGTCCGGCGACTCAATTTCGCGCCCTCCATAAAAGAACTGCACCTGCGCTTTGAAATTCGCCGGCGGAGGCATGAATGGCTCAGGCTTGAATGCCGGAACATTCTCTATTTGGAGCTCGACCCCGGTTCCGGTGTCCTTAGGCACTGCGCCGGCTGGCATGTTCGAGGTCACATAAGACAGTCCGGTTTGATCCGAGATGTGCCGCGTTTGCAGCGGTCCGGTGTAGCGCCGCAGTGAAAAATTTTCTTTAACCGTGTAGAGGTCGTGCTGAACCGTCCACAACGGATCAAAAAAATAATGGTCCCAAACCAGCCGGTATTTGCATTCGATGATGCTGCCGACAGTCACCGCCGGCAATGTGAAACTCTTGGCAATCAATTTCTCGCCGTGATACTTCATCACGACTTTTTCAAAAGGCTTGCCGGCGAACTCCGCGATCGAACCATCGGGATGCACGGTACGCGCCTGCAGATCGTTGATTGAATAATGTGGCGGAACGTCAATTTCAAAATCGGCGAATTGTTGGCCTTTCTCGTTGAGGACTTTAATACGTTTGTAAATGAATTCAGACTGGTGAACATCGTCGCGAAAATCGGCGTAGTAAAGCTGCACGGCCGAAGCGCCTGGGTCGCCGGGCACGTCTTTGATTTGCCAGTCCCGGGCTGTAATGGAAAGCCAGTCCTCTGATTGCTGGGCTGATGAACTCACCACCCACAGCACAACCAGACAGCAAACCAGACACCAGTGCCGGCAGAACCTCATTTCGATAGGACTCCAGTTCAGAACTTGATTTTAGGGTTAATCCTTTTTATCGGCTGAAGCAGTCTCCTGCGGCCTGAAGACCGCCTGGCCTCCGTCTCCCGCCTGCACGACGCTAAAGAAATTTTTTAACTCATCATATTTTTCCGGCGGAAACGAAAGCCCATCGACGTTTAGTGACCGCTTGGTGACCAGTTGATTTTGCTCCATGACACTGGAGACCTCGTACCCGGCATACGAGAGCCCGGCCTTGCGGCGGTAAGGAGGCGCTTCCAGGGAGTAACCTTCGGGCAGTTTGATATTGACCTGGTCTGTTTCATCAAATGGGTAACCGAACACTATGGGATATTTGCGCCCCTCATGAGCAAAAGCCTTTTTTTGAAACGTGGAAAACACGAGCGCAGATGCAATGAGCCGTTTGCCGGTGACGGAGGCAAAGTTCGGAATTTCCACGGTCAAGTGTCCTACGAGCGGACCGTCTGCCACATCCCAGCCCTGCATGTCGCGCAGCTTGACGATGGCGCCGGCAGGCAACAAGGCGGTGACGAAATCCTCAAAACTTTTATGCCGGGCCGCTTCATCGGCGTCCAATGCGTCGAGGCGGCTTTCCAACGCGTCCTCGCCATTCAACTCAACCGTGATCTCACCTTTAGCGGAACCGTCGGGGGTCAGCACAAGGTTGGCCGTGCGATGGATCGAAGAGGCAGGCGCCGCAGGGGTAGTCACAAACTCCATGGTTTTCTTGCCCATTTTCAACGCGGTCACGGAAGTGTGCATCCAACGCAGAAGTCCATACGGGCAATACTTCGTTCCCGGATCAAGCACAAGTTCCTTGCCGTTCACTTTCACCACGGCCGCTTCCGATTGTACTTGCGAAATTGAAAGCACCAGTTTGTTGAACGACCTTTCTTTGCGGTCTGAGACCTGGAGAATGTTGGCTTCGAAACCGGCGGAGCGCGCGAGGGCTACAAACAACCTGTCGATATCATTGGCTGTGCCGTACCCGTGCTCAAGAACGTCCGCCACGTTGCGATTGCGTTTGAGGTTTTCCTGCTTTACTTCCTGATCTGTACGTTCCCGCTCATATGACAAGTTTCGAATCTGCTGAGCTCTGGCATACAGTTTCCTCAATTTTTTCTCAGGGTCGGTCTCGCTGCCGATCACCTGACGGGCAAGCTCCTGCACTTCTTTGTGGCTGCCGATGAAGTTCTCGATCAGGTCTGGCCACAGTTTGCCGAGCCAATCCCAGAACTTATCCGGTGAGGCGACCTCCTGGGCGCCGTAGTAGAAGATCACAATTGGTTTGAAATCGCTTTCAGGCGGCATGTACTCCTCACGGTCGAACGCCGGAACATTCTGGACCTCGAGTTCCATCAAGTTTCCCTTGTTTTTTTTAGGAATGGTGACATCTACCTGGTTGAGATAGGCATATGACACGCGTGAGCGAGGAAAATCGCCGCTGAAGTCGGTATATGTCTCGACAAATCCCTGGTAAGGCCTGAACTTGAAGTCAGCTCTGACAGTGTACAAATCTCCCTGGATATCCCACTCCGAATCACTGACGTGATGCGAGTGCCAAATGCGTTTGGACTTGTATTCAATGATGCTGCCCACCGTAACATCGGGCAACGTAAACGTTTTGGCGGTGAATTTTATACCTCGCGTCTTGATGACTGTCTTGGTGAAAGGTTTGTCTTTGAAGTCAACAATTGTGCCGTCTGGATGAATGGTTCGGGCCGCCAGGTCAGCCAGTGTCATCCCTGGATCCAGAGGAATCTCAACATCGGCATATGTCCGCCGCGCAGAATCACGAAGCACTTTTATCCGGCGATATTCCGTCAGAAATTCGTCATTGTCATCCCGGTAATAACTGTAGTAGAGCTGGATGGCCGATGCTCCCGGATTTCCCGGAGCATCCTTGATTTGCCAGTCTTGTGGCGTAATGGGGAGCCATTCTTCCGGTTTTTGCGCGCTGGATAAAGAGGCTGATAAAAGACAGATGCCTAACATTAAGGCTGGAACACGCCGCATGACAGCACTCCTGAATTAATGATGGCCTGATGGATATCGCGAACTATACCGCAAACAGGCCGGAACAGCCATACACAGTTTCAGGATTTCCATTCAGAATGGTACTGCTTGCAGCTGACTATGCCTGTTTCATTCCAAAAAGGCTGAATAGGAGTACGCCCAGAACAATCAGGGTAATGATCACGTACATTCGGTCACCCTGCAGGGTAAAACTGACGGCCGAGAGAGCGACGCGGGCCACAGGTGTGAGGATCAACAACAACAAGCCGAGCTGGATCACAGCTTCGCTGCGTAACGCAAAAGCATCTTTAACAACTCCACTCACCGTCTGAAGGTTGTGGGGCACGCCATGGAACTCGCGGTAATTGGGCCGCTCTGACCCGTGTTGCATCAGATACAGCACGGCGCCTGCAAGCACAATGATCGCCGCGATGATTACGCCGGCGCGCAGCAACATTCCGACAATGTGCTCCTGCCGGTGATTGCTCAAGTTTGCAGCGCCTGTCTGCATCACACTCCTCCAGTGACCGCCTTGTAGATCATCTCGATTCCTGTAATCCCGATCAGAACAGCAAACACGATGCGCAAAATTCTGGTTTCTGCGCGCACCAGGACCCTCGCTCCCAGCATCGATCCCAGGAGCACACCCAGCATGACAGGCATAGTCACAGTTGGTTGAATATAGCCCAGTTTCAAATAGGACCCGGCGCCCGCTGCCGCGGTGACCCCGATCATGAAGTTGCTCGTTGTGGTGGAAACCTTGAAAGGGATCCTCATGATCCGGTCCATGCCCAGCACTTTCAGAGCCCCGGAGCCAATCCCCAGCAGACTGGAAACCACGCCCGCGGTAAACATCACTCCAAAGCCGCCGGCCACATGCTGCACCTTATATGGCTGATGGCCTTGCGCAGCGGGATAAACACCATTCAGCTTAAATGTCTCAGAATGTTTGTCAGCCGGGCCCGTAGCGATGTCTTCCGGCGGCAGCCTTCCTGAAACGTAAGCGGAATACAGCAACATTACGCCAAATACAACCCCGATGAATGTCGTGGAGACGTGAGTCACCAGCAAGACACCCACGATGGCGCCTACGGTGGTGGCGACCTGAAGAAACATTGCCAGACGCAGATTGGTAAACCCTTCACGAAGAAAAGCGGCCGCCGCACCTGAGGAAGTCGCGATGACTGATATCAGAGAGGCGCCCATGGCGTAGTGAATGTTCACGCCAAAAACCAGCGTGAGCAAGGGAACGATGAGTGTGCCCCCGCCAAGTCCGGTCAGCGCTCCCAGAAAACCCACGGCCACCGAAACCAGCCAGACTAATATCGTGAACAGAAGAATTGACATAGTCTCAGTTTGCAGGCCTGCGGGCCGTCCGCCAGCGATGCACTGCTATCCCGGACCACAGAATCTCGACGGCGCCGAACGGCCATGCACCCTGCAGGAACCCATAGACGGATGCCAGCAGACAGGATGCGGCAAAAGCCAGGATGAAAGCCGGAGAGCGCTGCTCCAACGCATAACAAATTACCATTGCGATGACCGAGAACAAGCCGAACAGCGTGAGTGGATTCAGATGCGTGTTAAACCTCATTTCTTGCGGCAAATGAAGTGAATCGTTAGTGTAAACGCGCGGAGCTTGTTTCAGAAATGCTGATCTGCAACCGCCTGTGGAAACCGTGATCATTTTGCGGTTGCTGGATGGCGGTGGCCGGTTTTGAATGAAGCAATGCCATCGATTAAGATTGGCTGCCCTGAGAAAAGAGCGGATTTTGCCGGTTTCCCTGGCCAACTCGCGAGTGCTCTATGATGCCCTGAAAAAAGCAGGCATCGGATTGCTGTCGGCCTTGCCGGAAACCTGGCTGGTGCACGTGATCCGCATGGCGGAAGATGATCCCAACATGATCCTTGTCCGGCTGGCAAAAGAAGAGGAGGGCGTGGGCATTTCCGCCGGAGCGCACTTTGCCGGCGTCAAGTCTGCCATGCTCATGCAGAACCATGGCTTCCTTGCCAGCATTAATGGGATTGTTTCTTTTGCCCAGCTCTATCGCATTCCCCTGCTCATGCTGATTACCTATCGCGGACATTTTGGCGAGCGCGATCCGTGGCAGACCCAGGGCGGCAGTGTGACGGAGCCTCTGCTGCGAGCTTTGGGCATTCGATATGAATTTCTGGACGATCCGGCCAAGGTTGAAACTTCCATCGCCGGAGCACAGACGCTGGCGTACAGCAGCCTGCATCCTGTGGCCCTGCTGCTGACCCGCAAGCTGATGTTTGAAGAATGAGGGAATTGGGATATCGGTGCATCGGTGTATCGGGATATCTCAGGATTTAATAATTCGGTAACTTGGTAATTGGGTCATTTGAAAACAAATCAAGCTATGCTTCGTCTCGACTGCTTACGCTCGATTTATGACAAGCTAGAAAACTGCTTGGTGGTAACCATCATGGGCGCGGTTGCTGCCGAATTGCAGTCACTCGGGCACAAGCCGAACTTCTTTTATCTCCAGCACGCGATGGGATTGGCCTCTTCCACAGGGCTAGGGCTGGCGCTCTGCCTTCCCAAACAGCGCGTTGTGGTTTTCGATGGTGACGGCTCAGTGCTGATGAACCTTGGCGGTTTCACCACGCTGGCGCGCTATCGGCCAAAAAACCTGGTCCATGTTGTCTTTGATAATGAAAGCCTGCTTTCCGTGGGTGGATTTCCAACAGCGACAGGAACAGGAAGTGATCTGGCAAAGATTGCGGCGGCCGCCGGTGTTCCGCGAACGCAAACTGTGACTACATGCGAGCATTTTGTCGCCGCATTCGATGAAGCGCTGCGCACGGAAGACCTAAGCTGCATTGTGGCTAAAGTAGAAGCAACCGGCCCAAAGGCCTACGTGACCGAGCTTTCATTGCTGGAGAACCGCTTTCAGTTTAAACAGTACATCCAGCGCCTGAAAGGCGCTGAATAGCAATTGGCACTTAGCAATTGGCAATTGGTATAACACGAGCTGGTTTTGCTTTTTCTAGCAGCCAGGAGCTAATAGCTAGAAGCTGCTCGTGGGGAGGTTCGATTGTCTACTTTGTTATTGCAGCTGATCAAGGAATTAAACGCCGGCACGCTGAAAATCATCGACCTCACGCAAACTTTGAATCCAGAGACTCCTCTCTTGCCACTGCCTTCACAGTGGAACAACACCCCGGCGTTCCGCATCTGGGAATTGTCTCATTACGACGATCGCGGTCCCGCCTGGTATTGGAATGGATTTGAAACCGGGGAGCACACCGGCACGCACTTCGATGCTCCGATTCACTGGGTCAGCGGCAAAGACCTGCCCGAGAATAGCGTCGATCGCATCAATCCGAAGAAGTTTGTTGGGCCGGCCTGCGTGATCGACGTGAGCGCTGACGTAAAAAAAGATCCCAACTTCCTGCTCACAGTGGAGCGCGTGAAACAGTGGGAAGCCGAACATGGAAAAATTCCAGTGGGCGCCTGGGTGCTGCTGCGGACCGGGTGGTCCAAACGCACTGATCCGCAGGCATACATCAATCTTCAGAAAGATGGTCCGCATACGCCCGGGTTCGTGAAGGAGTGTTCTGAATTTCTGGCGCGTGAACGCGACGTGCTCGGCGTGGGCGTGGAGACGGTGGGCACCGATGCGGGGCGCGCCGCAACCTTTGATCCGCCATTTCCCAATCATTACATAATGCATGGCAGCGGCAAATTCGGCCTGGCGGGTTTATGCAATCTCGACCAGCTTCCGCCCACGGGCGCTGTGGTCATTGCTGCTCCGCTCAAGATCATTAACGGGTCCGGCAGCCCGCTGCGGGTGATCGCCATTGCTCCGTAGTGCCAAGAGCACATTTCGGCTTGAGTCACTGACTGTGCCGAGGACATGCCGGTAATGAGAATCGCCGTGAGCGCAACGTGATCGCGCGTGATCGGAAGACGAGTAACACACCTCATTGCAGTGCAACGTGTCTACGTTTGGATTTTCAGTATGCTTTTTCTAACAGAAGACCAGATCCGCTCCGCTGCAGACATTGACGAGGTCATCCGCGCCATTCGCGATGCCTTTGCGCGCGACTTCCACTCAACACTGCGCATGCCGGTGCGTTCGCAACTGGATTTAGGCTCGTCTGTCCTGCTGCTGATGCCCTGCTATGACTCCGAGCTGCAGGCGGCAGGCGTGAAGACCGTGACCGTAAGTCGTAAGTCCGGCGTGAACGCCACATATGCGCTGTTCGATCCCACTTCGGGAAGTACGCTGGCGCTGATGGAGGCAAACTACCTCACCGATCTGCGCACTGCGGCGACGTCCGCGGTCGCTACGGATTTGCTCGCGCGTCATAATGTCGAGACATTGGGCGTTTTCGGGGCTGGACGACAGGCCAAAGCGCATCTTACGGTCCTGCCTCACGTGCGCATTTTCCGGCGGTTCCTGGTCTGCGGTTCCACGCGTTCCGATGTGACAGGGTTCTGCAAAAATATGCTCGAGGACTGCGGAATTGAAGTCGAGCCGGTCAATGCCGAGACATGCGCCCGCGAATCCGACGTCCTGTGCACCTGCACCACGTCGCACGAGCCCTTGTTCGATGGCCGCGTGCTGCGCCCCGGCACTCATCTCAACCTGGTCGGCGCGTTCCAGACTCATACCCGCGAAGTAGACGATGAAACTGTAAGGCGCTCGCGTGTCATAGTTGACACCTATGAGGGCGCCCTGGCGGAAGCCGGCGACCTGATCATTCCTATGCTCGACGAAAAGATCACGCGCAATCACATCGTGGGCGACCTGCACGAGATTGCCAGCGAACGAAAACAGGGGAGAGCCTCACTTGAAGACATCACGCTTTTCAAGAGCGTCGGCTGTGCATTGGAAGATCTGGTGGCCGCGATGCTGATCTATAGAGAGCACGCAATCAGTGTTGATCAGTGATAAGGTTTTGATTTGGCTGATTGCTCATCGCTAACCGCCAATTGCTTGAACAAAGCTTACGATTTCGTCGTGATCGGCGCCGGAGTGTTCGGCGCGTGGACAGCTCACTCTCTTCGGCGTACTGGCGCCACGGTTGCCCTGCTCGATGCTTACGGCCCCGCCAACAGCCGCGCGAGCTCAAGCGGAGAGACCCGCGTCATCCGCATGGGCTACGGGCCTGACGAGCTTTACACCCGCTGGTCGGCGCGCTCACTTACTGTATGGCAGGAATTTGCGCAGCGCACAAACCGGCAGCTATTTCACAAAACCGGCGTGCTCTGGCTCAGCGATGATGCCGATCCTTACACCAGACAGTTGCTTGAGGTGCTGATCCGGAGCGGCGTCGTCTGTGAAAAGCTTTCCGGCGAGGAAATTCGGCGCCGCTACCCGCCGCTCTCATTTCCCGACGTAACCTGGGGAGTGCTCGAGCCGGAGAGCGGAGTCTTAATGGCGCGTCAGGCGGTGCAGGCCGTGGTGAAAGATTGTGCCGATAACGGAGTTGATTTCATTCTGTCCTCCGCGGCCCTGCCGGCACAATCTAGCCCAAAACTCAATTCGATTCAGACCAGCACCGGCGAACCGCTTTCTGCTGAGACCTTCATCTTTGCCTGCGGACCGTGGTTGCCTAAGCTCTTCCCTGATCTGCTCGCCGAACGCATTCACGCTACCAGGCAGGAGGTCTTTTTCCTGGGCACACGTCCGGGAAGTAATGAGTTCCGTCCGCCAAAGATGCCGGTCTGGCTGCACCATACGCATGTTTTGCGGCCGTACGCGCTCCCGGACATCGAAAATCGGGGCTTCAAGATTGCTTTTGACCGTCATGGATCCGACTTTGATCCTGATACAGGATCGCGCGTGATTGGTGAACAATCCGTCTCCGAATTGCGGGGATATCTCGAGCAACACATCCCTTCGTTAACCCATGCTCCGATTGTCGAAACCCGCGTGTGCCAATATGAAAACACCTTCAATGGAGATTTTCTGATTGATCGTCATCCGGAATGGGAAAACGTATGGCTGGTGGGCGGCGGCTCCGGCCATGGGTTCAAGCATGGCCCTGCGCTGGGCGAATATGTGAGCGGTCGCGCCCTGAACAGAGTGGCCGCCGAGCCAAGATTCTCGCTGGCCAGCAAACAGAAGACTCGGGCGAGAGCGGTGTTCTAATGCAGCAACTGGCAAATGGCAATTAGCAATTGGCGAAAATCAACGACAAAATCTCTCCGCAAGTTTATTAGTCTGCGTAAATTCTTCTCGTTCTGCGACGATCTTCGCGGGGTCATGGACCGCAAGACGCAGCCGGGGGCGGCTGCGCTCCACACTTATTTTATTTGCGGCTTGACAGCACTTCGCCACACGATTGATCACTGCCAGCAATATGAACTCAGCGATAGCGACTCTGGTTTGCTTTACCGATTCCAGTCTTTGTAAATCAGATATCTTGCCGGCGTCTGGCCGAGCGCGCCGAACCATTGCGGACACCAGGGGGCCATCCAGATGAAATCGCCAGCGGTGACCGGATACCAGTGATCGCCCAGGCGGTAGATGCCGCCGCCCGCGAGCATGAGAAGGCCGTGCTCCATCACATGGGCTTCCACCATGGGCAGCGCGGCACCGGGCTGGTAGGTCATGGTGTTGACGGCGAAATCGAAGCTGGGATCTTCTGGCAGCAGGATGCGAACTTCCAGCCCTTCGCCCAGCGACTGCGACTTCAGTTTCCGCTCACTGGCAATAATTTCCTTCCCCGGCATGGGCGCGCCCACCGCGACATACGATTTTTCAATCACGGCGGCCCGCGCGGGACGGGCAGCGGAAACGGCCGTCTTGCTTCCCGGCGTCAGGTAAGCATAGCCATCGGCCTGCAAACGATTTTTCCCTACCGTGATCTCGCCTTCCAGCACATAGATGAAGCGCTGCTCCGCGCTCAGCGCCATTGCGCCATCTGCGCCGAATTCTACCGTGTACTGCGTGAACGCGGCGCCGATTGTAGGACCGGCGTGCACGATCGCCGTGGCGTTGCGCATGCCCGGCAGCGGAGCGCGCACGAAGGTGTCCGGCGTGAGCAGCAGGTGATCTGCCTGGCGGGAAGTACGCGTATGGCCGAGGTTGTGGAGCATGTTCGCGAAGCACGAATCTACCACGAGCGGAAAATCAGGTCGAGAAAAAGCGTGCCTCGATCCATTCACAGCCGCGGCTGCTCATTTTCATGATTCAGAGTTTGTGTTTTAATCTCCGAATGCTTCGAGCGCTCTTCAACCATCAATCAAGGATCAACAATCTGAAATTCTGCGCCATCGTTTTATTTTCTGTGAGCGCATTCGGCCAGTCTCTCTCGACTGATCTTCGTGACCTCGTTGCCATTCCCGCCGTTCCCGGTTACGAGCAGGAACTGGCGGCTGCGATTGCCGCCAGGATCAAGGCGTTCAAGCCCACGGTGGACGAAATGGCCAATGTCGTCGTCACAGTGGGCAGCGGATCGCCGCATCGGCTCATCGTCGCGCCCATGGACGAGCCCGGCTACGTGGTCAGCGGCATTACCAGTGAAGGATATCTGCGGCTGCAGCGCCTTCCCCAGGGCGGCTCGCTGCCGTTATTCAACGAACTCTATTCCGCGCAGCCGGTGAAGGTCCGCGCCGGCGATAAATGGATTAATGGCGCAGTCGCGGGTACCTCCATTCATCTCCAGCCTCAGGTGCAGCATCCTCCCAGTCCCGCCGACCTGGACAATATGTATGTAGATATTGGGGCAGAGAGCGAGCAGCAGGCGCGTTCTGCCGGCGTCGATCTGCTCAGTCCTTTGGCCATCGGACGCGACGCATTCGAAATGGCCAATGGCAAATGGACTGGTCCCGCTGTAGGTGATCGCTTTGGTGACGCTGTGCTGGTGGAAGTGCTGCGCAATCTCGATCCTCAAAAACTCCACGGCACTCTTACGGTAGCCTTCGTCGCGCAGCAATGGACGGAAGCCCGCGGGCTCGACCGGATGCTGCAAAATCTCCATCCCGATGAGCTGATCTACGTGGGCAGGCTCATCCGACGCGCTCCGGCGGCAGCAGGCGCAGAAGGGGCGGCCGCAGAGAATGCTGCTTCTGCCGTGTTTTCGCAAAAGCCGGGCAGCGGCGCGATCATCGGGGTGCCCGATCCGAACGTGGAGGTTTCGGGAGCAGCGGCTGAACTCAAGCAGCTTGCGTCTCAAAATGGGATTGCAATTCATACGGATTTTTCCGCACCGCTGGTTCCGGCAGCCAGGCGTGGATCGCTGCCACGGGCGCCTTTGCCTGCCCGATCGGTACACCTGGCCGTGGCGACGGCATGGCCGTCCACGCCGGCAGAAATTCTCGATGGCCATGATCTCGCCGATCTCGCGGCCTTGCTGGAAAACTATCTGCAGGGCCACGCCAATCAACCCCAGGCGCCGACATATCCAATGTCCGCCTTACTTAAATCTCCGCCACGCGCGCCGACGGCCCCCGACAACGAAACAATTCTGAAGGTCCTCGTACAAGCTTATGGAGTCAGTGGCGGCCACGAAGCCAGCGTGCGCGCATACATCACCAGCCTGCTGCCCTCGTGGGCCAAGCCACAAACTGACAGTTCCGGCAATCTCATCCTTACCTGGGGAGCGCCTTCCAGCAAACCGCGTGTTCTGGTGGTCGCGCATCAGGATGAAATCGGCTTCGAGGTGCGGTCGATTCTGCCGGATGGCCGGCTTGATCTGGAAACCAGGGGCGGCGGCGTGCTCGCGTATTTTATGGGACATGCAGCCCTGGTTCATTCCGCCAGTGGAAAACATACTGGTGTGCTCGAGCTGCCCGATGGCTGGGACAAAACCGATTTCAAGTGGCCTCGCGCTGCACAGGCCCAGTTTCGCGTAGACGCGGGCGCTCGCAACCCGCAAGAGGTGGCGCAACTAGGCATCAAGACCGGTGACTACGTGACCATACCCAAGCTCTACCACAAATTGCTCGGAACCCGCGCCAGCGCCCGCGCCTTTGATGACCGCATGGGATGCGCTGCTCTGGTTTCGGCCGCCTGGGCGCTCGGGCCCAATATTCAGAACCGCAATGTCACCTTTGTCTGGTCAACCAGTGAAGAGATCGGGCTGGTGGGCGCGGCAGATCTGGCCAAACGCATGGGCGCCGAAGGGCATGCGCCTCAATATGTGTTTGCGGTGGATACGTTCGTAAGCTCGGATTCGCCGCTCGAGTCGAAGCGTTTTGCCGATGCGATCCTTGGCCAGGGTTTTGTAGTGCGCGCCGTGGACAATTCCAACGTGGTCCCCCGTGAGCTGGTGGAAAAAGTTGTTTCGATGGCCCGCGCCGCTCACATTCCCGCGCAGTACGGAGTGACCGGAGGCGGCAACGATGGCTCGGCGTTTCTGCAATACGGCTCGACCGATGTAGCGCTTGGCTGGCCGCTGCGTTACTCGCACTCGCCCGGCGAAGTGATCGACACCCGCGATCTGGACGCGCTGGCGAAGATTATTGTGGCGGTGGCCAAGACCTGGTGATGGCGTTTAAACGCATGGACCGAGTGGACGAAAGCGGACGACATAGGACATGCCTTCAGACTATTCAGAGCGTGAGTTATTCCGCACACCCAGTTGATGTTGAGACCACGCAGCGAACAAGTCACTCGATTAGCCGGTTCCCGAGTTATTTGATACCCGGTGATTGGCGCCGGTTCGTCTGTTTCTTCGCGCGCCCACCATGCTCAACACGTTTTCGCTGACAAGGTGAGCAATGGCCGCCGGTGAGAGCACTCCCAGGTCCCTGTACCAGAGCGCGCACCACACCAGGATTCCGCCGATGCAACGCGCGGTGACCCGTTCGTCTACCACCTTCAGTGCCCCGGAACGGGCGCCGTCGCGCAGCAACTTCATGTTGCGATGGTCAAATTCGTTGCGCTGCTCGCGGATCTTCTGGGCCACATGCCAGTCGAGGTTCATCTCCTCCCGCAGGTAGATAATGGTGTTCGCCTGGTTATCGATAATAATTTGTGACACGTCTTCGACGATGCGGGCCAGCTTTTCCGCGGTTGACAGCTTGCTCGAGAGGATTCGCGACTGTGCCTGCAGACACTCGTCAATGCATTGCTGGGCGATCTCATGCAGTAATTCGTTCTTGTTTTTGTAGTAGGAGTAAATAAAGGGTTTGGTGACCTGGAGCCGCTCGGCGATGTCGTCCAGGGTTGTGCGTTCATATCCCTTTTCGTAAAACAGACGGCGGGCAGCATCCACGATGCGCTTGCGCTTCAAAGCAACCACTTCCGCCTTGAGTTCAGAACGTTGTGAAACCAAAGATCCAATTCTCCACAATCAGATTGTTAACTAACCCGGTACACCGGATCGCGCGGCTGCGCAACTGTTTTTACTAACAGTAAACCCGATTTTATCATCAGTAAAAAAAATCTATTCGTTGGATTCAATTGCTATATAATCTCGCTGTCTGAGGGACGACGGGAATCAGCAACTCAGTTGGCAGTGCTGGCGCTTCTACGTCAGGCAGCATCCGGACACCATTTCAATGCGCTCCGTCTTTGACAAATCTGTGCATTCGAAGGATAATTCCTGCCGTAACTCTTTGAAAACTTGGGATGTTGCGCAACCTGGCCAGGTGCGTGGAATCCCCTAAGAAACTGAATGAAGGATCATTCAATGGCCCGCAAGTTGTTCCCGCCGTTTTTGCAAAAGCTTCTCATACATTTCGAAGGAGGACATATGAAATCAATCAAGCTACTAGCTTGTGTGCTGGTCGGATTAATGCTGTTCAGCGGCATTGCGTTTGGGCAAGGGACCGGCGCATCCGGCAGCATCAACGGAACGGTACATGATCCCTCCGGCGCTGTCCTGGCCGGCGCCACGGTAACTGCCACGGACGCGCAGCGAGGTATTAAACGCTCCATCAGTACCGATAATTTTGGCCGTTATGAGTTCACAGGATTGGCCCCCTCTGTGTATGACGTGAGCGCGGAGCATGGGGGATTCCAGACATCGCTACAGAAGGGCGTAGTCGTGAACGTAGGGCAGACCTCGACTCTGGATTTTCATCTGAAGGTATCAGAAGTCGCATCCTCGATCGAAGTCACCACCGAGGCTCCGGTAATAGATACAGAGAGAGGACATCAGGCTGAAACCATCAGCCAGCAATACATAGAAGATCTCCCCATCAATCGCCGGGACTATCTTACGTTCAGTTTGCTGGCGCCTGGCGTTTCCGATTCCACGCGCATGGCGAACGACCAGGACTTTCGGGTGAAGCAGACGCCGCAGAGCGGCCTCTCCTTCTATGGAAGCAATGGCCGTGGCAACAGCGTGACGGTGGATGGCGGCGAGGCCAATGATGATTCCGGTGGCGTGCGCCTCACGCTCAGCCAGGACGCAGTACAGGAATTCCAGATCAATCGCAGCAACTATGGAGCGGACCTGGGAGGGGCCAGCGGCGCGAGCATCAATATTGTGTCCAAGAGCGGCACGAATGATTTGCACGGAAGCGCTTATGGTTTCTTCCGCAACGATGCCCTGGACGCTGCCAATCCTTTTGCATTTACGCAGGCGCTGGCGCCGGGCCAGGCGTTCAATCCGGCGGCGCCCGACGTAAGCGGCACCCCGACTAAGGACACCCTCACTCGCGAGCAATTTGGCGGCAGCTTTGGCTTTCCCATCACCAAGGACAGGACGTTTGCTTTTATCGCGGCGGAAGGGTTGATCCAGAATGCTCAGAATGCTGTTCCATTGCTAACGAACACGAGCATTTTCCGTCCCGACACCGGCGCGTTCTCCGGCAACAACCAGGCAGGAATCATTAACGGGTTGGCAACGCTTGGAAGCACGCCAGTGCCGTGCCTTACAGGCCAGCCCGCGCTGCCTGCGAACGTTTGCGCCGGCATCCTGCGCAACGTCCTGACCCTCAATAGCGTGAATCCGCTCAGCAGCTTCCTGATCCACCAATTCGAGAGCAATGGTGGCCTGTTCAAGTACGATACCCGGGAATACTTTATCTCGGGCCGCCTGGACCATACCTTCAGTGACAAAAACCAGGCGTATCTGCGGTACAGTTTTGCCCACGACAATGAGCAAAGCCCGGATGTGCAGTCGCTGATTGGATTCTCCGCCGGTAGTTCGATTCATACTTATGACAATACCGCACAGGCGGCATGGTTCCATCAGTTCAGCGCCAAGACGCAGAATGAACTTCGAGCACAATTCAACTACACGGACTTTGACGTAATTCCCAACGCCCCCGGACAGGTGGGTCTGGCAATCCCCGGCTTTGCCAATCTGGGAACCAACATCTTCCTGCCCAGCCTGACCATCATGCGGCGTCCGGACATCGCCGACAATATGACGCTGGTACGTGGGCACCACACGATGAAGTTTGGCGGCGAGTTCCTCTATCGCGGCAATCACACCGAGTCACATACTTTCTTCCCCGGAAGATTTGTGTTCGGAAATCTTCCCGGAGGGGTCCTGAGCCCTTGCCTGCAAGTACCCGCCGCCTGTGGATTGCCTCCAAGTACTTTGCCCGCCGCCATCAACGGACTCCAGTCCGCAGCCTTGGGCCTGCCGCAGTTCTACCAGCAGGGATTTGGCAATCCCATCTACAACTATCCGCGTCCCTTCGGTTCCGGTTATTGGCAGGACCAGTGGGCGATGACGCCCAATTTCAATCTCACGTTTGGGCTGCGCTATGAAGTGGATGCCCAATATGGCGCGTTGAATACGGACAAAGACAATTTTGCTCCACGCGCTTCGTTTGCCTGGGACCCGTTTGGCGATCACAAGGTGGCGATTCGCGGTGGAGTGGGCATCTTCTATTCGCCGATTTACGGCCAGATCGCCGATGTTGTGCAGACGCTCGGGTTCGTGAACAATACGCGGCCGATCGCGCAGGTATTTGTGCCTCTCACTGGCGTACCGGGATTTCCCCCAAGCCTCACTTCGGCAGCCATCTTCCAGACGCTGTTTGCGCAAGGCAAAGTCCAGTGCACAGCTCCTGCCCCTGGCCAGGCTGCCTGTATCACGCCAGCCGACCTGACTCAGTTTGGCATCAACGTCACCAATGTGGGCCCGCCACCCCCATTGAGCGTAGTTTTCAGCGGACAGCCTGATTATCAGAGCCCCTATTCCGAGCAGGCATCGTTTGGAATCGAGGGTGAGATTGCAAAAGGCTGGTCAGCCTCTGTGAGCGGGATTTATGTCCACACACTGCGTTTACCAGTGGCGCTGGATATCAACGTCCTGCCGGCTCCGTTTACCACTGCCGTATCGCCTTTTACTGGACAGCAGGTCCGGTTCCAGAACTGGAGAGCACCTCAGTGCGCGGCTAATCCGTTCTCGTGCTTCGTAAACCCGTTGATCCTGCAAGCCGATCAATACTCTTCCAAAGGATCATCTCTCTTTGAAGGCGCGATTTTCGAACTGCAGAGGCGCTTCAGCAGTCACTTCAGCCTGCTGGCCAATTACACCTGGAGCAAGGCTTACGATACGACCACGGACTTCAACAGCGACTTTGGACCACAAAACAGCTTGAACCTGGCAGGCGAACGTGGCCTATCGACTTTCGACCAGCGCCATAAAATCGTGATCGCCAGCGTTGTGGAGAGTCCCGGAAAAGGACAACTGCTGGGAGGCTGGCAGCTTGCGCCGATTTTCAGATTTAACAGCGGACATCCAGTCAACCTTCTGGCTGGAGGAACGGACATCAACGGTGACCGCCACTCCACCAATGATCGCCCCCTGGGAATTGGCCGCAATACAGGTCTTGGACCGAACTATATAGACTTTGACATGCGCCTGACCAAAGCCTTCAAAATGGGCGAGCGGGCGCAATTGCAGTTCATTGCCGAAGGTTTCAATCTTGCCAATCGGACGAACTTCGCCAGCGTGAACAACTCAGTATCCACTCTCAACGGTTTCACGAAGGTGCCTTCCAACGCGAGCGGATTCTTCGTGAATCCGGGCGTGGTTTCACCGGGCGGCGCCCCCCTGGCGTTTACATCCGTGCAACCCAAGCGGCAACTCCAGTTGGGCGCACGGCTGATCTTCTAATTGAAATTGGAGACGACGGAAGTGTTACTTTCGTCGTCTTTTTTTGTATGATTTCTGCGGCGCCATTCAAGACCGCCTGACACAGAGCCTTGTGGCTGTTTCCGCAAACTATGTCTTCAGCCTCTCACACATCCACGACGACTCAACTCACTACAGCCCAGGCAATTGTGGACGCGCTGGTGCATTGTGGGATTACAGCGGGATTCGGCATTCCCAGCATCCACAACATCGCGTTGTACGACGCTCTGAGGCAGCAAACGAAATTTCGTCACTGCGTTGTTCGCCATGAGCAGGCGGCCGTATTTGCCGCCGACGGTTTCTATCGCAGCAGCGGCAACACGGCGGTGGTCTTTGCCTCCACGGGTCCGGGAAATCTGTTTACCGTCGCGCCTTTGCTGGAAAGTTTTCAAACCAGCACTCCGGTGATCGTCATTGGGACAAATGTAGCGTCCCAGATGGTGGGCAAAACCTGTGGCGCGCTGCATGAGACTCCGCAGCAGCTTGACATCATCAGGCCGCTGGTTCGATTTGCGGCGCGCGTCACCTCGCCTGAGGCAGCAATAACTGCCGTTGCCGCGGCAGCCAATGCCGGCGGGCCGGCATTTATAGAAGTTCCGCATGACGTGCTGCTTGCGCCGTCGACACTGCCGGATGCGTGGTTTTATCCCGAGCGTCCGGAGACAGTGCCGTTTCCTGATGAAATTGAAAAAGCTCTCAAAGAGATTGCTGAAACAAGCAAACCCGTCGTGGTGATTGGTTCGGACGTGATGGCCGGCAATTCCGCTGCAGCAGTGCAGAAGCTGGCGGAAGTCCTTCAGGCGCCCATATTAACCACGACCAGCGGCAAAGGCGCAATCGCGGACGATCACGGGCTCTCGATGGGCTGCATCTCGCGCCTGGGCCTGGCGCGGGAACTGCTGCTGGAAGGCGATCTCATAATTTCCGTTGGCGCGCGCTTTACTGAATTTGATACCGGCCGCTTCAGCCTGAAAGTTCCCGCGCGCCATATTCAAATCGAGCGCGACCTGACCCACGCCGGCCTGCAGTTCCCGTTTACCGCAAGATTGGTGGGCGACATTGCTCCGATCGCGGAGACGCTCACTGCGGCACTAAAAAAAAGAGCAGCATGGTACGAGGTTGCCGCGGGGCGCGCTCAAGAAAATGCGCGGCTGAAGAGTTTGGGATCTGAGGCTTATGAAGCGCTGCTGCTGCTGCGTGGCGCATTGGACCGCGATGATGTGATCGCAAACGATCAGTCCATTCTCAACTACTGGGCATCGGCGTTTCTGCCAGTTTTCGCGTCGCGGTCGTGGCTCTATCCCACTGGCTCAGGAACGTTGGGGTACGGGCTGCCCGCAGCCATCGGCGCCGCTTTCGCGCTTCGGGAATCAGGGCGCAGTTTGCGCGTTGTCTGCATTGCCGGCGATGGCGGCTTCCAGTACACCTCCCATGAGCTGGCGACAGTTGCGCAATATGGTTTGCCGGTCAAGATTCTTTTGGTGAACGATAACGCTTATGGCATCATCGGCTTTCTCCAGCGGACGATGTTTGGGCAGACGCACGAAGTGAATCTCAAGAACCCGGATTTCTGCGTGCTGGCGGAGGCTTATGGAATCGCGGCGCAGCGCGTCTCAGATCTTGAAAGTTTGCGCCGCCAGTTGCCGGCATGGTTGAATTCTCCCGGCCCGGCGCTACTCGAATGGCGAACCGAGATCAAGGCACCCTGGGAAGTGGGGGCGATAAATCGACCCCCGATGAAGCAGTAGCCACTTGCAATTTTTGATTTTCTGATTTTTGATTTCTGGTTTAAGACCACATATCTTAGCGGCTCGGGGTTTCAATCAAAAATCAAAGATCATAAATCCTAATGAACATCCCACTGACTCCAATTCGTTTTCTTCGCTACGCGCAACAGCAGTTTCGGCGCAAGACGGCGATCATTTGCGGCGAAGAACGGTTTACATACAGTGAGTTTGCAGACCGGGCAGCGCGTCTCGCCGGCGCCATTCGCAAATCAGGAATCAAGCCGGGTGATCGCGTTGCCTTCCTTAGCGGCAACTGCCATCGCCTGCTGGAGGCGTATTACGGCGTGCTGGAGGCGGGGGCGGTGCTGCTTCCACTCAACATCCGGCTGGCGCCGCAAGAACTCGCATTCATCCTGAATGATTCTGGAGCGAAGCTGCTCTTTCTCGAACAGCAGTTTTTGCCGGTGGTTGATTCTTTTCGCCAGAATGTTTCCACAGTGCAGGAATTCATTCTGCTGGATGCCGACCCGCAGGCGGGATGGCTTTCGCCGCAAAATTATGAGCAACATCTTTCCGCGGCAACCCCCCACCGGGCAGACATCACGCAATTCGACGAGAATTCTCTCGCAGAGCTCTTCTATACCAGCGGCACCAGCGCCAATCCCAAAGGGGTAATGCTGACACACAGAAACATTTATCTGCATGCTCTGAATGTCGCCATCAACTTCAGCACCTCCAAGAACACGGTCGAGCTGCACACGATTCCTTTGTTTCATGCCAACGGCTGGGGAGTGGCGCACTCGCTCACGTTCGTCGGCGCAACTCACGTAATGATTCACCGCTTTGACCCGGTCGAGGTCTTCCGCCTGATCGAGCGCGAGCGCGTGCAGGCGTGCAGCCTGGTCCCCACCATGGCAACGGCGCTGGTGAATTGCGCGGAGCGTTCGAAATACGATTTGAGCAGCCTGCAACGAATTACGCTGGGCGGCGCTGCGTCTTCTCCAACGCTGGTCAGGGAAGTAGAAGAAAAGTTCGGCTGTGCCTGTTATTCCGGCTATGGCCTTACTGAAACCGCGCCCGTTCTTACCACCGCTCAGGCCAAGCCGGGATCACAGTGGGAAGGTGAGCAGCGCTACGCGCTACAGGCCATGACTGGATACGCCATTCCCGGAGTTGAAATTCGGGTTGTTGATGCGGAAGGCAAAGACCTACCCCGCGACGGACAGTCCATTGGCGAGGTGGTCGCCCGCAGCGATGGCGTCATGCAGGGCTACTGGAACCAACCCGAGGCCACAGCAGAGGTCATGCGCGGCGGCTGGTTCCATACCGGCGACATGGCCACGATGAATGAAGATGGCTATATCCTCATCGTCGATCGGGCCAAAGACATTATTGTCAGCGGAGGTGAAAATATTTCCTCGCTCGAGTTGGAAAAGACCCTGGCCGCCCATCCCAGTGTTTATGAGACGGCGGTGATCCCAGTCCCTGATCCGCGCTGGGGCGAAGTGCCGAGAGCACTGGTTGTTTTGAAGCCCGGAACGCAAGCCACAGAGCAGGAGTTGCTCGATTTCTGCCGCTCCCGCATTGCGCATTACAAGTGCCCGCGCTCGGTGGAATTCATGGACGCGTTGCCCAAGACAGGAACGGGGAAAATCCTGAAGAAAGATCTCAGAAAAAAGTACTGGAGCCACCAGGACACAATCAGACCGGAAGCCGTGGAACAACACTGAGAATTGTTGATTTGTGATTTTTGATTGCAAATAATTGCAAATCTCTCTCAATCAGAAATCAAAGATCACAAATCAACAATGCTAACCCTGGCTTCTCTCGACGAACTCAAGAACCACGTTGGCTCGGAAATCGGTGTGTCCGAGTGGATGACAATTACCCAGGAACGCATTCAGCAGTTTGCTGATGCCACCGGCGACCATCAGTGGATTCACGTTGACGTGGAACGCGCGCGCCGGGAATCGCCGTTCAAGACCACGATTGCCCACGGCTTTCTTACTCTTTCGCTGCTGCCACAATTCGTGCCGCAGGTGCTCCAAATCAAGAGCGGAATTCGCATGGGTATCAATTATGGCTTGAATCGCCTGCGCTTTGTCTCTCCCCTCCGCTCGGGCTCTAAGATCCGCGCGCGCTTCACGCTTCAATCATTAAAAGAAGTGCCCGACTGCGTCGAAGCTGTATATGCGGTGACGGTCGAAGGCGAAAACGCTCAGAAGCCAATCTGCGTAGCGGAGTGGGTAGTAAGGTATTACCGCTAGCGAGCACTCACCATTCAGCAATCACCATTCAGCCCGCGAAGATTTTGGTGGAAGGCTGAGAAAAAGCCAAACACCACCCGCCAATCTAAAGCGGTTCCGAATCAGCGGATCCCGCTCTGCGGGATCACCCGATTTCTAATTAGAATCTAATGTCACGCACTTTCCAGGAGCACGTTCATGCAGGTAGAAGCAAAACCCGCCGGCCCTCTCACTCAACAGGAACTCTCTCTGATCGACCGCTACTGGCATGCCGCCAATTACCTCTCCGTCGGCCAGATTTATCTGCATGACAATCCCCTGCTGCGCGAGCCTCTAAAACTCGAGCATATCAAGCCGCGCCTATTGGGACACTGGGGTACGACGCCCGGACTTAACTTCATTTACGTGCACATGAACCGGCTGATCCGGTTGCACGATCTGAACGCCATCTACATTACCGGCCCCGGACACGGCGGGCCGGGAATTGTAGCCAACACTTACCTGGAAGGTTCTTATACCGAACTGTATCCAAAGATCACGCAGGACGCCGAAGGCATGAAGCGGCTTTTCACTCAGTTCTCGTGGCCGGGCGGGATTCCCAGTCATGCCTCGCCGGATACGCCGGGCTCGATCCACGAAGGCGGCGAGCTTGGCTACTCGCTGCTGCACGCCTACGGCGCCGCTTTCGATAATCCTGATCTCTTTGTATGTTGCGTGGTGGGAGATGGTGAAGCCGAGACCGGCCCCTGCGCCACCAGCTGGCACTCCAATAAGTTCCTCAACCCGGAGCGTGACGGGGCAGTGCTGCCCATTCTCCACCTGAACGGCTACAAGATTGCCGGGCCGACCGTGCTCGCTCGTATTCCCAAAAGCGAACTGATCGATTTGTTTGCCGGCTATGGTTATCAGCCGTATTTCGTCGAGGGTGACGAGCCTGAAACCATGCACCAGCTCATGGCTTCCACCATGGACAGCGTCTGCACCGAAATTCAGCACATTCAGCACAGCGCCCGCGCCAAAAGCAATTGGGAACGGCCGCGTTGGCCCATGATCGTCCTGCGTACGCCTAAGGGCTGGACCGGGCCAAAGGTTGTCGACGGAGTTCAGATTGAAGGCACATTCCGCGCACATCAGGTGCCGATAGGCGATTTCGACAAAAAACCCGAACACCTGAAAATTCTCGAGCAGTGGATGAAGAGCTACCAGCCGCAGGAATTATTTGACGCTAAAGGAAAATTCCTTCCTGAACTGGCAGAACTGGCGCCGGAGGGGAACCGGCGTATGGGTATGAATCCTCATGCCAATGGCGGCTTGTTGCTCAAAGATTTGCAGCTCCCGGATTTTCGCAGTTATCAAGTGCCGGTGCCAAAACCGGGAGCGGCGTATGAAGAATCAACTCGCGTGCTGGGACGGTTCCTGCGCGATATTCTGAAAGCCAACGCGAGCGAGAGCAACTTCCGCATCGTTGGGCCGGACGAGACTGATTCCAATCGGCTTTCCGCCGTGTTTGAAGTTACAGACCGTGTTTCCGTTGCTGAGATTCTTCCCACCGATGACCACATCGCCCGCAATGGCCGAGTGATGGAAGTGCTGAGCGAGCATATGTGTGAAGGATGGCTCGAGGGTTATCTGCTGACCGGACGTCATGGGTTTTTCTCTTCTTACGAAGCTTTCATCCACATCATCACCTCGATGTTCAATCAGCACGCGAAGTGGCTGGAAGCAACGCGCCACATTCCCTGGCGCAAGCCCATCGCGTCACTGAATTACCTGCTGACGTCGCATGTGTGGCGGCAGGACCACAACGGCTTCAGCCACCAGGACCCTGGCTTTATAGACCAGGTATTAAACAAAAAACCGGAAGTGGTCCGCGTCTATGTTGCTCCGGACGCAAACACGCTTCTTTCCATCGCCGACCATTGCCTGCGCAGCCGCAACTACGTGAACGTGATTGTCGCGGGCAAGCAGCCCGAATTGCAGTGGCTGGACATGGAGTCAGCCATCCGTCATTGCAAAGCCGGTGGCGGAATCTGGGAATGGGCAAGCAATGACAAGGGCGATCCGGATGTGGTGATGGCCGCTGCTGGAGACGTAGCCACGCTGGAGATTCTGGCCGCCACATCCCTGCTGCGAAAACACGCGCCGGAAATGAAGATCAGGGTGGTAAATATTATCGATCTCATGACGCTCGAACCTGCGACGGAGCATCCGCACGGGTGGTCCGACGAAGAGTTCGATCGCGTGTTCACCACTGACAAGCCGATCATCTTTGCTTATCACGGCTACCCGTGGCTCATTCATCGCCTGAGCTATCGCAGGAAGAACCACGATAACCTCCACGTGCGCGGCTACAAGGAGGAGGGCACGACAACCACGCCGTTTGACATGGTGGTACGAAACAATATGGACCGCTTTCAGCTGGCGATTGATGCCATCGGCCGCGTCGCCCGGGTGAAAGAAAGCAGTGATCAGGCAATCCAGCTTTTCAGGAAGAAACTCGCGGAGCACGAGATATATATCCGCGAACACGGAGAAGATATGCCTGAAGTGCGGGATTGGAAGTGGGAGCTATGAAAACCTCACCACGGAGACATCCTTCGGCTGCGGTCGCGCTTAGGCGACCTCACCTCGAGGACAAGCTACAGGACACGGAGGAGAAACAAAGTTAGACAACTATGGCACTTCCTCAAACCGTCCTCTGTCTTAACTCCGGGTCTTCCTCTCTGAAGTTCGCGCTGTTTTCAACCTCTGTTTCTGCTGAACAGAGACTCGCATCAGGGGCTGTGGAGAATATCGGCCCTGACGCGCGGCTGTGGTTGCGCAACTCAGAAAAGACTGTAATAGACAATCAGGAAAATCTTTCCGATGCCCACCAGTGCATTGCTGCAATTTTCGCAGCACTGGATCATTCCGGATTACCGCCTCCCGCAGCCGCCGGACATCGCATCGTCCATGGGGGGCCGCGCTACACAACGCCGCAGACAATAACCGGACCGCTGCTGAAGGAATTACGAAAACTCGTTCCGCTCGCGCCGCTGCACCTGCCGTCGCAAATCGAAATCATCCAGGCCATCAGCAATCACTACCCTGACCTCCCCCAGGTAGCGTGTTTTGATACCGCATTCCATGCCTCTATGCCGGAGGTGGCGCGGCGGTTGCCGCTGCCGCGCAACCTCTGGGACGCCGGAGTGCGCCATTACGGCTTTCATGGGCTCTCGTATGAATTCATTGTGCAGGCGCTTGGGGCCGAGGCCCAGGGCCGCGTCATCATCGCCCATCTTGGCAATGGCGCCAGCATGGCTGCGGTGCTGAACCGGAAGCCGCTGGATACCAGCATGGGGCTCACACCCGCAGGCGGTTTCATGATGAGCACGCGCAGCGGCGACCTCGATCCTGGCATCCTGCTTTACTTGCTGCAAGCCGGGTACAGCTCCGACAAAATCGAAAAAATCATCAACCACGAATCCGGCCTGCTGGGTACTTCAGGCGCTTCCAGCGATATGAAGACGCTGCTGGAAAAGCGCACCTCAGACCGGCTCGCTGACGAAGCGATCCGAATGTTTTGTTACGGGATAAGAAAATTCATCGGGGCCTATGCCGCGGTGCTGGGTGGTCTGGATACGCTGGTGTTCACCGGAGGCATCGGCGAACACGCCGCTCCCGTTCGCGAAGAGATTTGCCGTGGACTCGATTTTTTAGGAATTCAAGTCGACCCAAAACAGAATGCGCAGAACGGAGCGGTCATAAGCACCCCACGCAGCCAGTGTAGAGTACGCGTCATTGCCACCGATGAGGATCTGATGATCGCGCGACACACGGCGAAAGAAATTTTTGATCTGTGATTTTAGATTGTTGGTTTTTCGAGACTCTCGCACAGGTTTTCAATCAACAATCAAGAATCAGAAATCAACAATCAGATGTCAAATCTGCTTTCGATGTACTGATCTTAGCGCCGTTGCCAGTAGGGTCTTCGCCACATCCAGTAGCGACGCGAACCTTGCATCGTTGGTCAGGCCATGATGATAGCGGTAATAAATCTGCTGAACAATCACTGCTGTCTTGAACAGTGCGAAAACGTAATAGAAAAGGATGTTTGATGTATCGGTGCCGGTTTTTTCGCCATATCGGTGCACGAGCTGCATCCGCGTCAGGCTTCCCGGCAGCGTAGTTGGTCCCCAGTGGACTGCGTGTAGTTCCTGGGGATCGTCGGGCTGCACCCAATAGGCAATCGCAGTTCCCAGGTCGGCAAGAGGATCGCCGATGGTGCACATCTCCCAGTCCAGCACTCCTTTCACGCGGGTAATATCGTCAGCATCCAGCACCATGTTGTCGAATTTGTAGTCATTGTGGATCAAAGTGGCCCGGCTCTGCGCCGGCATGTGTTCCCTGAGCCATCCGGAAATCTGTTCCACTTCGGGAATTTCGTGCGTCTTGGAGCCATAATAACGCTCGATCCAGCCGCGCACCTGGCGCTCCAGGTATCCCTGCGGCTTGCCCAGATCGCCCAGCCCGATGGCCGTGAAGTCGAGGCCATGCAGCCGCGCCAGGTTATCAATAAAAGACTCATTCAACTGCCTGGCTTTTTCGGGCGTAAGTTCGAATCCGCGAGGCAATTCCCGCCTCAGAATGACGCCCTGAATGCGCTCCATCAGATAAAACGGAGCGCCCAGAATCTGGACATCGTCGCAGTACAGAAGCGCGCGGGGAGCAGGATAGACGGCGTGCAAGCGCGACAGGACGCGATACTCGCGGCCCATATCGTGTGCTGTTTTCACCTTGCTGCCGAAAGGCGGACGCCGCAGCACCATTTCCCACGCGCCGAGAGAAACCGAATAGGTCAGGTTGGAATGGCCACTGGGAAATTGCTTGACCGTAAGCGGCCCCTGAGCTTCGGGGAAATGACTGCGCAAAAATGGCTCCAGGCGCGCAACATCAAGCTCTTCTCCGGGACGCACCTCAGCTGCGCGATCCTGAAACCCGATGCTTGTACCCTCAGTTGCCATGATGTGACGCCGATTGTTGTTTTATCTATAGGTTAGCAGCGCCGGATCCTCCAGATGCGGCAGTGTGTTAAATGAACTCAACGTAAACCGGTCACCTGAAAACAGAAACTCGCTGAAACAGCAGTTGCGGGCCATCCAGGCCATCTGCAGCGTATTTTGCGGCGAAAGATCCAGCGCGCGTTGCATGGTCACGCCAACAGGGCCGCCGGAACTGAAGACAGCCACATTCTCTCCGCTGCCGCCATTACACACCAGGCGCAAACCCTGACGCACTCGCGCGCAGAACTCAGGCCATGATTCCACGTTCTCAACCCGCACTTCGCCTGCGACCCATTTGCCGATCACAACTTCGAAGAGTCGCTGAAAGGTTTTATGTTTTTCTGCCGGACTCGTGGCGTGCAGAAAGGCCTGCTGCAACTTGCTGATGTGAGGATTGCTTTCCGCCAGCCCGGCCAGGCTCGCTTCCATGACCCATTCGCCATGGTATTCATCAAACTCCTGCATCTTCTTGATTTCTGGCCAGGGTAGCCCGGCACGCTGATACACATCGCCTACGATTCTGGCAGTTTCCATCTGCCGCGCCCGGGGCCCGGAATATATCCGATTGAAGATGAGCTTTTGCCGCACCCAATACTCGCCCAGCAGCCGTGATTGTTTTTCCCCGATGGCTGAGAGCTTGTCGTAATTCTGCTCGAGAAACGAGGCTTGGCCGTGTCGTACGAGAAAGAGTCGGCTCATAGAAGAGCAGTTAGCAACTGGCAACTGGCAGTTGGCTTTCGCATGAGCGCCTAATTGCTAATTGCCAACCGCCATTTGCTATCACCATACATGGCATGCGTTCTGGCTGACCATCTTTTGTCCTGCCTTGCAGCCGAATGCCACGGCGAAATCCGGATTGTTCTGCAAGGTGCCAATCACGCGATAGCGCCCGGGAGAATGTGGATCGGTCTTGGCCAGCAGGCGCGAGCTTTCATCTGTGCTGTTCTGACACCAGATCTGGGCAAAGCCGAGGAAGAAGCGCTGGTCGGCAGTGAATCCATCCTTCTTCTTCGGTACTTTTTTCTTGTTGGCAGCCATTTCCTTGTGCAGGGCCATCAGCGCAATGCGTGCGCCGCCGTTGTCAGCCGTGTTCTCACCCAGGGTCAGGCGTCCATTGAGATGAACGTCATCTACTGCAACGAACGAGCTGTACTCATCGGCAATGCAGCCGGTGCGTTGCTCGAATTCCTTGCGGTCAGCTTCCGACCACCAATTCTTGAGGTTGCCATCGGCATCGAACTTGCTCCCCTGGTCGTCAAAGCCATGGGTGAGTTCGTGGCCTATGACTACTCCAATGCCGCCAAAATTCACTGCATCATCCTCGCTCCGGTCAAAGAATGGCGGCTGGAGGATTCCTGCGGGGAAGTTGATGTCATTTTCGGCTGCGTTGTAATAGGCGTTCACCGTCGGCGGGCTCATTCCCCACTCTTTCTTGTCCAATGGCTTGCCGATTTTGTTCCAGTTGCGATGAACTTCAAATGCGCGTGCCTTGCGTACGTTGCCGGCCAGGTCTCCGCGCTCAATCTGCACGCTGCTGTAATCCTTCCATTTGTCGGGATAGCCAATCTTATTGGTAATGGCCTTCAGCTTGACCTCAGCCTGCTTCTTAGTCTCGGCCGTCATCCATGGGAGCTCCTGAATGTCTGTGCCCAGAGACTGCTCGAGCGCATTCACCATTTCGAGCATACGCTGTTTGCCTGCGGCGCCAAAAGTCTGCTGGACGTAGGGCTGGCCGAGCGCCTCTCCCATGAGTTGATCGGTCATCTGCACGCAACGCTTCCAGCGCGTCTGCAGCTCCTTCTGGCCGTTGAGAAATTTCCCGAAAAAGCTGAAGTTCTCCTGGACGAACGGTTCGGAGAGTCCGGGCGCCGCGTTATGCACCACATGCCAGCGCAGGTACGTCTTCCAATCATCCAGCGGAACGGAATCGATGACCGGGCTCACCTTCTGGAAGAAATCAGGCGGCACTACATTGACTTCAGTAAATGAGGGCGCACCGGTGGAGACAAAGAAACGCTGAAACTCAAAATTAGGGGCGAGCTTGGCCAGTTCGGTGACGGGCATCTTATGGTCGCGGTTTTTGGGATCACGCATGGAGACGCGGTCAAACGCGGCATCGGCCAGCTTGGTTTCAATGGCCATGATGGTTTCTGCCTCTTTCTGCGCAACAGCCGGATCGTCGCCCAGCAACTTCAGCATGTTCGTCACATGCGCGAGATATTTCTCTCGCGTCTCCTTCGATTTGGCATCATCTTTCAGGTAATAGTCGCGATCCGGCAGTCCTAATCCTCCCTGGCTTACGCCTGCAATCTCCACACTGGCGTTGTGCAGATCAGGCTGAGCGCCAAATCCGAACAGCGCGTTGATGCCCGTGGCATGCAGGTACCCAATAGTGTCCATAAGCTGGTCTTTTGATGTAGCCGCGTTGATGCGGTCCAGCAGCGGCTTGAGCGGAGCGCTGCCCTTGGCGTTGACCGCCTGCTCGTCCATGCAGGAAGCGTAAAAATCGCCGATTTTCTGGGTGATGGGGTCACGCTTGGGATTGTTGACCGCAGCTTTTTCCAGGATCTCGTGCAATGTTTGACGGTTGTATTCGGCCAGTTCATTGAAGCGGCCCCAGCGCGCCTGGTCAGACGGAATCGGATTGTTCTTGCGCCAGTTGCCGCAGGCGTACTGATAGAAGTCCTCACACGGATCAACCGCCTTGTCCATTGCCGAGATGTCGAAGGACTTGGGCCGCGCAACCGGTTTGGATGATTGATCAGAACTTGTAGAACTGGTCTGCGACGAAGCCGACGCTTTTGCAGATTTCTGACTGCCCTTGCTTCCGCTTCCGCCTTGTGCTGCTGCGGTAATTACGAATAGACAGAATATGGCCAGTACAACGAGCAATTTCTTCCAAAGCATAAGTGCGCCTCTTTGATGGGAGAGTTGGACAAAACTCGAAAGTTTATGCCAGCAGAGCCGCAGTTGGCAATTCGTGTTGCCTCAGGCCTGAACCCGGCCAAAATCGCCTGGCGCAAATTCGCGTTCCTTCGCGTCCATTCGCGGCTAAATGACTTGATCTGCGACCATCTGCAAATATTTTTCGGATTCCCCCTGTTTCTTGGTTGATTCTCTCCAAGGTCGTACGACCCTTGTGATTTAGCACTCGAGGCGAGTTGCTGCCAAAATGCGGGTTGCATAGAAAATCACTTGTCAAAAGAAAACTAAGCTGCCGATACTACGTTCAAATAGAGTAAGCGTCCCTTAAGTCTGAGCAGCTACTGCCGGGTGGTGCAGGTAAGTGGAGAGCCTCACAAAAAGGAGAGCACGCTGATGATTTCTGAATCGAATCCGCTGCAACGGTTCTTCTACGAACTGGTGGAACGCAACTACGACGAAGTGGGAGTTCGCAATTCAGAAGTCCAGGCCTATGTGGCCAACCTGCTGACGGAATTCTGTGATCACGAGAATCTGTACAAAATCAAGGACGAAATAGGAAGGCCAATCGAGGACGTAGGCGTGATGCTGCTGGCAGCCGATCCCGTCTACGGGCCCGCGCCTTCTTTCGACCGCGAACGCCAGGTGCGTAAACACATCGGCGATTACACCCTGTTCTTTACGGGAATGCTGCCGGAAGCATTGGACCACTTCCGTCTGCGCAAGGCTCGGCTCGAGGGGCTTGTGGATTTTATTCGCGCGGGCAAGGAAAGCTATTTCATCGTCTCCAAATTCGAGCACTTCGAGTATGCAAAGGTCGCGCCGCTGTTCCGCAAGATGTCACAGGAATTCGAGCAATTGGTTTATGGCCTCAACCAGGTCAAGAACGAACTGGAAGAATTGCAGCACCCGATTACTCGCAAGACAAAAGAATTTCTGATGTAACAGTAATTAGTACTTAGTATTTAGTACTTAGCCAGATCAAAACCCGTCTCCTCTGTTTCCTCCTTCCCTTTGTGTCAAAGGTCTTCCTGCTCGTATTAAAATCTAGGGCGATATGTCTTTGCGTTTAGTGACGCTGTCTGGAGTGCCGATAACGATTGCTGAGCTGCGGTGGCCCTTTCATCCGTCGACTTCCGGATCGGACTGGCTTGTGCTGCATGGGCGGATAGATCTGCTGGAAACCGCGAGCCCGGAGAAACTACATGCCGAGGTTGCCGTCGCCATGACGCAGACCATGAAGCAGGCGCTGGGCTCGGTTGAGCGGCAGGATGTGGAAGGGATGGTTCTGAACGCCATCCGCAAGACTATCGACAACGGCCAATTGGCATTCCTGAAATCCGGCAAGCTCCAGCCAGTGCACGTGACCAGCCGCTATTACAGCTTCCTTTTGAAGAAAGTACAGTTTCCTACGCAATCAGAGCAGGACGCGCGTGAACTGATCAAGCGCCGCGTATTCTGGCTCGGCAGAAAGGACCCGGTGGACATCGCTCATCGTTACGATTGCGAATATTTGAATCTGCCTCGCGAAAAGATGCTTGAGCTTGCCGGTCAACTGGCGGCGCAAGGCCTGATTGCGCTGGATGGCGACTCTGCGCGCGCAACGGACGCGTTGAAGAAAGAAGAGCAGGCCATTCAGGCAGCCATGCAAAAGGCCGTGGAGGCAGGCAAGGCCGCCACCAAAATCAGTGCATAAGGCCCCGCCACAGCGGGGCGACTAACTTCTCCCACGTGAATACCCAGCTACTTCAAATCGAACATTTGAATGTCAGCTTCCGCACCCAGAGCGGCGACGTTACGGCGGTGCGGGATCTAAGCTTCGGCATTCCCGAATCGGGAACTCTTGGGCTGGTTGGGGAGTCGGGCTCGGGCAAATCGGCGACCGCGCTGGCCATCATGCGGCTTCTGCCGCCCCAGGCGCGCGTGACCGGCAAGATTCTTTTTTCTCGGAGTGATCTCCTGTCACTGGCCGGCGAATACATACGTCAAATTCGCGGGGCACAGATCGGCATGATCTTCCAGGAGCCCATGACCGCTCTGAATCCCGTGATGCGCGTCGGTGACCAGATTGCGGAAGCGATCCTGGCACACCAGCATGCACGCCGGCGCGAGGTGTGGCAGCGGACAATAGAAGCCTTAAAAGAAGTTGCTATCCCCGATCCGGAACATCGCGCGCGTGATTATCCTCACCAGCTTTCGGGAGGCCAGCGCCAGCGTGTGATGATTGCCATGGCCCTGATCAACCATCCGCGATTGCTGATTGCCGATGAGCCGACCACCGCCCTGGACGTCACCATTCAGGCCCAGATTCTCGATTTGCTGCGCGACCTGCGCACAAAGCACCGGCTGGCCATGCTCTTCATCTCGCATGATCTCGGCGTGGTGGCGCAAGTGGCCGATCATGTTGCCGTAATGTACGCCGGGGACATCGTGGAAATGGGAACAGTGCAACAAATCTTTGCTTCGCCCGCACATGCTTATACGCGAGGGCTCATCGGCGCGATTCCAACTTTGCGAACCGCGCGTTCCCAGCCGCTGGCCACGGTGGAAAAGCAGGAACGTCCCGCAGATCCAGTTGCGCTGGCGGAGGTAGCGCCCGGTCATTGGGCGAGAGTCGTGGTTTAGGGTTTTGCGGCAATTCCCGACGATTCTGATGCTCCTGGGTCTGCTGTATTGCTTAGCGAAGAATTTGGGTAATTGGATAATTTGGTTTATTAGCTAATTGAGAATCAAAGGCCAAGTCCTCACTGCCGAACTGATGATTTAGACTACTTGTTACTCTTGCATCCGTAAAACTTCTGTGAAAATTCTTGTCCTGTCAGACATTCATGCCAACCTGGAGGCGCTGGAGGCCTGCCTGAAAGCTGCGCCCGATCACGACCAGGTATTCAATCTGGGAGACATCGTAGGCTATGGCGCAAACCCCAACGAGGTCACGGAACGGTCCCGGCAATTGGGTAAAGTTTTTGTGCGCGGCAATCATGATAAGGCGTGCACCGGAATCAGCAGCGTGGAAGGCTTCAATCCCATCGCCGCTCTGGCTGTGTTGTGGACGCAGAAGCGGCTCAAGCCGGAAAACATGGAATTTCTGCGCCAGCTTCCTGCCGGCCCGATTTCCCCGATGGAAAATTTGAATTGCGTCCACGGATCAGCTCGCGACGAAGATGAGTACGTCCTGGCGGCACGCGAAGGCTATGCTCTGCTGGCAAAAAGTAATGTTGCTCTCACGTTTTTTGGGCATACGCACATTCAATGTGGCTTTTTCATGGATGGCGAGAACCAGCAGGCTTTTGTGCCCAATTACAAGTCAAAGCAGGGCGGGCAACAATTCCGGCTCAACCTGAAGCCCGATGCAAAGTATCTGATCAACCCAGGATCAATCGGACAACCCCGAGACAACGATCCGCGAGCGGCCTTCTTGCTTTATGACACCGACGCGCCTTCCGTCACGTTCTTTCGCGTTCCCTATGACGTTGCCGCAGCGCAGAAAAAAATCCTTCATGCCGGGCTTCCGGACCGATTGGCCGACCGGCTGGCGGAGGGCCGGTGAAACAGAGATCGTTGTTTGCGGATTCGGCGGCGCCATCATCTGTGCCCATCGCCTATATTGATGGCGGCGCCAGAGGCAATCCCGGACCAGCAGCCTATGGTGTGGTGATCCGTACGCCTGAAGGGAAGATGCTTGCGGAACTGGCCAAATACCTTGGCGAGCGGACCAACAATTTCGCCGAGTATTCAGGATTGCTGGCCGCACTGGAATACGCGCAGCAGCAGAATTTCCCCGGGCTGAAAGTGTTCAGTGATTCCGAGTTGCTGGTCAAACAGATGAAGGGCGAATACAAAGTCAGCAACGCGACCTTGAAGATGCTGCACAGCCAGGCACAGGACCTGGTGCGGAAACTGCAGCATTTTTCCATCCATCATGTGTTGCGCAGCTACAACCGTCAGGCGGATGCACTCGTCAATGCCGTGCTCGACTTGGAAGAAAAAAAGTTGAAAAGATAATTGGCCGCGAAGCCGACTTGCGCGCTGAGCGGGATGTTACGAGCGCACGAGACTCTTGACCGGGGCAAAAGTGCTCAGCGGTTTGGAGCGCAAGCGACAGGAAAAAAGACATGAGCAGACAGAACATTTCCAGTGGCACAAAATGGGAGCCGGTTGTCGGCTACTCGCGCGCGGTGCGCGTGGGCGATATGGTGTATGTCTCGGGCACTACGGCAACCGACGCCAATGGCAATGTTGTCGGCCCGGGCGACGCCAATGCTCAGGCAATCCAGACGCTCAAGAACATTGAAGCGGCCCTGAAACGCGCAGGAGCGTCGCTGAAAGACGTGGTGCGCACGCGCATGTATGTGACCAACATCGCCGCTGATTGGGAAAAAGTGGGCAAGGCTCACGGAGAATTTTTCGGGAACATTCGTCCCGCTACCAGCATGGTGCAGGTGTCAGCCCTGATCATGCCGGAGATGCTGGTAGAGATTGAGGCCGAAGCGGTGATTCAGGACGAGCAACTCGAGGACGAGCTGGTTCTGCTATCGCGGTCAAAAGTGCAGTAACGAGTTCCTGTTAAATCCACAATTATTAAGCAGTGAATCAAGGTTCTGCTTGCAGAAACTGCTTCTGAGGCGTATTCATATTGGCTTCACTCATCCGCGAGGAGCCTCAACGTGTTACGCCGCGCTCTCACACTACTGATTTGCACTGCTCTCTTAATTTCCACTTCCATGGCGCAGAGGCCTGCTGCACCGGAAAAAACCACTGCCATTCATGCCGCCAACCTGATTGACGGCACATCCGCGCAGGTTCGCCACAATGTTCTGATCGTCATCAAGGGCAACAAGATCGTTAGCGTCGGGGAGGGCAGCGCGCCTGCAGATGCCGAGGTCATTAACCTCCCCGCTGACGTCACGGTACTTCCCGGGCTGATCGATTCCCATACTCACATTTTTCTCCAGGGTGAAGATCCCAGGGAAGGTGGCTATGACATTCAGCTGCTGAAGTATCCGTCTTCTTACCGTGCTGCCCGCGCCACGGTTGCGGCCCGGCGGTGCCTGGAGCAGGGATTTACCACCATTCGCGATGTGGAGACTGAAGGCGCAGGCTATGGCGATATCGGCATCAAGATGGCAATCAACGGCGGCTACATTCCTGGACCGAGGATGTTCGCTTCGACGCGTGCCATCTCCGTGACTGGCGGATATCCGCTGGAAGGATACAACCCGGACATCGTGGTTCCCAAAGGCGCTCAGCTCGGAGATGGCCCGGTAGAGCTGCGCAAAATAACCCGCGAGCAACTCGAAAATGGCGCTGACTGGATCAAGGTGTACATGACGCATCGTTCCTGGGTGGATAAGGAGGGCCACCTGGTTTCCCAGCCAACGTTGACCGTGGAGGAGCTCAAGGCAGTTGTGGACGAAGCTCACGGCCAGCAACGCAAGGTAGCTTGCCATTCATATGGAGGCATCGGAATGCGCCGTGCGCTCGATGGCGGCTGCGATTCCATTGAGCACGGGCTCGACCTCACCGATCAGGACATCGCGCAGATGCTGCGCCAGGGTACCTGGTTCGTTCCCACTTTGGGCGTCTACTACACGGGCTGGGCGCCCGAGAACACGCCCGACGGCCAGCGCGATCGCGCTCGTGCCGCTGTGCACGAGGTCTCATTCAAGAAGGCTTTGAAAGCCGGCGTCAAAATCGCCTTCGGCACGGATATGGGCGGCATTCCGTGGACTGAGCCGATTGCCGACGAATTTAAATACATGGTGAAGTTCGGCATGTCGCCCATGGACGCGATTAAAGCCGCCACATCCAAAGCCGCGGAGCTGCTGGATATGAAAGGCCAACTGGGAACGATTGCTCCCGGCGCTTATGCGGACATCGTCGCCGTCTCCGGCGATCCGCTGACGAACATTGAGGCATTAAAGCAGGTGAACTTTGTGATGAAGGATGGGGCTGTTTTCAAGAAATGAGCATTCAACAATCAGGGGTCAGCATTCAGCCCGCGAATATTACTTGTGACCCTATGGAGTCTGCTTCGGCATGGTTGCATACAGCGCGGCGTTTTTTGAAAAGGCTGTCATCATTTGTTGAACGCGCCCGGAGATTAGAGGTTTAAGCTTATGCGTTTTTCCAATACCGGAACGTCATCCGTATGGATGGGTGTGGCCCGCATTGCTGTGGGCGTGATGTTTCTGTTTTTTGCTCAGTACAAGCTCTTGCACAAAGATTTCGCGCACGGCGGGTTTGAAAGCTGGGTAAAACCCTGGGCAGAAACCAACTCCCTGCACTTCTACCGTCCAGTGCTTCAGTTTACTTTGAAACATCCTGTGTTTTTCGGATACGCCACAGGCGTCGTCGAATTGTTGATCGGCCTCTCCATGCTGATTGGATGGTGGGTGCGAACTTTTTCAATCATCGGCGTGCTCTACATGCTGAATCTTACTTTTGCCACCTGGTACTCTCCGCCGGCTGGGAGCGCCTACTGGAAATATCTGGGGGCCGAACTAGACCACATTCCACTCTTGCTGCTGTTCATCATATTTGCTGCGCACAAAGCGGGAGAGACGCTGGGCCTGGAGTGACTTCACGCGGATTCTGCCCCGTGGAATCCTCAGAGTTTACCGCCGCCAAATAATTCGGTTCTGGCCTGTAAAATATAGACAGAACCGATGCTGAAGTTCACGGAACAATACGATGTGGTAGTCGTGGGCGCAGGTCACGCCGGCTGCGAAGCCGCGATGGCCGCCGCCCGCATGGGACTGAAGACTGCTCTTTTTACCCTCAATGTGGACCTGATCGCGCAGATGTCTTGCAATCCCGCGGTTGGAGGAATCGCCAAGGGACATCTGGTGCGTGAGGTGGACGCCCTTGGCGGCATCATGGGCGAAGTCACTGACGCCGTAGGCATCCAGTTCCGGCTCCTGAATACTTCCCGTGGTCCGGCCGTTTGGTCGCCGCGAGCACAATGTGACAAGCAGCAGTACCGCCTGAAGATGCGCGAAGTGCTGGAGAGCCAGCCGAACCTGAAGATCAAGCAGGCCGAAGTCGCCGAGCTTATCGTGGAGAATCCATCGTCCGCCGTTGGGAACGCAGCCGCCCTCGGCTGCGAACAGCGAATCGCGCGCGGCATCAAACTCCGCGACGGCCGTACCGTAGGCGCAGACGCCTTCATCATTACAACTGGGACATTTCTCAATGGGCTGATTCACTGCGGTGAGCAGACATATCCTGCCGGTCGCAGTGGAGAGCCGCCATCACAGCTTCTGGGCGAATCGCTCAAGCTGCTGGGGCTGCGCGGCTGCCGCCTCAAGACCGGCACTCCGCCGCGACTGGATGGGCGCACCATCGACTGGTCAAAATTTGAGTTGCAGCCCGGCGATGCTGACCCCACGCCCTTCAGCTTCCGCACTCGCAGGATCAGCCAGAAGCAGGTGCCATGTTATGTGGCGTTCACCACGCCCGAGACGCACCGGATCATTCGCGAGAACGTGCATCGCTCGCCCATGTATTCCGGTCAGATCAAGAGCATTGGCCCGCGCTACTGTCCCAGCATTGAAGATAAGATCGTCAAATTTCCTGATAAGACTACGCACCAGCTTTTCCTGGAACCGGAAGGACTCAACACCCATGAAATCTACGTAAACGGCATGAGCACCTCCATGCCGATTGATGTCCAGCTTGCGGTGATCAAGTCTATTCCCGGATTGGAAACGGCGGAGATGATGCGCCCGGGTTACGCCATCGAGTATGACTCCATCGATCCCACCGAACTGGAGCGAACGCTGGAAACCAAGAAGATCGGGCGGCTATTTCTGGCCGGACAGATCAACGGCACTTCCGGATATGAAGAGGCGGCGTGCCAGGGGATCATGGCTGGAATCAATGCTGCGCTCAAGCTAAAGAGCGAGCCGCCGCTGGTGCTCAACCGGACTGAGGCGTATACGGCGATTCTGATCGATGATCTCATCAGCAAGGGAACCAACGAGCCCTACCGCATGTTCACGTCACGGGCGGAGTTTCGCCTGCACCTGCGCATCGACAATGCCGACCGGCGGCTCACGCCCCATGGCCGTCGGATCGGGCTGATCGGCGATGCGGCCTGGGCGGAGTATCAGGCCAAGCAGCAGCGGGCAGAAAATCTTTTGGAGCTGCTGGACAAGACAAGGGTTTCAGCGGAGATTCTGCAGCAGATCGTACATTCCCGCGAGCAGAGGTCGATTCGTTCAGCCGCAGTGGAAGAGCAGTCGGTTTCTGAGAACAATCTGGGCAGCGCTCTCGGGGCATCCCTGTCTCAGTTGCTGCGCCGTCCGGAAATTGTGGTTGAAGATCTTGGTGAAGTAGTCCGCTCTCGCTATCCGGAATACTTTATCGGGATAGCTGCGCTTTCTGATGAAGCTCCGAGCCAGTATCTTTCCGCTGCTGCGCGCAATGAAATGAAGACCGTAGAGACAGAGATCAAATATGCCGGCTATCTCGATCAGCAGCGCAAATCCATCGAGCGACTGAAGAAAGCCGAGCAACGGGCGATTCCGGAGTGGTTTGACTACTCCAAAGTCAGCGGGCTTTCCCGCGAGATGAATGAAAAACTTCAACGCGTGCGTCCCCGCACGCTGGGCCAGGCTTCGCGCATTCCCGGAGTAACTCCCGCCGCGGTGTCTCTAATTAACGTTTACATCGAAATTCAGGCGCGGAGATTTGCTGAAGCCGCCAATCTCGCCGCAGATTTGCGCTCGTGACAGATCAGCGGGAGATCAATGTTGATCCGAGGTAAGACTTGCGACCGCGCGAAGGAACTGCCGGTCGCGTGGGCCAGACAGCTGCGTCTCAGGAAGTTGCGGCTCTTTCATTTCCACATCCGGCGTGATCCCTTTGCCTTTGAATTCCTGCCCGTTAGGAGTCGTTAGCGACACTGAAGGTATCTGCATTCCATATCCATCTTCAATCGGAATGAAAATCTGCCCTCGGCCGCGCCCATAAGAACGCATGCCAACAACTACGGCCCGCTGCAGTCCTTGTAGCGCGCCGGCCACGAATTCTGCCGCACTGGCCGTTCCGGCATTGATCAGGACTGCCACCGGCCTGGCCGTGAGCGGCTTACCCGACGTTTCGATCCCTTCTTTCTGGTTACCACTGCGGATTTTGTAGCCGAGCGTGCCGCTGACAAAAAATCCCGCAAGATCTCTGGCGGAATTCAGGAACCCGCCGGGATTGTTGCGCAGGTCGAGCACGTAGCCCTCCACGCCGCTTTGCTCCAGCCTGGCGATGCCTTCGCGCGCCTTCTGCGCCACGTCCGGCGTAAACATCGCCACGCGAATGTACCCGATATTTTTACCGGAAACTCGTTCCACGGCTGAATGCACCGCTTCAAGCTTTTCCGCAGAGGAATGCAAAGTTGCGGCCACGCTCTGCTCTCCGCGCTCGACCTGAAGCTTCGCGCCTTCCTGGGTTGCGGCACGCAGACTGTCCAGCACCTGCTCGTGGTTCATGTCACTGGTGGGCTTGCCGTTGATGGAAATAATTACGTCACCCGGCTGAATCCCGGCCTTCATGGCGGGCGATCCCACCAGCGGCGTGACCACCCGCGCGCGGCCCGATTCGAGCTGCATATCAATACAAAAATCAGCCAGCCCTGAACCGATCTTCTCTCCCGTAGCTTCCGCCTGTACCGCTTTGATTTCATCCGGCGTGAGCAGGTTCAGCTCCGAGTCTTCCAGGAATGGCAATTGCTCGCGCACCCCCTGAAACGCCTCGGATGAATTCTTGTACTTGCCTGCCAGCAGTCTGTCTCGAGTAATGTTCCACAGGGGATTGCGATTGGCTTGCAGGTAATTCTTATCAATAGCATCTATGACTCTGTGAATGACTGCATCCGGAGTTGTGGATGATGCTTGTTCTTGTGCTTTGGGCTGGGATTGTTCCTGGGAAACTGCAGCAAAAATCTCAGCACGGAGGCACGGAGACACTGAGAAAAACAAAATAAAAATCAAAACCTGGCCACAGCGATTGCCGCGAAAACATTTTGATTCCGATGACCGGATCATAAGGGAATATTGCCGTGCTTCTTCGGCGGGTTTTTGTCACGCTTGGTCTCCAGCATCTGCAGGGCGTCTATTAAGAGCCTGCGCGTGTCGCGCGGGCGGATTACCGCGTCCACGTAACCGCGTTCGGCTGCAACATAAGGGTTGGCAAAACGCTCCCTGAATTCTTCGATCTTCTGCTGCCGCACGTTGTTCGTGATTTCCGCTCTTTCAGCGTCTGATTTTCCTGCTGCCGCGGCTTTTTCCAGCTCACGCTTGTAAACAATATTTACCGCGCCCTCCGGCCCCATCACCGCAATTTCCGCCGTTGGCCAGGCATAATTCACGTCTGTGCGGATGTGCTTGGAAGACATAACGCAGTACGCGCCGCCATAAGCTTTGCGCGTGATCACGGTAATTTTGGGCACGGTGGCCTCAGCAAAAGCAAACAGCAATTTGGCGCCGTGGCGGATGATTCCACCGTACTCCTGCTGCGTTCCCGGCAAAAAGCCGGGGACATCCTCAAACGTAATCAGCGGAATGTTGAAGGCATCGCAGAATCGCACAAAGCGCGCCCCTTTGGTGGAAGCGTTGATGTCCAGCACGCCGGCGAGAAAAGCCGGCTGATTGGCCACCACGCCTACAGGCCGTCCGTTCATGCGGGCAAAGCCGACGGCGATGTTCTTTGCGTAATGCTCATGCACTTCAAAAAAGTAGCCATCGTCAATCACGCGGCGGATTACGTCCTTGATGTCATAAGGCTGGTTCGATTCGCCGGGAACAATGTTGTCCAGTTCGGGATCAGCGCGGTCTGCCGGGTCAGTGCAATCGCGGCGCGGCGGGTC
>DATDNH010000301.1:0-11938 GCA_036518395.1 Candidatus Angelobacter sp. | reverse complement strand
AATTGCGGCGAGACGGTGGCGCTGGTCCCGTTGATCGTGACCGAGCTCGCCAAATTGAGGTCGAAGTTCAGAAACATCGGCGAGCTGCCAATCGTCACGTTGGGGTTGAAGGTGACGTTCACGGTTGTGGATGAGAGAGTGGCGGTGAGCTTGGTAGGGACTCCGGAGATGATCGCCACAACCTCCGGGTTGGAAACGGTCAGGGTTGCTCCGCTATAAGTCCCGGGTGGAACGTGCGAGATCGAAAGCGGCTCAAAGCTCCCTGCCTCGTGCGTGAATTCGACCTCTCCCGGGGCGCTGAGCAGATTGGAAGTGTTGGCAGTACCACCCGCGCCGGTTAGAATGACGGAGCTGATTGTGAGCTCGAATTTGACAATCTGATCGTTGGTCGCGTCTCCGGTTTGCAGTGTGACCATGGTGCCGGTCGCCTGCACCGGATTCTGGACGTTGCCGCCGCCGCATCCGGTCAAGGTCAAGACGCAGGCCAAACCGATTACCAGGCAAAACATAACTACTCGTTTCATTGAGTTCCTCCTAAATCCAAAATGGATCGAGGCGAAGCGGCGATTTCAAAAAACTTTCTGCTCGCGTGACGTGGGGCCATCCGGCCATTCTTACGGTTGCCGCACAAAACCGTGCTGCCCGGTGGAGTCGAAGTAGTTGCCCGTGATCAATCCACTGTCGTTGATGCCGATGGTGCTTGTGACAATTGCGCCCGGCACGTCAATCGTGGTAATCCCGCCCGCAGCATCGCGAAGAAAGCTGTGAAGATGTCTGGTCGCGTCGAAGTAAAGTCCCGTGATCGCTCCAGCCGAGTTGATGCTGATGCCGTTGGTAAGGACCGAGCCCGGCACGTCGATCGTGGTCATCCCACCCGAAGCATCGCGAAGAAAACCGTGAACACCGGTGAAATCACGGAAGAATCCAGTGATCGCTCCGTTGTCGTTGATGCTTACGGGAGTGGTAGTAATCGCGTCTGCGTTCGGGTCGAAAGAGGTGTACCCCTTATCGCGGACGAAACCGTGAGTTGACCCGCTGGCATCGATGTACGTTCCCGTGACCGCTCCCGCCGTGTTGATGCTCACGGGCTTGCTACTGATCGAGTTGGGCGGGTCGACACGGATGGATCCGCCATTGGCAGTGCGCAGGAAACCGTGAACTGTATTGAACTTGTCTATGAACCATCCTGTGATCTCTCCATCCGCGTTGATGCTGAATGCGAAGGTAGCGAGCGAGGTCGGCGGGTCAAAAGTAGTGATGTTACCCGCAGCATCGCGAAGAAAACCGTGAACTTCGAAGTTGGTGTCCACGTACCGCCCGGTGATCAGTCCAGTCGAGCTGATACCCATGGGAGTGGTACCGGTCGCTCCCGGCACGTCGATTGTGGTCATCCCGCCTGTAGCATCACGAAGGAAACCGTGCGTACCGGTCGCGTTAAGGTACCACCCGGTGATTGCTCCACCTGAGTTGATGCCTGTGGGGGTGGTTTCAAGGCCCGGCGCGTCGAAGGTGGTGAAAGTTTGGCCAAACGCTGCAATGGACGAGGTTCCAAATGCAACGACGAGAATAGAAATGGCTAAACACCGAGAGAGTTTTCGCAAAGAGCGTCTCCCGAGAGGAGAGAGAAACAGCGCAGCAACGGCTTGGATCGAAGGTGTCGTCATTGGTTAAAGCTCCTTTCAGAGTTGGGTGATTTGAACTGCACTCAAGATTTCGGCCATTGGCCAAGTCCAACCAATGGGATGAATCCAGGGAATGCTGGCCAGCGCGCCGGCGGAGATGTACCAGATTCGTCCGCTGAAGTTAAACAGGCCGCCAAATTCAAAAACGCAGGCCACCAACCCCGATACCTTCCTTGTCAGTGGCCCGGCTCCATTGTTCCTGTCGTCCCAGGAAAGTGGAGAGTTGTTGTTTGTGTTCCGGTTTCGATTCCGCTTTTCATCCTGCTTTCCTTCTTATCGTCGTGGCCGTTACTGCGCTGTTGTTGAATGCCACCGGTTACTGTGAGGCAACCGGTGGCCGGGGGAGGTGGCAGTCTGCCACTCGTGCGTTATTTACGGAGTCTGCTTGATGAGGTCGCCACTGATCGGCGTACCCAGGCCGCTCGTCCACGGTTGCATGGCTTGGAGATTGTCGAGATTGATCATCAGGAAGTCAGCCCCGAACAGAACCGCTCCGGTTGAATCGATGAACGTAAGATGCCCTTGTGGATTTCCAACGAATAAGAGTTTGACCGGCGGAGTCAGCGTCCAAGTACCGGAGATGTTGATGATTCCGCCCGTCGTCGGCGTGATGGTTCCGGTAAAGGTCCCGTCAGAGTTAAACGATGGTGTGAAGCCCAGCGTGGTAAAGCCCATGAACCAAGGCCCGCGCAGGTCGTTAAAGATAGTCTGAAGATTGGTGCCAGCCGTAAAGTTACCGGCAGGCAGAGTTGCTAGTGCTGCAGCGGACACGGTCCACAACCGTCCGGCGCCCGTCACGGTCGCATTGCTGCTGTCGTCGCCGATCCATAGGTTGCCGTCTGCATCCAGGTCGAGCAGGTTAGTCTTAGCCGGAACGAACGAGAAATTCGAAGCATTGCCGCCGTTGCGGTCCGCTCCACCTTGTGCAACGAAGGAATACATCTGGGTGGTAGTCATGTAACGAAATACCTGGCTGCCACCGGGGAAGGTCCCAGCGACGGAGAAGTAGATCGTGTCCACACCGTTCGAGGTGATGCCGGTGTGAACGACATTGGAGAAGCCGTCAGCAAGCACGATGGCATTGCAGCCTCCGGTGCAGGCTGGGCTGGTAGCACTGTGGATAACTGACAGAGCGTCAATCGAAGCAATGTAGAGGTCCGGTCCAACAAAGGCAAAACCACGGGCCGGATGCCCTGACGGTGTATTGCCAACGCTCTGAACTACCTGTGTGGTGCCGACGCCCGGATTGATAATCTTTTTGACATTGCCGCTCTTGAGGAAACCAACGTAGAGATTGCCGTCTGGGCCAAGCGCCAATGCGGTAGGCTGATTTCCATCCAGGCCGGCTGTGGTCGCGATGTAGGCTGCGGATCCGGGCACCAGCGCTCCTGTGCCCGGATCAATTACTGCGCGGAGAATGCCGCGCGCCGTCGAAGGCGTAACGGTTGTATCTACTACCGCCTGGGCGATGTACACCGTGCCATCGCTCGCCATGGCCATTTGTCCGCAAGTGGCTGGCGTGGTGGTCGGGGAGATGGGCAGCTTAATGCCGCTGGTAGTCCCGACAGCAAGAATCGGGTTGATAACGCCCTGCTCCATGGCGACGGCTGGCTGCAAACCTTTCGCGGCATCGCATATCCAAGGCTGGGCGCCGGCAACTGCCGCGCCTGCTGGGGCTGTGGGCGGAAATACTCCTGGTGTTCCGGAAGGAATTAACGCTGCCGAGCTGCGCAGTTCAGCGCTGAGCCCCGCGGATTGCGCCAAGGCTGTGCCGGCAGTAAGACAAGCAAACAACATGGTGGCAAAGACAATGATCTGGAGTTTTTTCATTTTCAATTTTCATTCCTGAAATCGCCGCAAGAATTGCCAGGGGGAGCGGCTTAAATTGTGACGTGGGTGTTCGTCAGTCAGTGTGACGAGATGCTGGTGGCTGCGGAACAACTTTTTTACCGATAATTGTGCAGGCGGATGAATCCGTCAAAAAAGCTTTGTTCAGCAACTCAAACGTCCCAGCGCAAACGCAAGCTTTGTCATTGGACACAAAGCGTGGCTCCGAATCTATAATGCTGGCAACAATGCTGGGCCAACACGCCCAGAGCTTCATCTTCGTCAACCGCATTCACACCCACCAGGATGGGGAGGCCGAAGGTTGCCCTGGAAACACGCAAGACTGACGTTGCGAATCGCCACGCTGGTAATGGTGTTGGCGATCGCGGGCGCCGCCCAGTCCAAACTGCAAAGAGCGTCCGCACTTCAGCAGCAGGGCAAGTTGAGCGAGGCCCGCGATCTCTTCCATCAGGCAGCCGATGAATTTCGCCAATCAGGTGACCAGGCAAATCTTGCAATCGCACTGGGAGAGGCGGGATACATCTCTATGCAGCTCGGGGACTATTCGGGAGCCATCCGCGATGTGGAGCAGGCGATTCAGTTGCGACAGACCGTGAAGCAGGATGCCTGGCTGAGCCAGGATTTCAACACGATTGGCCTTGCCTATCAAAACATGGGAAATTACCCGGCTGCTCTGGAGAATTATCAGCAAGCGCTGAAGTTTGACCGGCTGCTCAAGAACGCAGAGGGTGAGGTAAACCGGCTCAATAACATCGGCAATATCTACTACTACCAGGGACGCTACTCGACTGCCCTGGAGACTTATGAGGCTGCGGATCGAATCGTAAATGCAAACAGCGGCCAGGCCTGGAAGGCGGGGAGTTGGAAGCTCACAACAGGCAACATGGCAGCGGTTTATCAGCGGCTTGGTCTGGAGGAACAAGCCCTGACGCTTTACCAGCAGATTTCCCGCAGTTCCGGTGAATTGCCGGCGAATGAATCCGCGCAGCTCCTGGTGAACGAAGGAGTTTTGTACCGCCGCATGGGAGATCCCGTCAAAGCGCTCGACGCCTACCACAATGCGCAAGGGATGTTCCGCAATGCTCGCCTTTCCGATGGCGAGATCAGGGCATGGCAAAACATTGGAATCGTAAAAGCTATGGATCTGGGCGACCTGAGCGGCGCACTCAAAGCGTTCGCTACTGCTCTGCAACTCTCACAACAATCGTCCAACAGCCGCGGCATCACGCTGGCGAATCTTTATACAGGAGAACTCTTGCGGCGTCTCTCTCAGTACAAAGAGGCGACCAGCCACCTCAAGGTGGCCCTCGAAACCGCGCAAAAGTCCGGGATGGTGGAAGAGCAGTGGAAGTCCCTTTATGGCCTCGGTCGAATCGCTGAGCAGACAGGCTCTGCTCAGACCGCAATCGAAGACTACAAAAAGGCGATTTCCATCATTGAATCAGTCCGCGCCGGTCTTCGCGCTGCCCCGCTCAGAACAGACTTTCTGGCCGATAAGCGAGATGTATACGACTCGCTGATTGCTTTCGTGGCGCGCCAGCCGAATGCTTCGGCCGATGAACTCTTCCGGTGGATGGAGCGCAGCCGGGCTCGAACATTGCAGGACCGCGTGGCCGCGCGCACTCCACTCAACGAAACCAGTGTGCCGCTGGTACAGTCCCATCTGCCTCCGGACACCTTGCTGGTGGAATTCTGGATGGCCAATCAGGACAGCGCCGCTGTGTGGATCACTGCATCGGAGTCTGGAATTGTCCACTATCCAGATGCTGCAAGTATTCGCGCAATCCTTGGACAATTTCTGGCAGCAGTACAAATGGATGGAGAGCAGTGGAAGCAATCGTCGCGTGAATTGGGCTCACGGATTCTGGCAGGGATTCCGGTGAGGAAGCATCTGATCATCGTTCCCGATGCCCCGCTGGATATTCCATTTGAACTCCTGAGCATTCCTGGCGGGAGCCTGCTCATTGAGCACTCGGACGTTTCCTATCTTCCGTCCGCGCGACTTGTGGCGATGGCTCGACCATCCGCGCGATCATGGCTCTTTCCCTGGAACAGGCAACTGGTGGCCATTGGCGATCCGCCCGTTTACAGCAAAGATGTTTTTGCAGATGAGCTTTGGCAGCCGTTGCCTTCATCCGCCGACGAGGTGCGCGGTATCGCGAAAGCGATTCCAGGACGCGCTGAGATCCATCTTGGCGCTGATGCTCGTAAGATCTACCTGCTGGATCAACGGCTGGAAGGGGTACCTTTACTCCATCTGAGCACGCACGCGTTTGTTGATCTTGAGCACCCTGAGCGTTCGCGCATTCTGCTGGCTTCCAATTCGCAGAACTCGGCAGATTACCTCTTCCAGCAGGAAGTGAATAACCTTGATCTCAAGAATGTTGGCCTGGTGACCGTTTCTGCCTGCGATACAGCGCGGGGAAAAATCGTGGCCGGAGAAGGAGCGCAGGCTTTCAGCCAGTCGTTTTTGGCGGCTGGCGCCTCGGCAACCATTACATCAATGTGGAAGGTGGCGGATGAACCGACCGCCACATTCATGGCCCAGCTCTATTACTCGCTCGGTCATGGCGCGACAAAAGCGGAGTCTTTACAGGCAGCCAAACTCCATTTTCTCCGCTCCAAGTCAGCACTCGCCAGCCCGCGCTACTGGGCCGCATTTGTTATCAATGGCGACGGATGGAACCCAACGGTTCGCGTTATCCCCTGGAGTATGGTTGTTCTCGCTGCTGGGGCGGTACTCGCGATCATCAGCCTGGTTTTTTGGCGTCTTGCCACTGCTAAGGCTGCGAAGAAAGCGCAACGTATGGCACAACCGTCCCGCTGACGTTATCGCCGAGGAATCCGAACATCTGCACCGGCAGATCCGATGAAACTGTTACATAACTCCCTTGCGTGGGAGCCACGCCCGTGAGCTCAGTCATGTCACGCATAATGCGATTGCCAGCAGGGATGACAATCGTGGAACTTCCGAGTGCTACCTTGGATATCGAAAACAGGGTGAAGGTGACGGTCGCCTGTATAAGATTCGGGTTCTGCACCGCGATCCCAGTGAACTCGCTCGTGGAAGTGTCCGTGGTGGCGAATACCGCCTGTGAATAGGTCACGGATGAAAAGAGCGGGACTGCGGAAGCGAGCAGCGCCTGGCTGCTCTGCCCCAGAGGAATCCCGCGCATGTAGGAAAAGTAAGTGTCTTGTGAGCCGTCTGGATTCGTGACCTGGATTTTCTTCCCTGTCATCTGTGTGGGCTCCGCCAACACGATCTCTATATCGGTCGGACTGACCACAGAAATTGAACTCACCTTGATGCTGGAAAGCTGCACCTGTGTTCCTGGCTGAAAGCCGATTCCCTGAATATGAACCACTGTGCTTGCAGGCTGGATCCCGCCGCCGGGGACGACATTGGTAATGGAAATGGTGCCACCGACGGTAATCGTTGCAGGAAGGATGGGCTTCAGCGTGGCCGTTCCGAGCAATCCCAGCGTCCAGGTAGAAGATGGATCAAGGTTGAATGACAATTTGTTCCCCACGGAAATGTTCGCGGGCAATTGAAAAGCCACTGTCATGATGGGATAGTCACTTCCCTGGGGCCCTGTCGAAGTGACAGAGGCCACGCTGATAAGCGATGGGCTCACCAAGGCCACCCCATTGACGTCTCCGTTGGGATTAAAAAGATTGATTCCGCTTACGGTTGTGCCGCTGGGCACGGGAATGCGCGGGCCGCCGCTGGAAATCGGAGCCGGCTCGGTGACCAGAAGTTTCATCTGGACCATGCCGCCGGGAGGCGCGGTCTCATCCGGTATATGCAGAGAGATCTGCTGGGTTGACATCGTGCATGAGCCACCGCTTGTCGAACCACTCGTGCTGGTAGAAGTTGTAGTGGAGGTTGTGGTGGTCGAGCCGCCACTGGTTGAGCCGGAGGTGCTGGTGGTTGTTGTGGTTGTAGAGCCGCCACTGGTCGAGCCTGATGTGCTGGTAGAAGTAGTGCTCGATCCGCCGCTCGTGGACCCTGATGTGCTTTGCCCCAGTAGCACCTGGGACAGAAGCAATATGGATACAAGGGCCACACAATGCCATTGCCAACGGAAATTCAAAACAGACCTCCTCTGAGTTCCTGCCGACCAGTGCGGAACGTGTTCAGACACATCAACCACCGCCGCCGCTTTGCAAAAGACGGAAGCGCACTAAACCAGTGGCGCCAACTTTGTTTCCTGAAGAATCGAAAGCTGTAATTTCACAAAAGAGGGTCTTTGCCGGAACGATAACAGAGCGAACAGACACTGGCAAATCGACATGGTTCTGCGTCGTCTCTGCTTTCCAGACCTCGTGCCGATCCACTTCAAGCAGGCTCACCCGGTAACTTGCCGCGCTGGGAGCGCTTTCCCAGCGGATTTCTTTGGGAGCCTCATGAAGGTCGCCCGCCGGAGTGATTACCGCAAAGCTGCCGGACCGAAACACCTCATGACCGGGCGCAGTTGTCTGACTCAATAAGGTTGGTTCATTCGTTGTCCGGAGGTGGATCATGATTCCGGCTACGACAAGAACCATTGCCATGGCGAAAGATGCATACGCCAGGCTGCGCAATGTGATTGCAGCCTTCCACCACGGTACGCGCGTATTGTCGGGCGCCGACTGGGCAAAGATTTTCTTTGATCTCTTCTGGAGTTGCGCAATGGTTGCTCTAACCTCGGGCGTTTCCGGCGCGTTATCTTCGGCCAGAAAACTCTGCAACAAGTGCAGTTCGGTCTTGCAATAGGAGCACGAGGCGACGTGATCGGCCAAACCTGCGGACGAGGGCGCTCCGGAAATCAGCGTCTCGAGGTCTTCGAGCGGAGGGCAGTCCTCGCCCGGTCCAAGCGCGCTGCGGAAAAGTTCCGGTTCCGTCGATGTTTTTCGATTCAACATTGCCTGCCGACTTTCACTGGTTTATTACGGCTTTTCCAAAGTTCATGGGCCCGTTTCAGCTTGCGCCGCGCGCTGACGATGTAAGCTTTCGCCCCGCTCTCGTTGCTCAGCTTAAGCATGTGGCTGACTGAGTCCAAAGGCAGTTCGTGAACATAATGAAGTGTCATGACTCTGTTCTCGGTCTCGTCCAGCGATTCCCTGACAAGTTGCTTCATCAATTCTGCGGACTCATAACGTTCAATCGCGGAATCGGCGCTTTCAAGTCCCCAATCCTGAATTTCCATGGGCAGTTCGGATACTTCTTCTACCTGCCTCTTTTTTGAGCGCAACTCATCAAGACAATGGTTGCGGGTAATGGAGTAAAGCCAGGTCGTAAATTTTGCGCCTCTGCGAAAGGAATTGATGTTTTGAAATGCCTTGATAAAAATTTCCTGCGCAAGGTCCACGGCTGAATTCACGTCTCCGGTCATGTGTTGACACCAGGAAGCGACCTTCCTGGTGTGACGCTGGAACAAAACGTTCAGGAACGGTTCGCGGGCTGCAGGTCCTTCGGCGGCCTGGCAGCGTTCGACTAGTTCCTCGTCTGTGAACCGCTCCATACTTTGCGTTCATGCCCTGTTAAGACGGAATTTGGGGAAGCACGGAACACGAAAATTTTGCACTTACCTGGCACCCGTGCAGGCTTACGTGCGGCCTTGCGTGGCAAACGCAAGTTCTTGGACAAATGTGGCGCGAGTAAAGGCATTGTCGCGGCAATCGCGCGCCGTGTCAATGAATTTCTAGGTCAGTGTCTTTTTGCTTAAGGTTGCAGTAACAATCGATGCTTAAGTCATGTGACCGATTTACTTAACTGCAGATGCGAGAGCACGGATCATCACTGGGTTTTGGGGGTCAAACCAACCCTTTACATGCGTTTTTCGCAGGCCGAGGCGATAACGCAGATGTAAACCGGGCCTTTTTATATAATCAGGCCGCTAAGAGGCTTCAACATGCAAAACGAACTCAGCCGCCGAACCGTGTTGCAGTTGCTGCTTGCCGGCGCTGCCAGCACGATGACCTTTCCATTTGATAGCCGGCGCCGTCCCTGGCTGTTCGTGACCAATAGCGAAGGCGCGGATATAGATGTCATTGACCTGGAACGCCTGGAGGTAGTGAAGGACTGGGCTGTCGGCCAGAAGCCTCACGGGATCGCGGCGCCGGCCGGTGGGCGGGTGATCTATACAACCATCGAAAGTGAAAACGCGCTCAAAGCGCTCGATGCGGTGTCCGGTAAGGTAATCCACACGCTGGCTCTGGCTGGACGCCCGAATCAATGTGCGGTGACGCCCGACGGAAAGTTTCTGGCGGTTCCAATTTTCGATGGTGACTGCGTACAGATTGTGTCAGCCGAAGAAATGAAGATCCTGAAGACTCTTCCCATCAAGCGCCCCCACAATTGCTTGAATGCCGGGACCAATCAGCACATGTTCGTGACCTCCACGGGCAGCAATCAGGTCAACATGATCGACCTCAAGACGCTGGAATATATGGCGGAGATTCCCGTGGGCGGCGTTCCCCGCCCTATTGCCGTAAGCCCGGACGAGAGAACCTTGTATGTGGCGCTTAGCGGTTTTCATGGATTTGTGATTGCCGACATTCCCGCGCGCCAGGTCGTTCGCAAGATCGAATTCCCCGCGCTTCCGGCGGGAACTGATCTGCGTCCGCTGCTCAATACAGCCACTCATGGCCTGACGGTTACGCCCGATGGCAAAGAGCTTTGGGCTGCCAGCCTGGCCAGCGGTAATGTCTACGTTTACGATGTGGCCAGCGGGAAGTTATCGCCGAAGATTCCGGTGGGACTGTTGCCGAACTGGATTGCATTCTCACCCGATAGTCGTTATGCGTGTGTGAGCAACACTGGAAGCAACGACTGTTCGATCGTCGATCGCCAAAGCCACAAGGAGGTCGCCCGCATCAAGGTGGGCAAAGCACCCAAACGGCTTGTGGCCGCGGCAGTCGAGCAGAAGGTTTGAATCTAGCTGATTACTAAGCGTGTTTTTCTGGTGGGTTTTGTCTGTCCTGTAACCTGTGACCTGCCCGAATGATTTCCGCGCGAGCGGCAAGCACGTGGTGGTCGCTCCAGAACGCCGGCATAAGCCTTTCATCATTCCCACAAAAAAGCTCATGCCTTAAACCCGCGCACATGATTGCAACTCCGCCCGATGTGACTTCCGGCATTTGGCAAACGAGAGAGGTCTGGAGTTGTACCGATTCTCAACCGTTGGGACATTTGAAGACGCCGATCCTTGGTTGGAAGAGCCTACAGAGGGCGCCGCCCTGGCTCCTGCTAGTGCGCAAATCGGAGGCGCTCCTGTTCCACAGCATAGCGAATGGTTTCTTTGTCCCGCGTGTCCCACTGCTTCGCGTGGATTCTGGCAGCGGAACTAAAACGAACAGCATGAGTGTTGCTGTCCGTTTCTGAAGTTCCGAAGTCTTCATAGGAATGGGCATGGGCAGCTCGCAGCAGCGGATATTCATGCTCATGCAACTCGGCAATCGTCTTCCCGTCTAGAATGTTGGCAGCCAGCTCACCTTCATCTGTCAAACAGAATTGAGCGACGAATGATTCGAGGCAGCGAATACTTGCAACTTCACTCGCAGCCAATCGCCGCGCTCTTGCTGTAGCTTTTTCCTCGCTGGGAGCAGCCACGATGATGCAATTACCATCCCGCAAACGTAAAACATAGAGTTGCATTTTTCACTCCTCAAGCCATATCCGGCATATTCGATTGAAATCGAGACTATCTATTGGAGTTACACCGCTCTTAAAAGACAGTCTTTCAGCCGCAGTCAATTTGATGAGGATGGCATTGCCAGCAGAAACTGGTCCCGCTCTTCATTCGTCTCCCAGCCGCCGGATACCAGGCCACATTTCCTGCATTCCATCACGTATGGATGTTGCCGGGCGTATTGCTTTTCCGCCAATTTGGCTACCTGCCCGGAACAGCGTGCGCAAACAAATTCTTTGCCCTTGTCCGTAGCCCGGGCGCTAAATCCAATCTTAGTCACGCAACTTTCTCCGGGTTGCCATGCTCATGGGCACTGTGCATTTCGGGAAACCTGATGCCGAGCCGCTCGTAAGTTTTGCTCATGCAGTTGCCGGCGCTCCGGCTCTCTTCTTCCGTAGGCGAGTTGATTACGATCAGATTCACAGCCGTTTCTCCGGCCAGGCGGTTGGGAACGCCGTCGTGGCGTCGCAGCACATCTTCCAGCGTCCGGGCCAGATGCTCCGAATAGTACCCGTTGCTGAAGGTGAGTCCGATTGCCGGAGTCCGGTTTGTCCCGGCAGCCATCCAATATTCGCAAACCAGGTCCCACCCTCCTCGCAAAGTTGACAGCCACATCTTCATATACTGGAGAGAGGGCTCAGGAGCAGTTCCATATTCAACCTGGACCACACCTGTGCGAGAGGCTGGCAGCAGTTCCTTCCAACTCAGGATTACGGCACTTTCCAACACACGCTC
>DATDNH010000300.1:0-19286 GCA_036518395.1 Candidatus Angelobacter sp. | reverse complement strand
AAAGTAGGTTTTTGGTAGGTTTTTCGCCACAAAAATGGTGGGTGTGACTTTTTTAGATGTGACCTGTTACATGTGGACTCAAACCTGGATTTTGGCCACCTCGGCAAAAAAGTAGTCCAAAAACCATCCAAAAACCATCTTTTTGGGTTTGTTAGTTCGGTCTCCGGTGTGATCTTCAGCGAAGGACCAACGGTTAGCGTTTTCTGTTCGCGTCCTTAGCGTCCCTAACGGGTTAGCGTTCTGATGGTTATAAGCGGCCAATCAGGATACCTCGATAAAAAAAGTATCCTGAAACCTGCCTAAAACCTACTTTTGTGGACGGTTTTAGCCACCATCGCTCCCGGCTTCCTTTGGTCCGTAGCCTGTCCTCGAGGTGAGGTCGCAGGATCGCGACCGTAGCCGAAGGATGGTTGATGGTTCTGGGGTTGGATTTCCTGTGGCCTGTTGCCAATTGCCCGTTGTCTGTTTTCCCCAATGTTGAGCCGTTTTGGCGGCGTCCGAGCCGACAGGCGAAATCCCGCTCTGCGCGGATTTACGCAGCTGGTATCAACGTATCAACTGCTTGCGACGTTTTCGAAAGGGTGGGTTTAGCGAACAATCTCATTAGCGGCGATCAGCGGGGATCAGCGGTAAGGTTATTTTGGCTTAGCTAACAGCCAACAGCCAATGGCCAATAGCGTTTTAATCAATATTTATGCGGGTGGTATCAACGTATCAACCGCTCACACAGTTTCCAAATTGACACTTTTATCCGACATCAAATCGGCGGCGATCAGCGCTATCGGCGGCAAGGCGGGTTCGGTTTTACTAATCCCTAATCCCTATTCCCTATTCCCTATTCCCTGAACTTTGGCCTGTTGCCTGCCCTTACGCGGCGTTCACGTTCTCGGGGTCTTGGGCTGTGGTTTTAGGTCTGCTATTCCCTAATCCCTGTTCCCTATTCCCTGCTGGAAGCTTGGTTTCTGCAACTTTCAACACCGCATTTGCAACCTCAGCCAGTGTGCCTGCCGGAATAAGGGTCATCGTGCCCAGCACGTTTGCCAACTTGAAGTAAGCTTGCCGGGATTCTTCCATGAACTCCGGCGGATATTCGGGCTTGCGCGCGTAGGCTGCTGCTGGATCGGCGTCGAGCAGATAAGCAATGTCGGGACGCGGAATGAATGCGTGAACCAACCTGACGAGAGCCCGGCTGACTGGATTCGCCATGTTCAGATTCAAAATCTCATCGTAGATGTAGCGGTCGAGGATGATCACGTCGGGCCCGGATTCTTTCTCTCGCGCTACCACACGCCTGAGATTGATGGCGTCCAGCAGATACAGGAAGTGTCGCGCCACTGTGAGATACCACGCGCGCATGTTTTTATCGCGGCGGTTCACCGGCTTGCCCGGCGCCCCAATGCCGCGTTCACTGTTATAAACTTTGTGGACAAACCCTTCGCGATACTTTACTCCGACAACTGCGTTGTCCCAGAAAGCCAGGAGCCGCGTGCGCATCCCGGCAGCGTGAAGGGCTGAGCGCAGGTTTTCAATCTGCGTTGACTTTCCGGAACCGTCAACGCCTGAGAAGGTTATTAGCAACGGGGATGTAGCCACCTGGGTTCGGCCCTTTACTAACTACTAAAACTATTTAACTGCTAAAGCGCTTTCACTATCGGTGTATCTTCGCGGTTTCCTCAGTTCGCTCTGCTCACCTCGGGAGACGTTGCAATGCAACGTCTCTACGTTATTTCTGCGTTGTTCCTGCTGCTCCGGCCCCCGGGGGCTTGGAAGAAGTTCCCCGGCTCAGCGCATAAACCGTTCCTGCTGCGAGTCCTCCGGCTGCGATCGCTCCAATCTTGATCAGCAGTGACCGCGTCTGATGTTGCTTGGCGGGAGCAATCGCCGCTCCAGCCGGCTTCGAAGCCGCTCCGCCTGCGGTCGGCACTTTTTGCGCCGCTGCTGCTCCCACAGGTTCCTGCGACTGCTTCGGCGCAGGCGCTTCCGGTACGGTGGTTGTCGTTGTTGCGGGCGTGGTTGCCGGTTGCGTGGTGGTTGTCGTCGGCGTCTGCTCCTGTTGCTGATTGTTCGCATCAGGATACGTGGTCACTGGCTGCAATGGCGGCTCTGACGGATTCACCCGCGTTCCGCGATTCTGCTGCGCCGGTGGCTGCTGGTCCTGTGTATTTTGTGTGTCAGAAGGCGTGGTTGCAGGCTGCTGGGTACTGTTTTGCTGGTCGCTCGGTTGGGACTGTGTCTGCGGTTGCGATTGCGTATTCTGTTGCCCAGCCGCGGCGGCCAGCTCCGGCGTAATGCACAACGCCGCCACCAGAATTGAGCTCAGGATTTTTGGGATTCTCTGCTGAATTTTCATAACTCCTCGGGGAACGTTCTTTTTCTTCGTTCGACCTTACTCAGATTTTCCGTTCGGATAACTCGCTGACGCCGGCCAGGTCGCTTGTGGGCGATGCGCGCATTCGCAGGAGCCGGCGCAGGTCGGCATCTCTGCTCCACATGTATTTGATGCGATTTTTCGTATAGTGGAGAAGGTTTGGAAGATCAGTTTTGTACCAGCAGCATTTGTGCATCTGCGGTGAAAATCCACCCACCAGCCGCAGCCGCCGCAGCATGATCTCCCTGGGCAGCAGCAGCGACGCGATGAAGCGATGATTGCCCTCCAGCAGGGTGAACGGATGGTGCTCATCAATGCCGAGCAGCATCACTGTTGACCTGGGCCCCTCAAGCTGGAGATTTGTGCGCAGGATGTGGATCTTGGCCAGCAGCATGCTGGTTTTGCCCTGTTCCATTTGGGTACGGATCTTTTCCGCGACGCGCAAAGCCTGAAAGTCTCCGTTGGCAATGCGGCGCCAATGGGCCCGGGGAAAAACATTAATGTGTTCGATGTCTTCCGGCGCAAGCTCAATGTTCCACCACTGAATGTCTTCCGGAAGTTCGCGCCACATGGTATCGCGCCGGCGAAACAGCAGCGCGAGACGTATGGCATTCTCCTCTTCGTTGGTCAGGTCCGGATGATTCACGAGGCTTTCAAAACTCTCCCTGGCGTCGTCATATTCCGGGTGAAATAGTTCTCCCTTGAGGAACTCAGCCACAACTTCAGCTTCAGTGGTTCGGGTTATTTTTTTCATACTGTCTCCTGCTGCGGAGCCAGGACCTGCCTGTAGCGCCGCACGAAAGGAAACGAGACCAGCACCAGCATGAGTGCCATGAGCACGATGCGGATGATAATGACTTGTTCCAGCGTCTGGTGAAACGCTCCAATCGCCAGCACCACGATCCCGCTGAAGATCAGTTGCAGCCACCCAGTGTTGGCAATTCGGCGGGACATCTCAAAGGCCATCAGGACGACGCTCAGCGAATAAAGTCCCGTAGCCGCCGCATACAGGGTCAGCAGCGATCCTGCAGAAGAGAATCCCTGGCCAAAGATGGTTCCCAGGATCACCGTCGGGAAAAAGTACGAGCCCAGGATGAACGCAAGCGAGAGGCCAATCACAAACAGCAACGGAATGACGATGACGTGAGCGCCACTGTCGCGCGGCTTGGCGGCCGCGCTCACAGGGAACATCGCGCTGACTGACGACCATCCCGCCACATACAAAACTCTACCCACGAGCGACACTGCGGCATACACTCCCGCCTGCTCGGCGGCAAAGAAGTGTTTCACCAGCAGAATGTCTATGTTGTTGATGATGACCTGGCCGACGAAAAATACAGTGGCCTGCATTCCCTCTTTGAACGAAGCGGGTTGCAGCGCGGTATGCGCCCTGGCCCTGAATTCGGCCGGCATGCGCGGCAAAAAGTAGGCTGCAATAATGGAAGCAGAAATTGCGCCAGTGGCTCCCATCACGCCATATCCCATCAACACCAGGACCACCGCGATGATCAGCTTGGTGGTCGCCTCAATAATGTAGTTGCTGCTCAGTCTTATGAATGAGCAGGTGCCCTGCATTCCACCACGGCGAACTCCCAGCGGCACATAAGCTGAGATCCCAATTGCCAGCACGGCCAGCACCCAGGAATCGGGCATGTGAAGATAGGCTGCCGCAGGTTTCTGCAGGACGATGAACGCGCCTCCCACCGCTGCGCTTACAATCCAAGCTTTGCCCATCAGCCCGTGAAAGATGCTGGCCTTTTCGCCGGTGGTTTCATTGCGCGCCACAAATTTCGCGCAAACGAGCTGGAAGGAAAGACTTATCGCGGAGGCCAGCATGAGGATGGTGACCACGGCAGTCATCTGCCCGAACTCTGCCGGACCCATAATCCGCGCCATCACCACGTTGAAGGTGAAGTTCAGGACAGCGACCAGCGACGTGCTGATCAGCATAATGATGCTGCCGTTCAGCACGCGAGACTTGTGCTCCCGCTGGGAGAGCTGTTCAGAGACAGCTCCCAATTGGGCGGGTTCGTCTACATAGGTCGCGACGCTCTCAGGATGTGACATTGCTCCCCGTGATGTCATGCGGCCAGAGTAGCTGGCGGTGATTGTTTTTGATGCAGAAGCTGCTGTCGCAACGCATTGGGCAGGAACCCGCTGAAGCTGCGCGCGGCATCAGTCGAGGTATCGTAGATTTCAAACAGGCGTTCTGTGCGTGTCAGCTCAAGCACAACCGATGCCTGCGCTGAGGGAGCGGCGAGCTTCAAATCCCCGTCCCTTTTGTGCGCTTCAGACATGCAGCGCAACAGCATCTCCACTCCGGAGGAGTCCAGTTGCTTGACCTGGGAAAGATCAAAAACGATCTGCGGCCGATCGGCGGTGAGAAAGGGCTGCACGTCCTGCAAAAACTCGCGCGCCGTCCGGGCATTGACGCGCTCGGGCATGCGCTTGACGATAACGGGTCGGCTATTGATTTCCATATCTCCTCACAATGGCAAGGTTGGAAGGGAATTTTTCTGCCGCATCGGTATCGCATGCGGGTGTTTCATATCCAGCCGCTCCGCCCAAAGAGGGCGATGTCTGTTGGAGAGCAGCCTGCAAATCCGGCTGCTGCGGCTTCCGTCCGCCGAATAGCCCCTGCCACATCTGCTTAGGCAGGAAAGACACAAGCTCCGCGGCCGCACGCATCAGGCGATTTCCTGGTGTCGCCAGAACGTAGCTGACCAGCTTCGTATCAAGGATTTCGACTGTAACGTCACGCCGCAGATTGGTTATGGTGGCGGTTCCAACCACCGAGTGCGCCACGTCCAGACAGGCGCCCACGCGGCAGTAGGGCAACACCGTGGAATTTTCCGCCACGGTTCCGCAATCGATCTGCGCATGATGTTCCACAGAGGAGCAGCGCGTGATAACGGCGTGGGTCCGTATCTTGGCGAATGCGCCAATGAACGCGGGCGCCACCAATCGCGCGCCTTTTTCAACCAGCGCTCCCTGCTCAACCCAGATACCTGGCCGAACTTCACTGCCAGCCGGCCTGGTCTCAGTCTTCAAGGTCAGAATGTCGATGGCGAACTGCCGCAAGTCACGGGCGTCTTTGAGCTGGTTTGTGTATCCGGTATGGGCAAAGAGCGGACATTCACTGCGGCATTTGGTGAGCTGGCTGCGAAAGAGAGATGCGGCGTCATTGCGACGTGAGGCGCTAATGCAAAACACTTCCAGCGCCTTCGCTTCCGTGCAAGCCTGGGTGACCCGGGCATGCTGGTCCAAATGAAACTGCACCATCTTTTCAAAGTCGATTTCTGCGTAGGCGCCGAGACTCAGCACCACGACCAGCTCAGCGCCTTCCTGGATCAGATCATTGAATGAGCTTTCGGCCGCGCGCCAGAATAGCTCGCGTGTGCTGTTGACATAAATTGGGCCGCTGCCGTCGCTGGCATAGGCCGAAAGCGGCGAAGCAGAATCACTGATCACCGTGATTGGCTGAATGCCGAAACGGAGCAATCGCTCGATGGTGCGCTCAAGTGGGGTTTTGCCGGCGACTTCCAGCAAGGCCGGCGGCAGGGACGAAAATGGTAGGGGGTCCGCCAGTACTTCAGTCGATTGATTGACGAGCACCAGCGCGCGAATGTCCATAGTCTTCACCTGCGCTCATCCTGACGCCCTGAAGCCGGGTCAGGCAGAATGAAGGTCAGCGGGTGGACAATCGCATGCGGCAGGTGGGCCGGATTGTGGATCCCAGAAGTGGCTAATACTGGCGCGTAACCAAAATTCATGGGGCCCCGCTGGCCTAAAATCGCGCGTCCGGACTTGCCGTCGCGCGTAGCCAGTAAAAATTTTTCCTTTTTTACTTCAGCTCACGAGCGTTCATGGGATGGCGCCGAAGAAGCCACCGCCATAGCTTGTGGCAGCAGTGTTGGAATAGATGTGAAATAACACAAGAATGTTGCAAGCCCCGGCGTTTCTGCGGCCGTTTTTTTCGCCTGTATACACATGATTTGTTAGGATTTGTTGATGCAACCTCCGCAGGCAATTTACTACTGTTTTTTCGAAACCCCGGTGGGAAAACTTCTGCTGGCAGCGAGCGAGCGCGGCCTGCGCTATATCCACTTCGGCGGCCAATTGCCTCGGCCGCGCAGGAATGAACTCTGGATTGAGGCTCCTGTGGCGCTCCAGCCGTACCAGGAACAGCTCAGGGCTTACTTTCAGGGCGAATTGAAAGAATTTACATGCAAGCTGGACTTGAACGGCACCGATTTTCAAAAGAAATGCTGGAACGCATTACTGCGCATTCCTTATGGCAAGACTTGCTCATACGCCGATATCGCGCAGCAGGTTGGGAGTCCTCGCGCTTTTCGCGCTGTGGGACAGGCAAACCACAACAACCCCATCCCCATTATCGTTCCCTGTCATCGTGTGATTACCTCCAGCGGTACTCTGGGCGGATATGGAGGTGGTTTGGATGTGAAACAAAAACTTCTGCATCACGAGATGGGTTCAGGTTCGCTCCTGTAAATTAAAAAAATGAAGGGCGGCCGATGGCCGCCCCGAAAATAGAGTCGGCAGACTTCTAATTTTTTGGAGGTTTGCTCTTATCCTGATCCGGGTTCGTGCTCGGATTGGTTCCCTTATCACTGGGGTTCATGTTGTCGGCGCCCTTGCCGCTCACGGTGATGTGATCTTTCACCTTGCGGTTCCCGGCGTAAGACTGCGCAATCCGCCGCGCGGTCTGTTTTTCCTTGCCTGTGGCCACGGTTCCTGAAAGATCGATCGAATCATCAGTGACACTCACATTGACGTTGTCACTGCTCAATGTGGGCTCATTCTTAAGGGCAGTCTGAATCTGGGTCTGCAGATCGCTGGTACTTGCGGCAGCGCCGGCGCCACTCTGCGTCTCAGTGGTCGTGGTTGTGGTGCTGGTGGTGCTGCTACTAGAGTTGCCAGACGGATTGCTGCTCGGGTTGCTCTGCCCCGATGGTGGGGTCTGGGTTTGTGGTGTCGTCTGAGTCTGGCTCTGGCCTGCTGTTCCCGCTACTCCGCCCGAAGTAGACGAACTACCGGAGGAAGAGGTGGAGGACGGAGCCGAAGAGCTGGGCTGAGTTTGCTGATCGTTTCCAGAGGAAGACGACCCGGCCTGGCTGGAAGAGCTGGACGGCGTCTGCTGCTGTGTGCCGCTGGAGCTGCTGCTCTGTGGCATGAAGCTATTTCCCGGCGGTTTGCCTCCGGGGTTGCTCGATGGCGGGGTTGTGCTCGGCGTACTTCCGGGAGCCTTTTGAACCTTCAGTTTGTCTTTAACCTTGAGTTTGCCGGCAAATTGCTCAGCAATCTTTTTGGCATTCTCTTTGTCGTGTTTGGACGCTACGTCCCCGGTGAGTTCAACCTCTTTGTCATTGACCATGACATTGATGTTGGCACTGCCCAGCGTGGGATCGTTCTTCAGGGCATTCTGAATCTGCGACTGAACGTCGCCGCCAGTAGAGGTTGCCTGCGTGGACGCCCCGGCCTCGCTGCCTGGAGTCTGAGTCTGGCTTGGCGTAGTTGAAGGTTGTGTCTGACTGGGCGTGCTTGAAGGTTGTGTCGGGCTCGGCGTGGTTGAAGGTTGTGTTTGACTCGGTGTCTGGTCTGTTGTCGAGGGTGTGCTCGAGGGCTGTGACTGGGTCTGAGGTGCACTGGAACCGGAACTGCTTGACTGCTGCGGTGTAGCAGCGTAGGCGAGGGCTAGTGCCAGCACAAAGACCAGCAGGTAGAGGGATTTCCTCATAAGCATTTCTCCTTGCTGTCTGATTGCACGGGCTTCCGCCCGCGGGAAATTGACGAAGGGGCCGAGACCTGGCGAGCGGCAGACCACCAGTTCTGACTTATCGCAGATGCAGGGGGTTCAGCGCAGGTTGGCACATAGTTTTGGCCCGAGTACGGAACGCTCTCAACGGATTACTGGACAGTCGGTTGGCGACGGAACACATCGAAGACGCAGCCGAGGGCGGCCGCGCTCCACAAATTTCTACTATGCTTTGCTCGACCTGTGCCCTGGGTATCTGAGGAGTCGAATTTGTGATTCAATCAGGGGTAAACTTGACCATACATGCATGATCACGGCCATTCGCACGGGGCAGGCAGTGTCCGCGTGCTGCGCTGGTCGGTCCTTGCCACGCTGTTGTACGTGGTGCTGACAGTAGTGGCCGGGATTCGCGCGCATAGCCTGGCGCTGCTCTCTGAGGCCGGCCACAACGTTACCGACCTGCTGGCGCTGCTGCTCTCGTGGGTAGCGGTTTTTATTCAGTCACGTCCGCCCAACGCAACCAAGACGTTTGGCTATCACCGCGCCGGTGTTCTGGCGGCCTTCCTGAATGCCCTGACTCTGGTTGTTGTTGCTCTTTACATTTTTTACGAGGCGTTTCAGAGATTGCACAACCCGGTGCAGGTTCATGCCAGGCTGATGATCTGGGTGGCTGCCGTGGGAGTAGCAATGAACGGCGCGATTGCGTGGTTTCTCATTCGCTCTTCGAGAGACGTAAACATCCGCAGCGCTTTCATCCACCAGCTTGGCGACACCCTTTCTACTGCGGCGGTCATCGTCGGTGGCTGGGCGATCTTGTTGACGGGTATTACCTGGATCGATCCGGTGCTCTCGATTGGAATCGGTTTCCTCATCCTGTGGTCGTCATGGGGAATCATTCGTGAGACGCTCAACATTCTGCTCGAGGGAATCCCTCGCGGGATGTCAGTGGAAAAGATTATTGCCAGCATCAGCGCGGTCCCGGGCGTCAATGATGTGCATGATGTTCACGTTTGGAGCATCGGCTCGGAAACGCATGCACTTTCCTGCCACATCAGCATTGAGGACATTCCACCTTCAGAGAGCGAAGCCATTCTGCGCAACGTGAAGCAGCTCCTGGCGGCGAAGTTCCAAATCCATCACACGACCATTCAGTTTGAGAACGTGATTTGCGACGTGGCCCACGGCTGCGTGATTCCGGTAGGCGGGCGACATACGCACGAGCAAGCGTGAGGGAAAGCAGCAGCACTAAGCACTCAGCCCGCGACGAGGTTGGGCTGGAAGCGGCGATGTTCGTCGCTAGGCTGAAGCAAAGGGAAAGCGCACAGCTCCACGAACAGCATCATTTGTTGCCCGCTACGGTTGATAAAGCCAGGCGTGGTTGACGCCGCGGCCTCCGGGGCTGGCATAACCACCGGCCAGCAGGACTCTGCCATCGTTCAGAACCGTCGCAGTGGAGAAACAAAATCCATCCAACTTTGCGCCGCTGACCGGAAGAAAGATGCCCGACGCAGGATCGTAGACTTCCGGCTGATCGGCCCCACCGGCAACCAGAATGCGGCCGCTGTTAAGCGGCACGACTGCGTGGATAAGCTTGAAGCGCTTCAAATTCAACTCGGGACCCGGCGCGAATGTGCCCCTGGCGGGATCATAGATCTGCGAGCTGGTGACTCTTGTGCCCCAGGGGCCGCCCGATTGCCCGCCTACGATAAGCACTCGCCCATCCGGCAGCATTGCGGCGCCGAACTTGGAGCGCGGAATCGTCATCTTGCCTGTAGGCGTGAACTGTCCTGTAGACGGGTCATAGAGATCAGCTCCGGATTCTCCCACCACCAACACGCGGTGATTCTTCAGCAGCACGAGCTGACAAGGGTCGGAAAGGTGAGTGGCGCCCGCCGGTGAGAACCTGCCAGTGGAAACGTGGTAAAGCTCCGCTGTCGCTGCGGAACTGCTGTTGGGAGCCTCACTACCACCCACGAACAGGACGTCGCCGGAGGGCAGGAGCAGCGAACGAGCGCCGGCTCGCGGAACCATCATGCGGCCAGTATGGATAAAGGCGCCCGCAGATGGGTCGTACAGTTCAGCATCAGCGCTGTAGCAAGGCACATCACAGCCGCTTGAACCTCCGGCAATCAGAACCTTGCCATTCTGAAGAAGTGTGCCCGTAACTCCCCAGCCATGGGGGGACTGCAACTTCCCGGCCGGAATGAACTTACCATTCGCTGGATCAAACAACTCAGCCGTGGGCTGCATGACCCCGTTGCTCTCGATTCCACCCACAACCAGCACCCGCCCATCAGGTAGCAGGACGGCAGCGTGAGAAAAGCGGATTCCTGTCATGTTGCCGGTTGGAGCGATGCTGCCGGCCCACTTGGGCGCAACGGACTGTCCAGGAGCTTGCATCCACGACGATTGCGCTAAAAAGAGCCCGACTGCCAATGCAGCTATTTTGCTGGTGTGCAGGTTCATCATTTCAGTTCTCCACAAGAGGAGACGTGCGAAGACGAGCGACTGTTAACAAGTAGACAGCCCACGGCATGCCGGGATCTGCGACACTCAGCCAGCGACGAACCTGGACCGAAGGAGAGACCCTCTTAGGCATGGGTCAGAAGCAATCGAGCCGCTACTGCTCTAAAAGCGATCAGTGCTGATCAGTTTTATCCGCGTCATCAGTGGTAAGAATTTTCTTCTTATGCTGCCTTTCATAAATTTCCCGGACTGTTTCCAGGGTGTCGATGTCATCGGCTTTCTTGTCCGTCCTTATGCGCAGGATGCGGGGAAAGCGCAGGGCAAAGCCGCTGGCATGGCGGTCTGATTTCATGACATTGTTGAATGCTACCTCCAGCACAATCTGCGGCTCGACCACGCGGCGGAAACCCTGGTCTTCAATAGTGTGCTGCAGAAACCACTCTGTCATTTCCGCGATTTCGGTATCCGTAAGGCCGGAATAGGCTTTGCCCACATTGAGCAACTGGTCGCCATCGCGGATGGCAAATGTGTAATCGCTCAAGACTTTGATGCGCTTGCCGTGTCCCCACTCTACTGCTGTCACTACGACATCAAGGGTCGCTAATTCGCGTTTCAGCTTGAGCCAGGATTTGCCGCGACGCCCGGGTGTGTAAGGAGAATTTACATCTTTGACCATCAGCCCTTCATTGCCGCGCTCGCGCGCCTGGGCAAAGATCTGCTCCAGATGTTCGGCGGATGAGGCGGTTACAGTGGGCGCTTCAATCACGCGCGGCGCGCCGCTCCGGTTCGTGATTGCCGGTTCGAACTTGAGGTTTCCCTGCGCCGTTTCAGCGGCCATCAGATGTTCGGTATTGAAGCCGCCCTGGGGAACGGACGCGAACATCTCTTCCAGCACTTTTTTGCGCTCACGCAGCGGCTTCTCCAGTTGCAGCTCCCCGCCTGCGTAGAGGACGTCGAAGACTACGTAGGCGGTGGGAACCATCCGAACCATTTCCGCAGAAACTTTTTTTCGCCCGAGGCGTTTTTGCAGCTCGGAAAAAGGAAGCGCGCGCCCAACCGTTTCTGCACCAATGGTTTCGGATTTCCAGGCCAGGATTTCGCCGTCGAGAATTACAGGCTCGGGAAAGGCCAGCAGCGCCGGTGGAAGTTCCGGGAATGATTCGCTGATTTCATCGAGTGTGCGGGAAAAGATGCGGACCTGAGGATCGTTTTTGCCTCCACAATGCGCCTGCGCGCGGATGCCATCATATTTGTCTTCCACGATCGCCTGCGTGAAGTACTCGAAGGCCTCCTGCGCGTCTTGAGCCGGGCTGGCCAGCATGAAGCCGACGGGATGAAAAAGCCGCATCTGTGCCTCGCCGAGCCTGCGCACCGCAGCCAAACGAAGGGTTTCTCCGATGTCTCCCAACAGCATGTTGGCGCGCTGCACAGCCGCAAGCTCCGATTCATAGGCTTTTGCGATTGCCTCCTCGACGAGGCTTTCACGCAGTCCGATGCGCAGATCGCCGCCGATGATTTTGACAATGTATTTGGCTGCGAGAGGCGTTGCCCGACGCAGCAACAGCTCCAGCATCGCAAGCTTTTGCGCGGTGTTGGAGGTGCGCGCCAATTGCTCAAAAACTTCAGCCAGTTCGGCAACGGAAAGCGAGCTCTCCGCCGGTGATCCATGAGCAAGCACGTCTGCCGCCGCTGCACCGAGATCACCGTGTCGGCGATAAGCGGCAGTCAAGGCAACTTCGCCTTTGCCGGACACTTCGGCCACGGCCCGCCACAAAAGATTTCCGCCGACTTGCAGCGTGCGCTCTTCCCACATCGGGAACGCGCGTCCGGAGAGAAAAATCGCAGCCTGCGCGGCTTCATCGGGCCTGAGCAGAAAGTATTCGGCTACCAGCCGCACTTTTTCTGTTTTTTTGGTGGTGGCGGCTACAGCCTCACAGGTGGCGGCGAACGCTTGCATCTACTCACGGATTGTAGGCGATTGAAGAAAAGCTGCCGAAACAGAGTGCGCCGCCCAAAAGAAAAACCCGGGCACGGTGTCCCGGGTCGAGTCCTTACTAAACCTTGTTGTCGCTTAGAACGCACTACCTATCAAGCCCATTACCAAGCCCGCGATTACGAGTGCGCACGGTACGGCGAGAGCTGCCTTGCCTTCGGAGATGCCAACTATCCTCTGGAATCCGGCAAAGAGCATCAGAATCATATACGCCCCCGCGAAGACCAGAACCGCGGGAATGATCCTATACAGGCCCACCATCCCCAGAATGAGTGTGACCGCAACTCCCAGTGCCAAAGGAAGCAGGCACGCACCGGCGGTGTATATTTCACCCGCCAGCTTGCTCGTGCCTTTAAACACCACGCGCACGAGCACGCAGACCCCCATAAGCACTGCTGCAAAAACCAGCCCACCAATCAGGGCTTGAAACATGACCTTCGCTGTACTGGGCCCATACCCGGCGGCTCTGGCCGCTGCGATCAAGGCTGCTGTGTCACCGCCTCCCGCTCCGCCCATCATCATGCCCAACCCGCCGCCTCCGCCGCTCAAGGCGGCAAGCATCAGGACAAGGGCGAATACAACGCCAAAAATTCCACCCACCATCAAGGCGCGGCCTTCATCGAACAACCCATAAGATTTCGCCAGTCCGCCTACAGGATCTTTCAGCAGCACCATGAAGGCCTGGATGGCATCTTGTGAGCCGGCCTTGAATTGCGCTTCAATTTTGGCGCGCTGTGCAGCGGCCGCCGATGGGCCGGTGCTGGCGCCAGCATTGGCTGCGGGACGCGGAGCACCGCTGCCTGCAGCGGCTCCGCACGATGGACAGAAGCCTGATCCGTCCGGGATTTGTTTGCCACAGCTCCCACAAAACATACAGTCCCTCCTTTGAGGATGCGTTTTTTAATGAAATTTAGAAAGCGGGGAAACGCACTTATGACGCGAGATTCTAAAAGAACTCTGCTGAATGTCAATGAAAGAATCACCCTACTACCGTTGGAGCCGCGATTTTTACATGCAAAACGCAAGATTCTTCCTCCAGCAGCGTTCCTGGAAGAGATCAAGCAAAAAACATTCACGGGACATAAAGTAATTTGTCCTGTCTTTGCAAAGAAGTGTTAAGATTCACCCACATCTTGGGGCGGCATTTGTGGGGGATTGACTCAAACGCAGTTTTTGCCGTGGCGGGGCTACGTTTGCGGCCAGCAGGGATTTCGCCGGCTGGATTGAAACCAAAGGGCTTAGCCGTTCTGATTAGAGCGCAACTATCCGAGTAGCATAGAATAGGAGTCAGCTAAATCATGCTGATTGCTGGTATTGTCGCGGTGCTGCTTGCTCTCTGCGGCATGGGCTTTTATGTCCTGTGCCTGTGGAGCGTGCGCAGCTTCCGCCACCAGAGCCGCAAACCCCAGCCTCAGTTCACGCCGCCGGTTTCTATTCTTAAGCCGTTGCGCGGCGTGGATCCGCAGATGTATGAGAGCTTCCGCAGCCACTGCGTTCAAGACTATCCGGAGTACGAAATTATTTTCGGGGTCAACGATGCCGATGATCCAGCCGTAGAAGCTGTCCAGCAACTCATGCGTGAGTTTCCAGGCTGCAAAATCAGACTGATGATCTGCCCGGACGTGCTGGGCACAAACCGCAAAACCAGCAATATGGTGCAGATGCTGCGACTGGCCCACTATGACCATATCCTGATCAACGACAGCGATATTTACGTCACGCCAGACTACCTGCGGCGAGTGATGGCGCCCTTCGCAAAGCCCGAAGTAGGCATGGTCACCTGCCCGTATCGCGGCATCGCGGCAAAGACGCTGGGATCGAAACTGGAATCGGTGGGGATCAGCACAGATTTCTTTGCCGGAGTGCTCTCGGCCTGGAAAATTGAGCACGGACTTCACTTTGCCCTGGGCTCTACTCTGGCGATGACGCGCGCTGCTCTGGATTCGATTGGCGGGCTGGAACCGCTGGTGGACCATTTGGCCGATGACTTCGAGCTGGGCAGCCGCATCTCGAAAGCCGGCCTGGAAGTTGTTCTCGTGGACTTGGTGGTGGAGACCCATCTGCCGGCTTACAGTTTCCGTGAATTTTTTGAGCACCAGATGCGATGGGCGCGCAGCACGCGCGACTCGCGGCGTCGTGGCTATCTTGGCATTCTGCTCACCTTTGGATTGCCGTGGGCCATCATTGCTGCGCTGCTTTCACACGGAGCGTGGTGGGCCTGGACGGTTTTGGCCGCCGCCGCTGCTCTTCGCGCCGCGGTTGCGCTTCAGGTTGGAGGGGTGGTGCGTGATCCCGCGATTGCGCGTCACTTGTGGCTCGTGCCTCTGCGTGACATGATCGCCCTCTGGGTATGGTTTGCCAGCTTTGCCGGACACACGGTGCACTGGCGCGGCGACATCTTCATTCTCGAGGACGGCAAGATTCGTCCCGCGCACCTGGCCGTTCCCGAACTGCTCAGCGAGATTGACCCTGACGCCCAGCCGGTTGAGGACAAAGTTTCAGTTCATTGGTAAGGATCAGTTTCCCGCCCCACTTTGCCAGTTCACAGTTTGAGTCCTTCACGTATCGGGGAATTCCGTGGCTAGCGGCTTCTCCGTGCTGCACTTGCTGGTAGGCGTCCTTCTTCCAGTCTTCAAACTCCTGTTGCTCAGCGCGGCTCCTCGAGTCGATGCGCTGGTATTCCTGGTGCCGCTGTTCGGGTGTCAACTTGTGATCGGTGCTGGCGGCAATTTTTTCTCCTTCCACGCGATCACGCTGCGTCACGTACCAGGTATTTGAGTAGTCGGTGATTGCGGCGGCATCGTGGAAGACGGTTTCCTCTTCCGTCCAGAAGAAGATGGGTTTGGGAGCGCGCCACAGTTTTTCGAAGGACTCATTGTTGTCGAAAAGATCAGGCGCATCAGGAAAGAGCGAGCCATACCAGATGTTGGAATCGCGGCCATTGAGCATGCGGACCGGCTTCTGGTCGTAGTAAGGAATGGTGGATGCGGCTTCATAGTCGCCGTTGATTTCGATCAGGTCGCCAGGTTTCCACACAGTTTCGATCTTGTCCGCCAGAACTTTTGACGTGAGCACGGGAGAAAAAATGACCAGACCACTGTGAGCCTGGATCAGAAAGATGATCATCATGCACGCGAGCACCAGGTTCGCGGCGAAGGTTCGATTGGAGCGGCGCAGAAGCCAATTCAGGATGGTTCCAAGAGCGAGAGCAATTCCTGTCACCAGCAACGGCACTTTGAATGCTCCCAACGCGCGCGGGGTCAGGTCGAGAAAATGGCCGAAAGATAATCGGTAGGCATCGGGATTTTTCTTGAGCAACTCGGCAATGTCGTAATTTGCCGGAGGGGCTTGCGCCTCCTTCGCCAGCCCAACTGCCACCACGCACGCAATAACACCTATGGCGGCTAGAACCAGCGAAGAAATGCGTCCGCTGCGACGCTCGCGGCTGTCGAGCGGCGAAGTTGTTTCGCCGGCGAGCCAGCCGCCGATCAGCAGCGCAACTCCCGGCACGCCGGGAATCACGTAATACTCCTGCCGGCTGGAGAAGCTGAAGAACACGAGTGGCACCGCCGCCCAAAGGGCAAACAGCAATGTACCGCGCTGCCAGTCAGTCAGTCCGGAGCGCCACTCACGCACTCGGCGCGGGATTTGAGCCAGAGCCTGGACGATGAATGCTGTCCATGGCATCAGCCACAGCAGCATCAATCCCCAGAACAGCCACAGGGGAACAGTGTCGTAATCGTAGGGATAGCGTTTCTTGAGAAAGCGGAGAAAGTGCTCATTGACAAAATAGAACCAGAAAAATCCTCTGACCTCGCCCTGTGCGGGATTGGCAAAACCTGCGAGCAGATGCCAGGGGGCGGCGATGATGAGAAAGACAATGAAGCTGGAGATGATCCGCAGCCTGCGCAGATGGCGCAGGTTGCCGGTGAAGAAAAGAAAAAGCAGAATCGTGCCGATGGGGAAGACCAGACCAATCAAGCCTTTGGTAAGAACATTCAGGGCCATGGTTGCGGCAAGTCCCCAGCAAGTCCAGCGCGAAGGTTTTTCCTGCTGAAGGGTGGTCAGGAAAAAATCAAAGCCCAGCGCGAGCCACAAAGCCACTGCCATGTCGGGGATCAGAATCCGCGTGAAGATGAATGGCCCGAAGCCTGTGGCCAGCACCAGGGCAGAGTAGAATCCGCCTTCCTCGCCGTAGACCCTGCGTCCGAGACGATAGACAACCAGCAGCAGGGCAAGCACGCCAAACACAATCGGCAGGCGCGCCGACCAGTCATGTGCCCCAAAGATTTTGAAGCTGGAAGCCACTGCCCAGTACATGAGCGGAGCTTTTTCCAGATAGCGAAAGCCAAAATTGATGTGCAGGGTCACCCAGTCATGGCGGGTAAGCATTTCGCGCGCAGCTTCGGAATGGACGGTGTCCGCATCGTCCATAAGTGGAGGCTGGAAAATGCTGCTGACGTAGATAACGGCCCAGGCGAGAACAATTGCCAGAATAAGAAATTTCCGTTTTGCGGCGGAACTCCGGGAAATAGTTTGGACAGAGCTCTCCAGGGTCTGCGTGGACATGAATCGTCAATTATAAGGTGTGAATTTGATTCGACTCCAAAGACAAACCGACGACCGAGCTGAGTTCGGCGGCAGCAGATACAATAACTATCGAAGGGTGAGATCACAGGAGGCACGCATGAGCCGCGAGGAGCTGCTGGAGCGAATTAGCATCGATCCCAATATCTGTTTCGGGAAGCCATGCATTCGGGGCCACCGGATTTGGGTTTCGCTGATTCTGGATTTCCTTGCCAACGGCGCATCCGTCGAGGAGATTTTGCGGGATTATCCGCAGCTTCAGGAGGCGGACATCATGGCTTGTATCGCCTACGGTGCGGAGATGTCGCGGCAACGTTTTGTAGATATTCCGGTCCAAGCCAAATTTTGAAATTCAAGCCTTCGCTATTTGGGCGCGGGCGGTGCCGCAGGCTTCACCATCTCCACGTCAATCGTGATCAGAACGTCGTCAGATACGCCGCCGGGAGTGCCGTTCACGCCAAAGTCCTTGCGGCTGATTTGCGTTGTGGCAGAGGCGCCCATGTGCTGATTGCCGCGCGGATCTTTGTTGGGCCCATTCGGCCCGTCAACGTCGAGTACGACCTCTTTCGTCACGCCATGGATCGTCAGGTCGCCGGTGATCTTCATCTTGCCTTTTCCAGCCGCCGCTGCGCTTTTGGATTTAAAGGTGATTGTCGGAAACTTCTCGACGTCAAAAAAATTCGGGCTGCGCAGGTCTTTATCTCGCGGTTCCACTCGCGTGTCGACGGAGTTGGTATCGATGGTTGCGTCAATTACGGTCTTGGTGGGATCAGACGGGTCGTATTGCACTGTGCCGGTGGTTTTGGCAAACGCGCCGCGAACCGTAGAAATTCCATTGTGGCGCACAGCAAACTGCGCCGCCGAGTGGTTGGGATCAATCTGCCAGGTTTCGACCTGGGCAGAGGCTGAAACGGCAAAAAGGGCTGCTGCAATGAGAGTAAGGGGAAATCGCATGGATGAGTGCTCCTGTTTTGTGCCAAAGCAGTATAGCTGTTCCGGCCCACTTTACGGGAGCGTCAGAAAAACTTTATTCTGGTGTATCAGAACAAATTGGTCGGTTGCGCCTCCTTTTTTCTGATTCAAGGGATTTCATGTCAGAAGCAGTTCAAACCATGAGCATCACCGTCACCTTGCCGGATGGGAGCAAGAAAGAAGTGCCGAAAGGCACGACGCCGCTGGACATCGCCAAGTCCATCAGTCCTCGTCTTGCCGATGCCGCGCTGGTAGCGAAGGTCAAGCCCTCAGCAGTCAGCACTCAGCATTCAGCCCCCCAACAGGCTGGTTCCAGCCATCAGGAATCACAGGATGGTGGGAAAACCCCTACGAGCATGCATGCTCAGCCATCCAAAGATGGCTGGCAATTTGCCGATCTTACCAGGCCGCTGGAGCAGGATGTTGAACTGCGCCTGCTGAGGGAACAAGATCCTGAAGCGCTGGAAGTTTATCGTCATTCCTCGGCGCATGTGCTGGCGACGGCGGTTTTGGAGTTATTTCCTGAAACCAAGCTGGGACACGGGCCACCGACGGAAACAGGCTTCTTCTATGACTTTTATCGGCCTGCGCCGTTCACTCCGGACGACTTGGAAAAAATCGAGAAGCGCATGCAGGACGTGGTAAACCGCGACGAAAAATTTGAGCGCGAATTTATTCCCCGCGATGAAGGCCTGGCCCGTTTCCGTTCGGAAGGCGACTTCATGAAGGTGCACTTCATCGAGCAGTTCACCAAAGCGGGTGAGCCGATCAGCACCTATCGCAACGGTAAGTTTGTGGACTTCTGCCGCGGGCCACACGTTCCCTCGACGGGGCGGATCAAGGCTTTCAAGCTGCTGAACATTGCGGGCGCGTACTGGCTGGGCGACGAGAAAAACCCCCAGCTTCAGCGCATCTACGGCACTTCTTTCTTCAACAAAAAGGATCTTGATCAATACCTGAACCAATTGGAAGAGGCCAAACGACGCGATCATCGCGTGATTGGCAAGCAGCTTGACCTGTTCAGCATTCAGGAACTCGCCGGGCCGGGCCTTATCTTCTGGCATCCCAAGGGCGGCATCATGCGCAAGGAGATGGAAGACTGGATGCGCGATGAATACCTGAAG
>DATDNH010000299.1:0-5021 GCA_036518395.1 Candidatus Angelobacter sp. | reverse complement strand
ACCCGGCTGGAGCGTGAGCAAGGCCAGCACATTGCGGTCGTTCAAGGGCAATCCGAGGATCTGCTGGCTCTCGATATTGTTGCCCAAGGTCGCGTCTTGAGTGTTGACATGGATATCGCTGGAGGAAACCTCGACCACCACAGTCTCCTTGACCTCGCCGACTGTCAACGACTGCGACACCTCGGTAATGCTGCCAACTAAGGCTCGCACCTGAGCCACCACACTTTTTCGGAATCCCTTGGCTTCCATCACCACTTGGTACTCGCCAGGCGGAATCAGCTCAAAAGAGTAGCTTCCGGTGGGTCCGGTGGTCAGCGTCCTTGACAAGTTCGTCTGTAAGTTCGTAATCGTAACGGTGGCGCCCGGCACCGCGGCGCCGGAAGGATCGGTGATCGTTCCTCGAATCGTTGAAGTTCCGAGCTGCCCCCAAACCAGCGTCCCGGATAGGAAGACAATCATCAACAGGACCAGCAAACCCAATTTGATCGTGGACCACTTCATAGACGACTCCTTTCACGCAAAGTTCATTGCTTCGAATTTGAGGCCGACGTATGCAAACAGGCACGGAAGCGGTAGCGATCGCAGCGGGACAACATCTGAGTAAACCGCCTCCAGCAACCCTTCCCCCACTCATTCAAAGCGGTGAGTTTGAATCGCTTTTGGCAATCTGCCTCGTGCCATTTGAAATCAATAGCGCCTGAACAGCGTGCGTCTTTGGCGCGTGTTCGTTAATTGTCTATTGGGCGGTCCCCACTGCGTCGTCTGCGCAGAGCAAGATGGTCTTCGTGCAGATGCCCCCACGACAGCCCCCCATTTCCAGTCGCCGCATTTTGGCGAAGGTAGCGGCTTAAGTCAAGCTTTATTATGGTCGGTGCTATGCTAAATCAGGACAGTACCGGGTGCTCTTCCAAAATATCTCATTGCGAAAGATGTCGGAAAAATGAATGGTGATCGGGCAGTACGCAGTTTGGCTGCCTGCTGCGCGCGAGGGCGATTGCCCTGAACCTGGGGCTTGCCGACACCGCCAGACTCTTTGCCATGATGTCTGCGGCCTCGGCGGATGAGCATCATCGGCTGCTTTAACGCAAAGTATCACTTCAGGTTCTGGGGCCGGTAACCGCGATTCGAAATGGTGACATTGACGGCAATGCCAACACGGCCGCAGATCCTAACGCATCGCCTGCGGTGACAACTTCGGCCATCCGAAATACCCCGTCAGCGCACGGTTGTCCGAATAGAGCATTTGCCTACACACTGAAGGCCTATTCTGGGATTTCAAATGTGCAGCTATGAATCCAAAGCGAACCGATGGATTTTGGTACACTGCCTGGCTCGGGATTACCGGTTTTGTGGTAAAAATACCGCGATGAAGACAGTCTGGTGCGTGGCACTCATGTGTTTTTGCTGGCTTTGGGCCGCAGGCCAATCAGCCTCCGTCTCTTCTATCAATGACCTTGTCAAGAAGGCGGAAAGCGGCGATCCCGAAGCCCAATTCCAGCTTGGACGTGCCTACGAAGACGGCAAAGATGTTGCACAAGACGATGAATCCGCTGCGAACTGGTACAGAAAAGCTGCCGACCAGGGCAACGCTAGCGCGGCAAACAGCCTGGGCGTAATGTACAGCCGTGGTCACGGTGTTCCGCGTGATAAACAGGAGGCATTCCGCTGGTACAAGAAAGCGGCGAAGCAGGCTCTACCCGAAGCGGATTTTAATGTTGCCATCTCTTATTACAACGGTGATGGTGTCGGCTCTGACCTGAATCGCGCCTATGCCTGGATGGTCATAGCCAAACGACACGGAAGCAGCAACGCGGAACAAGCCTTAACGCAAATTTCCCAAGACTTGCAGGGCCACCTTGAATTCGGAACAATGCTCCTGGCCCAGCTCTACGAAAAAGGCGAGGAAACCCCGAAAGATTTGAAGGCCGCGTTCGACACGTATGTGCAATTCGCTAATTCTGATGCTAAACGCGCCGGCGCTGCACAACTCAACGTCTGCCAGTTTTACATCAATGGAACGGGCGTACCGCAAGACCTTTTACAGGCCAGGTCCTGGTGCAAAAAGGCCGCCGATAACCACATTCCAGGAGCAATGGTGATCCTGGGCCGAATGGCGGAGAACGGACTGGGGACAGAAAAGGACCTGAAAGAGGCGGAGAGGTGGTATCGCGACGCGGTCGCGCAGATGTATCCAGATGGATTCATGTCGCTTGGAAGATTGAAACTTAAGGGCGGCTCGCACGATGATCAGCGGGATGCCTATTTCTGGTTTTACCTGGCATCACTCTACAAAATCTCCGGTGCCCAGGAACAGTCACAGAAGGCCGCCGCCAATCTCAGCAGCGATGAAATCACCAAAGAGCAAAAAAGGGCAGCAGAGTGGCGGAAAACCCCTCAGTGGAAACGTTAGCGACGAAGGAACCTGACTAATTTACATTCCATCGTAATTCGGCCCGCCACCGCCTTCGGGCGGGACCCAGGAGATGATCTCGTAGGGATCCATGATGTCGCAGGTCTTGCAGTGCACGCAGTTGGATGGATTCAGGTGAATTGCTTTTCCGTGCGCTACGTCGGCAGCTTCCACCATCTCGTAGACATTCGCAGGACAAAAATTCTGGCAGGGATTGCCAAACTCCACCACGCAGCGCGTATTGCAGATATTCGTGTCATGGATGACCAGGTGCGCAGGCTGATCTTCTTCGTGCTTCGTCCCCGAATGGTAGAGGTCCGTTAGCTTATCAAATGTTAGTTTGCCATCGCCTCTGGCGCTGCCCAGCAAGTGCGCGCGAGTGCCGCCGTCCGCCGGCAGTTCATCCAGGTGTTTTAACCGGCGATGACCGGCCTCCGCGGCATAAACTTCATGCAGTCCGCGCCCGCCGGTGATCTGTTGCAGCGTAACGTGAAACAATCCATGGAGCAGGCCATTTTCGAATGCCTGATGAAAATTCCGCACTTCATAGAGTTCATCGCGCACCCAACTGGCGTCTACTTTATCTTTAAACTGCTTCAGCTTTTTTTCGCTGAAGTCATTTTCGCGCAAAGCTTCGAACGCCGTCTCTGCCGCCAGCATCCCGCTCTTGATGGCCAGATGGATTCCCTTCTGGCGTTGCGAGTTCAGAAAACCGGCAGAATCGCCAACGATCATCCAGCCATCACCGCCCAGCGGCGGCATGGAATACCAGCCGCCTACAGGCATGGTCTTCGCGCCATAGCGGATCATCTTGCCGCCTTCCAGCAGATGCGCAATGAAGGGATGCTTCTTGAATTCCTGTAGAACGTGCTGCGGATCGAGACGGGGATCGGCGTAGTCCAGGCCTGTGACATAGCCCATGGAAACAATGCCGTCGCGCGAGCCATAAATCCAGGCACCGCCATATTCCTTCATCGTCAGCGGCCAGCCGACGGTATAGATCACCTCGCCCTTGCGGATTCGCCCGCTGGGGACCTCCCATAGTTCCTTCACGCCAATGCCGTAAGTCTGAGGATTGCGGTTCTTATCAAGATTCAGGCGGCCGACAAGCTGCTTGGTAAGCGATCCACGCGTGCCTTCCGCCAGCACGGTGACTTTGGCCCTGAGATCGTAACCGGGCTCGAAATTTGATTTCGGCTGGTTCTGCTTGTCCACACCTTTGTCGTCGGTACGCACGCCGGTCACGCGACTGGAGTCAAACAGAAGCTCCGATCCGGCAAAGCCGGTGAACACGGTGATTCCCGCCTGCTCGACTTTTTCTCCCAGCCATTTCACAAAACGATTGATGGAGATCACATAATTTCCATGATCACGCATCGGCGGAGGTGTGAGAGGAAAGCGGAATTCTTTTTTTTCCGTCAAGAAATAGACAGACTCGTGAGAGACCTCGGCATCGAGCGGCGCTTCAGCACGCCAGCCAGGAAGGAGTTCGTCCATGGATCGGGGATCGAGCAGCGCGCCGGAAAGGCAGTGCTGGCCCACCTCGCGAGCCTTCTCCAGCACATAAATATTTTCTTTGGTGAGTGGGATGTCAGGATGACGGCGGTTGTGATCGTCGATGAGCTGGGAAAGCCGAAGCGCGCAGGCCATACCCGCCGGCCCGCCGCCGACAATCACCACGTCCGCCTCCATCTGCGGGCGTTCGACACCCTCTAAAGGTTTGCGAAAGATAAGCATTCAGTAACCAGTAAATATCAAATAGTAAACAGCAAAAACCTACCACTGATGACACTGGCGCAACTGATTTCCAGTGATTTGAGGTTTTGGCAATTTTGGCCCCGGTGTGCAGAAGCAATTCCGGGAATCCAACGGCTATTCCCTGTAACCTGCACCCTGTAACCTAGCTCTTGGCTTTTTTCACTTCTTCCGTGAGCGCGGGCACGATGTCAAACAGATTTCCCACCACGCCTACATCGGCAATCTCAAAAATCGGCGCTTCAGCATCTTTGTTGATGGCGATCACGCTGCGTGAACCTTTCATACCCACAATATGCTGAATAGCGCCACTGATGCCGATGGCCAGATAGAGCTTGGGCGCAACAGTTTGCCCGGAACTGCCGATCTGGCGGTCCATGGGAAGCCAGCCCGAATCGCAAATGGGACGTGAAGCCGCAATCTCTCCACCCAGCGCCTCTGCAAGTTGTTTGGCCAGCTCAATATTTTTCTGCTCTTTGATGCCGCGTCCCACAGAGACGATGATCTCGGCCTGGGTAAGATCAACTGCTTGCTTGGCTTCTTTGAAGGGAGCTTCCGGCTGCGTGCGAATCGCAGCGTCAGGAATTTCCGCATTGATCGTTTCCACGGGAGCAGCGGCAGCGCCGGATTCGGCTTTATCTCCGCGAAACGCGCCGGACTGAAACGTCGCAAAGTGTGGTGGCTCGCAGGCGAAGGCAACATCAGCGGCAAACTTTCCCTGGAACATCTGCCGGGTAAAAACCAGCTTGTCACCATCTTTCCTGAACCCGGTAGCGTCGCTGATGAGCGTGCGGCCAAGCGATGTGGCCAGTTGCGGGGCGAAGTCACGCACCTGGTAGGTGTGGGGCATGAGCAC
>DATDNH010000298.1:0-3299 GCA_036518395.1 Candidatus Angelobacter sp. | reverse complement strand
AGGACGCTGAAGGTCGAGCTATTCCTGTGGATGCTTGGCGGAAGAAAACTCCGGAATTCCGTGTTTATTACAAGATCGATAACTTCGACCAGATACCAGAACGGCACCGAAAGGCGCTTGCCACAGCCGAGCAGGACAGATTCAAGAAGTTTGGCCCTCGCTATACTATCGTTAATCAAAAAGATTATGACGCAGCTGAAATTGGGCAGTCAGTCGTGGTCAAGTATGCGTGGCTTAATGATTCGCAAATCGATCTCATACGCGTTGAGCTGCAAAGCGCGAATAATTCCAGGAGTCCTTAAGGGAAGACCTCATCAAAGCTGTGAATCACTCGATGATTACTCGGCTCCTGGGGACGGTTGCCGGGACGCACGCACAGCAGCGTTTCCATGCCTGCCCCTTTTGCTGCATCAAGTTCTGCGGTGACGTCGGAAATAAACAGGATTTCAGAGGGGTTCTTTTTAAGAGCATCCGCAATTTTCTGGTAGCTGTTAGCGTCGGTCTTGTTGCCTACGGTGGTGTCAAAGTAACCGGAAATGTGTTCGCTGAGATCGCCTGAGACGGTGTGGGCAAACAGCAGTTTCTGCGCCAGCACGCTGCCGGAAGAGAAGATGCAGATTTTCCTGCCATGCCGGCGCCATCTCGCGAGTGAACGCGGAGCATCTTCGAACACATCAGCGCGCAATTGGCCGCTGGTGAAACCTGCTTGCCAGATTTTTCCCTGGAGGGCTTTAAACGGGGTTGATTTGCGGTCTCGCGCCGTCAGCCACTCCATATAAGCAACTGCCGAGTCCGGTTCGTCGTTAAATGGCGGCGGATTTGCACCCGTGTGGACATCCGCCGTGTGTTCCTTGCGTAACGCTTGTAAATCGGCGCAAACGTCCGCATCCGATGCGTGTTGTTGCAAAAATTCCCCGGCGTGAGACAGCGCGTAAGGGAACATAGTTTTGTACACAAAACCGATAGGCGTAGTAGTGCCTTCCACGTCCAGAAGAACGGCTGAGATTTGTTGAGTAGTTATTGGGCTCAAGATCTTGTTTCAGCCGGACGCGGAGGAAAATAGGACGGTCCCAGGCAAACGGGCTGGTAGTTGCGATCAACTCCGCTATCAGTATAGTGAGGAGTCCAGCCAGCCATATCCTGGAACAGTCGAATCGCGCGAATCCTGCGATCAGCGCAAAGATCAAACCAGTGCCACGTGCCGCGCGGGACGCGGATCAGGTCTCCGGGCTCGACTTCAATCACAGTGACAGGTCCCTCCCGCGGATGGATGTGGAAGATGCCGCGGCCGGAGATGATGAAGCGCACTTCATCTTCGTCATGCCAATGCTCGCGAGTGAATCTGGCCAGCATGGCTTCCAAATTCGGCGTTTGTGGCCCGACATCAATCACGTCAGCCGTGACGTAGCCGCCACGATGCTTCAGCTTCTCAATTTCCGGATTGTAGGCGGCCAGGATTTCCTCGGGCGTTGCATCTGATGCGACAGCGTGCGCCGCATCCCAGCGCTCGTAGTCGATGCCAATGCTCGCGAGGTGCGCTGTGATGTCAGTGGAATTCTCTAAAGTACGATTTTCCTTCGGTATCCTGACGACTGCCATGTTTAACCTCCAGCGCTCAGTCCACAACGGCTTCTGCCCACCACTTCCAGGAGGAACTCCAGAATCTCGAGATGCCGTTTGGCCCGCGCCAGATCCTCACCCCAAGTATAGAGCCCATGACCTTGTAACAAAAAGCCATGAGCTTGCGGATGTTCCTTCAGTAGCGCTTCAACCACACCGGCAAGCCTTCTCATGTCTTGATCATTTTCAACGATCGGGAGCCATTCGCGGTGCTTGTGGGAACGTATGCCTTCAAGTCCTTTGAGCATCTCGTAACCTTCGATCCACAGGCCGCTGTCGACTGCGTGCTCATCGGAAAGAATTGTGCTCCACACGGAGTGTGTATGCAACACAGCCCCGGCTCCGCGGACGCGCACCAGCATCAGGTGTAATGCCGTTTCAGCCGATGGCTGACCGGATCCTTCGACTACATTCCCGGAAATGTCAATCTGCACAAAATGCTCCGGCGCGAGATTGCCCTTGTCGATTCCACTGGATGAAATGCTGATGCGCAAGGGATCACGGCCGAGTACCGCGCTGAAGTTTCCGCTGGTGCCCAGCATCCAGCCGCGAGCGTAGAAGCTACGTCCCAGTTCTGCCAGGAGCTTCTCGAGTTCTGCTGCAGCCGCCATTGTTGAAATGTAAGACAGGCGACAGGCAACAGGCAATAGGCAGCAGCCGGGAACCCAAGGGAACAGGGACTGTTCGGCTATGTTTAGCTAACTACTAAATACTAATTACTAACTACTGCTTTCTTTTATACTGCTGCGGTGACTCCCAATTCTGAAGCTCTGGCTATGTTACGCCGCCACTGGGGCTATGAGTCATTTCGCCCCCTTCAGGAAAAGATTGTTGCCAGCCTGCTGGCAGGCCATGACACCTGCGTGGTCATGCCGACCGGCGGCGGGAAATCGCTTTGCTATCAGTTACCGGCAGCAGTGTTGCCTGATAAAACCGTCATCGTGGTTTCTCCCTTGATCGCGCTCATGCAGGACCAGGTTACTCAACTGGCACAAATAGGAATTCCCGCAGCGGTTTTGAACAGCACACTTTCCCGCGATGAACAATTTCGTACCATGTTTCGCGCAACCCAGGGCCAATACCGGCTGCTTTATCTTTCGCCTGAACGGCTTGCCCGCGCGGATACGATCCCCTGGCTGAAAAAAGTGCCGGTCGCATTTTTCACCATTGACGAGGCGCACTGTATTTCTGAATGGGGACATGAGTTCCGCCCGGATTACCGGCAGCTCAGCTCACTGCGAATTCATTTTCCTGAGCGTCCGATGGCCGCATTCACGGCCAGCGCCACACGCCGCGTGCGGCACGACATCATTGACCAGCTCCGTCTGCGCGGCCCTGATAAATACATAGCCAGCTTCCATCGCGCCAACCTGCGTTATTTGGTGCACGAGTGCGATGCAGAGAGCCAGCGCGCTCTTCTCGTCCGGGCGCTGAAGAAGCATGCGGGCAGCAATGTGATTGTCTACTCGCCGACCATCAGACGCGTGGGAGAGACGGTGGAATTTCTCGAGCAGCAGGGAATTGGCGCTCTTCCATATCATGCAAAGATGGATGGCGACACACGCAAGCGCAATCAGGACCGCTGGATGGCCGATGAAGTGCGAGTACTGGTTGGCACCATTGCCTTTGGGCTCGGAATTAACAAGGCCGCAGTCCGCTCGGTGATCCACCTGTCGCTG
>DATDNH010000297.1:0-5242 GCA_036518395.1 Candidatus Angelobacter sp. | reverse complement strand
CTTGTCCTTCTCACGAATCCGGCTGGCTATGGCGTCAATGTCCTGCTGTGCCTGCTGGATGGTTACGCCGGATTTCAGGCGCACCATGATGTTGTAGTTCTCGTCGCCTCGTTTTTGCGCAGCATCCGGACCCAGGGGAAGAGGCACAATCAAATCCACTTTGTCCATGGGGCCTTCTGACGGCATCACCTCGTTATTCAGGAGAAATTCAGGCCCCAGCAAGCCGGCCACAGTGTAGGGATTTCCATTCAGCGTGATGGCTTTGCCAATGATTTCGGGATCGGAACTGAAGAGTCGCTTCCAGACGCGATCTGTAAGGATCACCACCGGCGTTTTCCCAGGGCGATCATCTTCGGGAAGCAGTAGCCGGCCACGTTCGGCTCGCGCACCCAGCATTCGCAGCAGGCTGGATTGAGTTTTCATGGCCATAAGCCGCTCGGGCTGTTCACGCCCGGTCAGAATGAAGCCCCGGCTTTGCGCCAGGGCCATGTCATCAAACGAGTGGTTCTCGTTTTGGATATCAATGTACTGGCCAGGTGAAGGCCAGTCACGAAAGATCCCGATCCCGGGTGAGTGCAGCCAAACTGCCGCCAGCCGCTCCGGCTGAGGGTAGGGAAGCGGATGCAGCAAAAGCGCATCGATAACACTGAAAATAGCGGTGTTGGCGCCGATTCCAATTGCCAGTGAAAGTACAATCGCGGCGCTTGAACCCAGGTTCTTGCGCATCATGCGCAGAGCGTAGAGGAAATCCTGTCGTAGGGCATGCATCATTGCCTCGGGGGCAGCGTACTCACTATACGCGACAATTGATTCAGACGTAGGTCAATGATTTTGGTTAACCGCATTCAAGGTTGCCGTGGAAGCGCGAGGCTCCAGCGCGAAAATGCTTGCGTCATTCACAGAGGCGGATGCCTCAATATTTCAGGGTTTGGGAGGAGTTTGTCCTGCCTGCTTGAAAATCTCTTCGTCATTAAAGTCGTTCCACTCTTCAGCGATCTTGCCATTGATGATGCGAAATTCGGTGTGTCCGCGCACCACGATCGGTTTTCCGCTGGGTTTGAGTCCGTGGCCCTCACCGGTGTTGGTGCCACGCGCAATCCAATGGACGCTCAGAAGATCACCTTCCCCGCGTATTTTTTCGATCGTCATCGTCATGTCAGGTGCGGCGGAACGCCATTCCCTGGCATCGGCCAGCGCTTCAGTCAGCGTCATTGTTTTGTTGCGGTGGTGAACGACGCAGTTGGGGTCATAGATCCGGTTGACCAGTTCAAAGTCTCTCTTGTTGAACAACTCATCGAAGACCTGTCTGACGATCGTTTGATTCTGTTCGCTTCCGCCATCGGCTTTTTGCTTGTCCTTGGGCGCCGCCCAGACAAAAGCGGTCGCGCTGCACAGAACCACCACGGCAAACTGCATTCTGAATTTCTGCATGACGTTCCTCCTTGCTGACTGGTTAGACAGCGGCGTGGAAGTCAATTTGCGTTGCTTTTTGAATGCTTTGCAACTGCCAAACCCTATTGCTCCAGCCCCGCGCGCCGCGCGAGTTCCTGAAAACGTGGATCACCGCGGAGCGAGTCAAAAAAAGGGTCGACTTTAAGCGTCGCAATTACATTGGCATGGGTTGCGAAGGCTTTCTGCAGGCAGGCGATTGCAGCGTCTTTTTTCTCCAACGAAGCATACGCCTGCACCAGCATGGGATTTGCATCGGACTTATGGACTTTGGTCCACTGTTCCAATCTATTTAGCGCACGCTGGGACTGCTCCTGCCTCCCCCATTTCCAATAGAGATACGTTTCAGCCGCCCAAGTCCATGGACCGTCCTCGTAATGTCGCCACTTCTCTATTTCCGCCAGAGCATCCGTAAACTGCCCCTTCTGAATGTATGCGAAAATCACGAGACGCGCGCGCGCGAAGTTCGGGTCCATCTCCAGGACTGTGCGAAACTTCTCAATCGCGCGGTCATATTGGCGGGAAAAATAAAGGATTGCTCCATTATCGGCAGCAATGATCAGTGACAGGGGATCAAGCTGCCGCGCCCGCTCGCTTTCTGCCAAGGCTTCATCGAAACGTCCCTGAAATGCCAGACATTCTGCATACCATTGATGAGCAGTGGCGTAATTGGGGTCCAACTGGATCGCGCGCCGGAACTCTTTCTCCGCTGCCTGCCAGTCCCAGTCATATTGTTCGGCAATCAGTGCCAATGAGGCGTGAGCTTCTGCAAGTTTTTCATCAATTTCGAGTGCCCGTAGCGCAGCCGCGCGGGCCTTGGGCATGAATTCATTTTGAGGAGCAACACTGTAGATGCTCATCATGGCGTAAGAATCCGCCAGGCCGGCGTAAGCGCGAGCATAGCTCGGCTCTTTGGCGATGGTTTGCTGAAAATACTCGACAGCCTGCTGGAAACCCTGTGCTGTCCTCTTGTTCCAGAAAAAGCGGCCCTTCAGATATAAGTCATAGGCCGCATATGTTTGCGGAGAAAGCGCAGCCTGAGTGGCCGCACTTCGGCGGGGTTGCTGCCCCAGAGTTAGCTGGATTTCATCCGCAATCTCCTGCGCAATCTCTTCCTGAAGAACGAGCAGGCTGCTCAGTTCGCGGTCATATTGACGAGACCACAAGTGCGTCTGGTCTTTCATTTGAATGAGCTGCGCGGTGATTCTTACTTTATCGGAATCGCGCCGGATGCTGCCCTCGAGCACGTACTGAACTCCCAGATCGCGGCCAATCTGTTCTAACGGAGGCTGGGTATGCTTATAGGGCATGACGGAAGTGCGTGCGATCACGCCCAGGTGCTCGGGATCAAGGCGTCCGAGCTGGGCAATCATTTCTTCTGTCATGCCATCGCTGAAGTACTCTTCGCTGGAATCTCCGGTGAGGTTTTCAAAGGGCAGGACGGCCAGAACCAGCCGTCCGCGGGAACCCTGCGGCTGTGGCTGGGAACGGGACCACAAAAGGTAAGCGCCTACCGCCGCCAATACCACCAAGCTAATAGCCACCACAAAATGCCACCGGCGGAGAGCTAGGAAATGTTGATGAAGATTGCTGTCAGGCGGAGCCGCAAGGACGATAGGTGGCGTTGGAGCAGCCCCCTGAGTCGCAGATGTGGTCACGTCGGTAACCGAGGCAATGAACCGATAGCCTCTCCCGGTGATTGTTTGTACGAAGCGTGGCCGCGCAGAGTCGTCCTTCAAGACCTGGCGAATTTTGCGGATGGCAGCGTTGATACTGTTGTCGGTATCCAGGAATACGCCTTTGCCCCAGATGCGTTCGATAATCTGATCGCGGGAGACTAACTGTCCCTTCTGTCCGATGAGCAGGATCAGCAACTCCATGGGGATCCGTTCCAGCCGGAGCGGACGCCCACCTCGGCGCAACTCGCATGTGTTCACATCGAGTTCGAAATCATCGCCAAACCGGATTGGTTCCAGAGTATTAGTGGGCTCAGCTGGCACGAAGAGGCCTCAGACAGGTAACGCTATTTTACATCCTTACTTTAGGAAACGTGGCAAAGCAATTCTTTCCTAGTACTTAGAAGTTCATGCATCTTAAGACAATCTTCAGGCGTTCACCATTGCCGCAAAATCGAAGCCAGAGGCAGCATCGTTGTCGGTCGTGTCGAACGCCTCTGCCGTAGACGCTTCTGGCGGGCGGCAGAGGCTTATGAGGAAATCTAGGAGTAGGAAATATGGTGCCCCGCTTTAAGCATTCTGCGTCCCGCAGAATGTGGCCCCTTTTGCTGCTAACGTGCCTTGGATATACACTCGCCCCACCCAACAGCTCTGACCCGAACCTGCGGGATTTTCCCGACCCTGCGGGAACAGTCCGCACCGTCAGCATGACCGGTTCAGTGGACACCTCCAACCCTTTCTTTCAAAGTTTGGGAACAAATGGACGGGCGTGCATCTCGTGTCATCAGCCGAGCGATGCCTGGACGGTGACGCCGCCCCACATCCAGGCGAGATTTGTGGCCAGCCAGGGGCTGGATCCGATTTTCCGTCCGGTTGATGGCGCGAACTGTCCCAGCGCGGACATCTCAACCGAGCCTGCGCGCGGGCGTGCATACAGCATGCTCCTGAATAAAGGCCTGATACGCATATCGATCGGTGTTCCCGCAGTGCGGGGATTTGATGTTACCGGAGTCAGTGATCCGCACGGCTGCCCGGAAACTACGAACACGCAGCTTGCTATGTTTCGACGGCCGCTGCCTTCCACCAACCTGGGTTTTCTCAGCACGGTCATGTGGGACGGGCGGGAAAACGCTCCGGGCAAATCAATCACGCAGGACCTGATGCAGCAGTCGAAGGACGCTACTACAGGTCACGCGCAGGCGACCACGGCTCCCACTGACGAGCAGGCAGCCCAGATTGTCGCCTTTGAGCTCGCCCTTTTCACGGCACAGACGCACGATCACGCGGCAGGGGACCTGAATACGGACGGAGCGCTCGGCGGGCCGGAGAATCTTTCCACCCAGCCATTCCATCTGGGGATCAATGATTCGTTTGGCGGCGATCCTTCCGGAGCCACCTTCAATCCAGTTGTGTTTAACATCTTTCAGAGTTGGACTGATCCGGCGGATTCAGAACATCGAGAGGCGCGTGAGGCGATAGCTCGCGGAGAACAGCTTTTCAATACTCTGGTCATCCCGATCACCGGAGTTGCCGGCATCAACGATGCTCTGAACACTGAAGTGTTCATGGGCACATGCACGACGTGCCACGACACCCCGAACTCCGGAAATCATTCTTTTTCCGTCCCACTGAATATAGGAGTCACGGATTATCCGGCGCTGGCGCCGCTAAACACCACTGGGCTTCCCGTGTACACGCTGGTCTGTCGCGCAACCGGCAAGACCTACCACGTGACTGACCCGGGCCGTGCCATGATTTCAGGCAAGTGCGCTGATATAGGCAAGACCAAAGGGCCAATCCTGCGCGGACTGGCTGCACGAGCACCTTATTTTCACAACGGCTCCGCCGCGACGCTTCGCGATGTAGTGAACTTTTACGATGTCCGCTTCCATCTCGGGCTTTCAGAACGGCAAAAGATGGATCTGGTGGCGTTTCTGAGAGCACTCTAGCGGCGATTTCCCCAAGGAGAAGGGAAGGAGCCAACTCCCGAACCAGCTTGCGCAGCCTGTCGTGCGCAAGCTGGCCAGGGCATAGGTTACAGAGTGACGTACTGTAACCTGTCCCCCGTAACCTGGTTTTCCGTGTTTGCTGTGACACGGCGTCTCAGTTCTTACACA
>DATDNH010000296.1:0-14489 GCA_036518395.1 Candidatus Angelobacter sp. | reverse complement strand
AATATCAGTAACTCAAGTTTTTACAAAGCCGGAGGGAGGCCATGGAAACTTGCATTTGTTCGGCCAGGCGTTTGCTATCTGGGGCTTGTTTTTAAACGCGACGATCGGGATGGAGATCCTAAGAACGCTTGCTGCGCTGCTCAGATGTTTTTGGACTCGGGTGATGGTGTTGTATTTCGTGGCGCTGTGGGCCCGTGGTATTCAGAGGTGGATCATAGCTTTCACTTGAGCTATGCAGCTGCCAAAGATCTGGTGCAGCTGGCGATCAGCAGTTACAAAAAAGCCAGCTTCGGCGAAAAACCGCCATCCGAGCTCTTTATCCATGGCAAGATCACTTTTGGTGACGAAGAATGGAACGGAATTGTCGATGCGGCAGGCACAGCAACTAAGGTTGTGGGTGTCAAAATTCGAAAGGGCTTTGGTCTCAAGCTTTATACACGAAAGATTTATCCAGTATTGAGAGGAATAGCGTACGTTGATCGTCCTGTGTCAGGTAGTCTTTGGACTGTTGGCTTCACTCCGCGCCTCCAAACATATCTCGGTAAAGAATCACCGAATCCGATAAACATCGAAGTCTGCCGAGGGGAAGCCGATCTTGGGGTCGTATTGAGCGACATCATGTCGCTCACAAAGCTTAACTACAATGCGTGCATTTTTGCGGATGGACAGCCAGTGACTCTTCGGTTTGCAGATGCTGTAGGCGAGATCCTGACGGCTGGGCCGCCACCAGGTTCCTCACCGCTTCCTTTTAAATATTACATATAGAGCCATGATTGTGATTATTGAGAATCGACGATGCGTTGCGCTCCCCACTTTTATTCTTTAGGCTTGCCGGGGCTGTGACACGCGATTTTGTAGAGGTGTCTATCCGGCTCCCAATTCAACCGGCAACGGTTTAAACTGGATATGTGAAGATTGCGCTGGGACAGATCAATCCCACCATCGGTGATTTCACCGGGAATTCCAGAAAAATCATAGATTATGCGCTGACCGCCAAGGCTGCCGGCGCGGAGATGGTTCTTTTCCCTGAATTGTCTATTTGTGGTTATCCGCCGCGCGACCTGGTGGAGAAACCTGCATTCGTGGCCAGGAACCAGCAGATCGCTCAGGAAATTGCGCACCTTGTTCCCGGAATTTCCATCGTCTGTGGGCTGGTGACTCCGGCAAAGGTGGAAACCGGCAAGTCCGTCATGAACTCCGCTGCAGTGCTGCGCAATGGCGAGATTCAGTTTCTCCAGTCCAAAACCCTCCTGCCCACCTATGACGTTTTTGACGAGCTGCGTTATTTTGCTCCCGCAACTTCGCAACATCCCTTCAGCTTCAACGGCCGCAGCATGGCGCTCACCATCTGTGAGGACGCTTGGAACGATAAGCATTTCTGGCATCGGCGCCTGTACGCCATCGACCCTGTGGAAGAGTTGCTGCATGCAGGAGCAAATTTTGTTTTGAATATTTCCGCCTCGCCATTTCATCTGGGCAAACGCGAACTGCGCCGCAAGATGCTGGAGACCATCGCGCGTGACAACAAAGTCCCGGTCGCCATGGTCAACCAGGTGGGCGGAAACGATAGCCTGGTCTTCGATGGCTCGAGCATCGTGATTGCGCCTGACGGCAGGATCATCGCCCAGGGCAAATCATTTGAAGAAGACATTGTGTACTTCGATTCTGAAACCTTGCAGGGCGAGATTCATGAGCAGGTGGAAGGCGAGGAGGCCAGCGCCTACGCCGCGCTGGTGCTGGGAACGCGGGACTACGTTCGCAAATGCGGGTTTCAACAGGTCATCATCGGGCTGAGTGGAGGAATTGATTCGGCGCTGACCGCCGTCATAGCCGCGGAGGCGCTCGGCCCGGAAAACGTTCTGGGTGTCTCGCTGCCGGCGCAATATTCGTCGCCCGGCAGCCTGGTGGATGCGCGCGAGCTGGCCTGCCGCCTCGGTATTCGTCTCAAGGTCATTGAGATCAACGAGATTTTCGACGACTATCGCAAAGCGCTGGCGCCGGTGTTTGAAGGCGTGCCGGAGGATGTGACGGAAGAAAACATTCAGTCGCGAATTCGCGGCGCGATCCTTATGGCTTTGTCCAACAAGTTCAACCGGCTGGTCCTGACCACAGGCAACAAATCCGAGCTGGCTGTGGGTTACTGCACTCTTTATGGCGACATGGTTGGCGGTCTGGCGGTAATTTCTGATGTGCCCAAAACCCTGGTGTACCGCCTGAGCCATTACGTGAATTCCCGGCATCAGGTGATACCCCAGAACACGATTGACAAGCCGCCTTCAGCCGAACTGCGTCCCGGGCAGAAAGACAGCGACATGCTGCCGCCGTATGAAGTTCTGGACAACATTCTGGATGATTATGTGGAGGACTATCGCACAGCGGAGCAGATTGCGGCGGAGCGCGGTTATGACCTCAAGGTGGTGCGCGACGTCATCCGCATGATCGAGCGCAGCGAATACAAGCGCCAGCAGGCGGCGCCCGGATTGAAGATCACACCGAAAGCCTTTGGCCTGGGAAGACGCTTCCCGATCGCGCAGAAGTCAGAAGTATAGAAGCAGAGAAGACGGAAGACGGAAGACGGAATGAAGACCTTCTGACTCCTGGCTTCTCGATCCAGACTCCGGACTCCTCCGCTCACTATAAAATAGAACTGAAATTATGAATAGACTTATCCTGTTCTTCCTTCTCACTGCCAGCCTGCTTTTGGGGCAAAACTCGAACCTTCCTTCCGCTCCTCAAGCCAAGAAGCCAGCGGGCGCTACAGGAACCAGGGCGCCTTCCAAAGAGGAAGTAGAGGCGGCGCTGAAACGCACGGTGGGCTACGATCCCGGTGTCGCCTGGACCGTTTATGATATCCGCGCTTCTGTCATTCCCGGTTTGACAGAGATTCTGGTCTCATTCAACAAACAGGATCCCATTCACATATATTGGGATCCGGAGAACCAGAATGCCATCATCGGGCAACTTCTTCCCCTTGGCTCCAATCCTTACGCTCCAGCCAGAGCCATACTTAAGGCGGCGGACGGTCCCGCCATCGGCGCGCAAACATCGGTCATTCAGATGGTGGAGTTCAGCGATCTGGAATGTCCACACTGCAAAGCGGCGCAGCCCATTATGGAAAAGCTGGCCGCAGATTTTCCCCAGGTTCGTTACATCTTTCAGCAGTTCCCGCTGCCGGCATCCATGCATCCGTGGGCGATGAAGGCAGCGCAGTATTCCGATTGTGCGGCGCAGCTCAACCCTGCCGCTTTCTGGAAATATACAGACAGCATCTTTGAGAACCAGGGCGCCATTGCACTCGCCACCGCCGACGATAAATTGAAAGAGCTTGCGACGGCGGCCGGATTGGATGCGCAAAAAATCTCCACCTGCGCGGCCAGTCCGCAGACGGAAGCCAGAGTCAAAAAGTCGATGGACCTAGGCCAGTCGCTGGAAGTTGTTCAAACGCCGACCGTCTTTCTTAATGGACGCAGAGTGCTCGGCATCGGTGATATCCCATACGAACAGCTAAAAACTCTGGTGCAGTTTGAGATTGATCATGCGGGAAAATGATGGGATCGCACGTGATCGCTGTGATCGCACGTGATCGCCGTGAACTGTACGCAAGTGCTGACTAAACCAGGGCTCCGCCCCTGATACCCGAAGAAGTCCGGAGTCAGAAGACATAGAAAACCATGGCTAACGAGAACAAAATTCACGTTTCAGGCCGCATAACGAGCCAAGAGCTAAAAGCTAAGAGCCAAGAGCGAGCAGCTAGCAGCTAGTAGCTGCCTTCACATTCCTTTAACATTGCTTTTGTAGCCTGAGCTGTAGGGCACGATCATCCTTTCAGCGAAGGCGGAAACATGGCCGTCAGTCATAAAATTTTTGTGGTTGAAGATGATGCCGATATCTCTCGGCTGGTGCGGCATCATTTGGAGATGGCGGGATACCGAGTGCGCACCTTTTCCAACACCTCGCACGTGCTGGCGGAGGCGCAACGCGAACGGCCTTCCTTGTTTCTGCTCGACATCATGGTTCCGGGCGGAGATGGCCTGGAGTTGTGCCGCCAGATTCGCCAGACTGGCGCAACGCTGGCCGGTGTTCCCATCATCTTCCTCACGGCAAAAACCGAGGAAACCGACCGCATCGTTGGCCTGGAGATCGGCGCAGATGATTACATCACCAAGCCTTTCAGCCCGCGCGAGCTGGTGGCGCGGGTGAAAGCAGTCCTTCGCCGCAGTGAACGTCCGTTGCCGCCGTCTGTCATCAACGCCGGCGACCTGGAAATCAACGGCTCTGCCATGACGCTGGCGGTTCGCGGAGAGCCTGTAGTCACCACGACCACCGAGTTTCGCCTGCTCCACCATCTTGCGGGCCATGCCGGACAAGTTTTCACTCGCGACCAGTTGCTGGATGCGGTGTGGCGCGATACCAGCTTCGTAAGCCCCCGCTCGGTCGACGTCTATGTGCGCAAGATCAGAGAAAAAATTGAACGTGATCCTGAGAATCCGCGGTACCTGCGCACCGTCCGCGGCGCCGGGTACCGCTTCGAGGTGCCGAAGTGAGGAGCAGGATCTTTCTGAAGCTCACACTGGCCGCGCTGGGTCTCATCATTGTCGCTACCATCATTATTGATTTCGCTGTCCGCAGCGCCTGGGAAGATTCCCTTCGGCACGAAATTCAGCTCTCCCTGACGCAAAAAGTTGAGCTGTTTGCCAACCAGGTAGAAGACGCGCACAACCCTAACTTGCTGAAGCTGGTGGCGCAAACGGCCAAGGCTGCTGATGCGCGCGTGACCGCCATCGAACTTTCCGGCAAGGTTCTGGCCGACTCTGAAGCCGATCCCGATCAGATGGAGAACCACGCCACGCGCCCTGAGTTCATAGCCGCCTTAAAAGGCCAGATCGGCAGCAATTCCCGGCGCAGCCACACGCTGGGAATCGAATTCCTGTATGTTGCCGCGCCGGTCAAAAACGGCGCAGTGCGCCTGGCTTATCCGCTTTCCGCAATCCAAAGCACCACGGCGCAGGTGCGGCGCAATCTGATTGGCGCCTCGCTGGCGGCGTTATTGATTTCCATGGTGTTGGCGGCGGTTGTCGCCCATGCCATTTCCAGGCGGCTGCAACGCATTACCGGATTTGCTGAACGCATCGCTGCTGGGGACTTGAGCGCGCGCATCGCCGATTCTTCCTCCGACGAGATAACCCAGGTGGCTGCGGCCCTGGATAAAACGGCCAAGCGCCTGCAGGACAACTTTTCTCAACTGGAGAACAGCCGCAAACATCTGGAGACGCTTTTAAATAGCATGCAGGAGGCCGTGGTGGCGGTTTCCGCCGAGCAGAAGATCCGCTGGCTGAACGGCTCCATGGCACAGTTGCTGCCGTATGGAGACGTGATTGGCAAAGGCCTGCTTCATGTGGTCCGTGATCCGGAACTGGTGAAAGCGCTGGACGAATCGATCAAGACAGGGACGGTGGTGAACACGCGTGCAGCCACATTTGTTCCTGGCCAGATTTTTCATGCAACAACCGCCCCGCTGCCCGATGGCGGCGCGGTGGCCGTGCTGCACGACCTCACGGAGATCGAGCGGGTGGAAAAGACCCGCCGCGATTTCATCGCTAATGTCTCCCATGAGCTGCGCACGCCGCTGACTTCAATTCAGGGATATGCTGAGACCCTGCTGGATTCAAGTTCCAGCATCAATGGCAGCTCACGGGAATTTCTGGAGGTCATTCGCAAGAATGCCGCCCTCATGTCGCGCCTGACGGAGGATCTGCTTACGCTGGCGCGCGTGGAATCAGGCGAACGCAAGCTGGAGCTGCGGCCCGTCGCTGCGAGTTCGCTGCTGGAAGACGCGCTGCACAATTTCCGTGAGCTGGCCGGCGGCCAGGGTGTTGAACTCGTGCTGGAACGCACGGTTCCGGTTGAAGTCTCTGCTGATATGGATGCAATCCACCAGGTGTTTTCCAACTTGATTGACAATGCCATCAAGTATGGCGGAAGTGGAAAGCAGATTGCGCTCGGCGCGACTCTCAAGGAAAATGCCGTGGAATTTTACGTGCGCGATTCTGGGCCTGGCATTGCGGCGGAACATCATCGGCGAATCTTCGAACGGTTCTATCGCGTGGACAAAGCGCGATCGCGGGAGAGCGGAGGGACGGGGCTGGGACTGGCGATCGTCAAACACATCGTGCTGAACCACGGCGGCAATGTGCGTGTGGAAAGCGCGCTACATCACGGCGCAACGTTTTTCTTCTCGCTGCCGCTGGCAACGACTGACGTGCACCAGCCGACTGTGTAGAGCGTTTCTACATTGATGTATGCTGGTGAAGACATGTATCAGGGCACGAGTTCACTCGTGCCGAGCGGACTTGTAGTCCGCGTCATACGCTAAAGAAGCAATCGGGCTTTAGCCCCTGCCGCCAGCTTTAGCTACTTTTCGCTTGCGTAAATACAAAGAGCAGTACGGATAGTCTTCAGCCCGCTCAACCAGACCCGCCTCTACAGGATTCTGCTCAATGTAGTCTCTATATTTCAGAAAAACAGCGCGATCGGGGATTCGCACTTCTGAAAACCCGCGCTGCCAAATGGTGCCCTGTAATGCGAACTCTTTCCCCGCCCGATGGGAAAAATTCCCCTTGATTCAACTGCACGGCTTTTTCGTTGCTCATTTTCCGATTGACGGTAATGATGAGATGAACGTGGTTTGGCATCACCACGAATTCATTGACTACGAACCGGCCTTGGGAAACATACAAACGCAGGACATCGATAAATAGAGTTGCCATGCGGTCAGATTGCAACAAAAATTTTCCTTCCTCGGCCCTTGTACTGACAAAGAAGGTTCTTTCATCGGTCTCAATTGAGCGCGAGGCTGAGTTTCTTGCAGGTTTTGACATACGCAGCGGCTAAAGCCGGATTAATTTTAATCGCATTTAAACGCAGCCTGAAGGCTGCTCGGCACGACCGAGGTCGTGCCCTGATACAAATCGATCCTCGCGAAGGGCATTTTCCGAAAGCTCTCAAAGTTGCTAACGGGGACACGCCATTGCGAAAAATGGATCTAAAAAACAAAGGCATCCACATTGAGCGGATGCCCGTCCTTCGTTCACGCGATCAGGTAAATAAATGGTTTTGCCCAAGGGCCAGCGCCGCAGGCGCCTACTTCTTGGCGGTGTGAACTGCCTCTTTGCAGGCCTTTGCCACGCGGAACTTCACCACCGTTTTCGCCGGGATTTTGATCGCTTCACCGGTTTGCGGGTTTCGGCCCATGCGAGCTTTGCGGTTTACTTTTACCAGCCGGCCCAGGCCGGGGATTACAAACACGCCGTGCTTCTTGGTTTGCGCAATCGCCAGGTCTGCCAGGTGTCCCAGGTAAGCTGCACTGGTTTTGTTGTTTGTTCCAGCCTTTTCTGCCAGGTGCTTCACAGTCTGCGTCTTCGTCATGCCACTTGCCATCAGTTTCCTCCTTGAATATGGCGGCTTTTCTTTGCTGCTTGATTCGTATATTACATCTGCAACGGCGTGGCGCAAGCATTTTTGCCGCATTCCATGCGGGTTTTTGAGTGGAAGCTGTGGAAAACCCGCCAAAAATAGGCCTTGAGCGGTCAGCCAAAACCAAAAGCAAGACCTTCAACGGAGAGGAACTGAGTAAACAGAGGGCAGGAGAATTGTTGATCCACGGCTCGCCGGGACAGCTTTCTGATTATTGATTGTTGATCCTCAAGACAAAGTCAAAATCAAAAGCAAGAGCAACCGCGAGGGAACGCCGGAGGGAGGAGGAAATTCAGGTGCGGGGAAGACGAAGAAATCTTGGCAGGAATGAAAGATTCTGGAAATAGTATGCAAAGCCAAGAGCCGACAGCTAAAAGCCAACAGCTGCTCTTCAGTAACAAATTCTTGTGTTAAATCACTATCCAGAGTAGAACAATAGCTACCAACCATAGCATTTGCGAGGTCCAGGTGTTTTCACATCGGTACTTTTGCCTCTTTGTCTGCATTTTGCTGATCTGCCTGATTACTTCACCCGTTGTTCTTTGCGCTCAGGACGTATGGAGCAAACCTGCGTTCGCCAATGATGCCGATGTGTTGCGACGCGCTGCGTCGGACATCAAAGCCGACAAAGACGCGGAGGCGACCGTTCTGCTCAGCGAGTACGAGATCACGTTCGATGCAGCGGGAAAGATGGTCAAAAAAAGCCATCTCATTTATCGCATCGAGACGCAGGATGGTGTGGAGAACTGGGCTGAAGTGCGTTCAAACTGGGAACCGTGGTATCAAGCCAAACCGGAGATCAGAGCTCGCGTCATTACCAGCGACGGCGTCGTTCATTGGCTCGACCCCAAGACCCTGAACGATCTGCCGGTACATGAGAATCAGCCCGATCTGTATAGTGACGAGCGAGCGTACGGAGGCCCGCTCCCAGCTCTGGCTCCCGGCGCGATTGAGGAAGAAGAAATTGTTACACGGGACACCGCGCCATTTTTCGCGGGCGGAACGGTTGAAAGATATTTTTTCAGGTTCGGAGTTCCTTCCAACAAAACCAGGTTTGTGATTTCTCATCCTGAGTCGCTGCCGCTGCATTACGTGCTTCATCTGGTCCCCGATGCAACCGTAAATAAATCAGTTACCAACAGCGTAGAAACAATCGTCATCGAGAAAGGTCCATTAGAGGCAAGTACTGACAAAAGACAATTTGCTCCACCGGACGTTGTGTTATCTCCCATGCTGGAGTACTCAACCGGCAGTTCGTGGCAGCAAGTAGCCTCCGAATATTTTCGCAACGTGAACGATAAGATGCGAATCTCAGACGTGCAGCCGCTGGTTTCCAAATTGGGACTTAAATCTGAAGCCAATCTCGAAAGCATCCGCAAGATCGTTGCAGCGCTGCACAAGAATGTGCGTTATACCGGCGTAGAGTTTGGCGAATCGAACCTGGTTCCTCAGTTTCCCGGCGAGACGCTCAAGCGCAAATACGGTGATTGTAAGGACAAAGCAACGCTGCTGGTATCCATGCTGGGTGCTGCCGGGATACCCGCGCGGCTGGCACTCCTGTCTGCCGGTCCGGGAGAGGACATCAATCCCGAATTGCCCGGCATGGGCGGCTTTGATCACGCCATCGTTTACGTTCCCGCAACTTCCTCGAGCCCGGAACTCTGGATTGACGCCACGGCGCAATATTCTCTGGTGGGCAACCTTCCCACAATGGATTACGGGCGCTGGGCGCTCATCGCGGACGAAAAGACCACCGGCTTGAAAAAGATTTTCGAACTCACTTCAGAAAAGAACCGTCACATTGAGACCCGCGAATTTGTGCTGGCGGATTACGGTCCCGCGAAGATTGTGGAGAAGAATGAGCAGAGTGGGCCCACGGAAGAAGATTATCGCGACTACTACAGCGGAGATACCAAAAAGATCCGGGAGAACAGCGAAAAGTACATTAAAGATGCTTATCTGGCGGACTCACTCACCTCCATCGACAAGACTGAACCGTCAGATCTGGACAAGCCTTTTGTTGTGACTTTTACGGCCAAGGGACGGCGTGGCTTTACCGACATCGACACCGCTTCGGTTTACGTTCCGCAGTCTGAAGTCTTCAACGGACTTCCTGATTATTTTTATGCCAAGGACGATGAGGAAGGCAAAGACGAATCCCAGGAAAGCAAATCCAAACCTCGGAGCGTGGATTGGCTCATTACTCCTTTTGTCACGGAATGGCACTACAAGATCATGGCGCCCGCGGGGTTCAAGGTTCGCGCGCTGCCCTCTGACAAAGAGGAGCACCTCGGCATCGCGCTTTTTACCCAGAAATATTCGTCCAGTCAGGATGGTTCTGTAGTTGAGGCGATATTGCGGTTTGACAGCGGGAAGGCGCGGTTCACCGCTGAAGAGGGCAAGGCATTGCGAGACGCGATTGTCAAAGCCCGCGCCGGCGACGGCATCATGATTGCCTTTGATCAGGTGGGGTACTCACTGCTCTCGGCGGGAAAAATCAAGGAGGCGCTGGCGGCCGACCGGCAGATCGTGGCAGATCATTCCAAAGAGGCACTGCATCGCGTGCGGCTGGCGCGCGCCCTTCTGGCCGCGGGTCTGGGCGAAAAAGCGCGGGCTGTGATCAAAGAAGCAGTCACACTTGATCCCAAATCGGCACAGGCAATTGGAGAGCAAGGCCGAATCCTGGAGCACGATCTGATCGGCCGCCCACGCAAAAAGGGCTTCGATTATGACAGCGCCATAATCGCCTTGCGTACCGCAAAACAACTTGATCCCAAAGGCAGAGCCATACGCGCAAACCTCGCCATGCTGTTGGAATATGATTCCGACGGCCAAAGGTACAGCAAGAAGGCGCACATGGCCGAAGCCGTAGCGGAGTTCAACGAGCTGAAGAAATTGAGTGAGGACTACGCACGCAGCTACGAAGATTATGTGCCTTATGATCTCTGGTATCTAGGCGAGTGTAAGGAGTTAAACGAATACATCGCTGCTTTGCCCGCCAGCGAGACAAGGCGAGCTTTCACTCTGGCCTGTGCTGCAATCAGCGATGGCGCGGACGCGGCCATTAAGAAGTCCCTGGAAATTGCATCGAACGAGCAGGACCGCAGCAAAGCACTTGCCACTGCCGGATGGCTTTTGGTGCGAATCAGAAGGTACCCGGAAGCTGGAGAATTACTGCTCGCGGGTGCCCGCGGGCAAAGCAATGAGACCCAGATCGTGCCCTATGCCACCATTTTGAAGAAGACCAAACGCATGGAAGAACTGAATATCGATCCCTTGAGCCCGACCAGTGTCGTCTATGAGCTGTTTCGTCTTACTTTTGCAGGCAAACTCGGTCCAGAGTCTATAGAGCCGTTCACCAGCAAATCGGTGCGGGAGTCTCCCGGCTTCAGAGATGAAAATGACAAGACAAAAGCAGCTCAGACGATGTTCGAACTGCGCGCGGCGGCTGACAAGAGCGGAATGCCAGTGGTAGCGCTTGGTGATATCACACTCTCCAGCGGTCGATTCAGTGTGGAGGGAGATGATTCACTTGGCTACGCGGTTACCATGGAAATAGGAGGGTTGTCTCAGAAAGCTTTTGTTGTGCGTGAAGATGGGCGGTTCAAGCTGGTCGAGTTTATAGAAGCTGGCAGGAAAATACCAGAAAACATGGGATGGGAGATCCTCTCCCGTTTGCAGCGAAACGATCTTGCAGGCGCGCGCAAATGGCTGGATTGGGCGCGCGAGAAGGTGCATATCGACGCGGGAGATGACCCGCTTTCCGGCCAGCCTTTCCCTCATTTCTGGTCGAAAGGACAAGCAGGCGATGAGAGTGCAATCCGCGCTGCGGCACTCATTCTTGTGCCGTCGAAATACCTCAAAGGACAGAATCTGGCCGCTCTGGTTGAGGCCCGCAACAATGCCAAGACTGATTCGGCGCGCGCTGAGTTGAATCTGGTGTTGGCACATGCGTATGCCGCGCAGGAACAGTCGACGGAACTGCTGTCGGTTGCCGAAGAACTGGTCAAAGCATTTCCAGATTCGTTTACCGCTTTCCAATTTGTGACCAGAGCCTATGCGAATCTGAAGAGGCTCGACGACTGGGACAAACTGGTCCAGTCGCAATTGCAAAAGCATCCGGACGAACCGGAATATGTCCGCTCCGCTGCTGATCTGGCACGGTACCGTGGTGATTTGAGCAAGGCCCGCACACTGTTGAAGGGTCTGATCGACCATGGAAAAGCTATCGAGAGCGATTTCAATGCCTATGTCTGGGATGCCCTTTTCATTACCGACAAAATCGATCAGGATGCGATTGAGGCTGGTGAGCGGGGAGATGAAATCTCGCACCATGCCAGTTTTCCTATGATGCACACCCTGGCCTGTGTTTACGCTCAGGCCGGCAGAACCAAGGAAGCTCGCGATCTGCTGTTGAAAGCCATGGAAGCCGCCAAAATGGAAGAGCCGAATTCAGAAGTGTGGTTCGGCCTGGGAGAGATCGCTGAGCAGTACGGCGAAACCGAAGCCGCCCGGGGCATGTACAGCAAAGTCGAGAAGCCGAAAAGTTTTCATCCGGCGGAGACTTACATTCTGGCGCAGCAGCGCCTCGCGGCATTGCAAAATGCTGGAGTGACGGCTAAAGCTGCGGGCCAGTAAAAGCGCTGTTCGAACTCACCCGACAAACTTCTTATATCCCCGTCGGTCCTGAAGGCTCAGGGCCACGTTGATCAGGTCAGGGCTGACGATGCTGCGCTTGGAAATGGCTGCGGCGATAGGGATGGCCTTGATCTCATTGCAGCGAAGCACCACCATTTCGCCGAATTTGCCTTCGTGAACCAGATCGATGGCGCCGACTCCATAGCGCGTGGCCAGCATACGATCAAATGCTGTGGGTGATCCGCCGCGCTGGATATGTCCCAGAACCACGGCGCGAGTTTCAAATCCGGTGCGCTGCTCAATTTCCTTGGCCAGCGCGTTGCCAACGCCGCCGAGGCGCACATGGCCGAATTCGTCGGTCTTTACTCCTGCTCCGGCTCCATTGCCTTCGGAAATAGCTTCACTGCTGCCGCCCAGCTTTGCGCCTTCGGCGACCACGATGACGCTGAAAAAGCGCCCGCGATCATGCCGGCGCTTCAGCATGTCGGCAATCTCATCCACATTGAACGGGCGTTCTGGAATCAGGATTACATCGGCGCCACCGGCCACGCCGCTATAGATGGCGATCCAACCGGAATCGCGTCCCATGACCTCTACCACGATCACGCGATTATGGGCTTCGGCGGTGGTATGCACGCGGTCAATTGCTTCCGTTGCGATAGTCACGGCGGTATCGAACCCAAAGCTGAAATCCGTGCCGCTGAGATCGTTGTCGATGGTTTTAGGCACACCTACGAGCTTGACGCCGCGCTCAAACAATTTTTGGGAGACAGACTGAGTATCGTCGCCGCCGATGGCGATCACTGCGTCAACGCCATTCTTTTTGAAATTCTCAATGCAATTGTCAAGGCCCTGCGGCGTTTTGGCGGGATTGGTGCGAGAAGAGCGCAGGATGGTCCCACCGCGTGGCAGAATTCCCGCGACGGCATCGAGGCCCAGAGGACAAACCATGTTTTCCAGCACGCCTCGCCAGCCTTCCAGGAAGCCGAGGAATTCGTCGTTGTAATGAAAAGTGCCTTTACGCACGATGGCTCGAATGACTGCGTTGAGCCCCGGGCAATCGCCCCCGCCGGTGAGAATGCCGATCTTCATCGAATATTTCCGCTTGGTCCGATCTATCGCAATTTGCCAAAACCGCGCAAGCTAGTAGAATTCCAATCCAGATGCACTGTGGGGTCCGCGCCAGCCCCTGTTACCTATAATCCTCTACCAGAGCGATGGTTTCAAGGAACTGACCGGCTCCCATTTTGCCTATTCTTTGTATCACACGTGATTGCTGCTGCGGGGAGAACCTGATTGGCCGATCAGAGGAAGTTTGGCAGTTATCCGGAATTTTTTGTCCATTATCTCGAAGAACACAGTGACAGCCGGAACCGCATCCTGCATGCGGCAGGAACGCTGTTGGGGCTGGTCATTGTGGTTGCGGCGTTCATCTTCAAACACCCTCTGTATGCGCTGGCGTGGCCGGTCGTGGGCTACGGTTTTGCGTGGATTGGCCATTTCCTCATCGAACGAAATAAACCAGCAACCTTTGAACACCCGTTCTGGTCCTTCCTGGGCGACTTTCATATGCTGTGGCTAATGTTGACAGGAAGATTGCAACAACGACTGGCAGAAAATGGGCGATCTGTCGTCCGTGAATAAGCCGCAGCCGAGGGCGGCCGCGCTCCCCACCTATTTTGATTCTTTCAACGTGCAGTTCGCGTTCTTCAATTTAGGCTGGCCTACGGCCACGGTCTGGAAGCATGCAACGGCGCTCTGGTCGCGCGTGCCGGTGCCTTGTCCATCGTCGGATTCTGCTTTGAAGTAATAAGTCGCGCCGGGTTGCAGGTTCTTCACCAGAACGCGGTGTGTGATCCCGCCCCAGGGCATCCCGGCAGTCTGGCTGAGATTGTTGCGGTCGGTGCTGAAATGCAGGATCGTTCCTGAATTCTCATTGGTGGACCAGGCAATCTGCGCGCTGGTGTCGGCAACCATCTCCACTACAGGGCCGTCGATGATTTTTACCGGCTGATGCTTAGGTTCATCCTGCGCCATGCAGCAGGCGACGAGAATGAGCGTGATGCTGAAGAAATACTTCACAGGTGCTTAGATGCGTTCAGAGCTGCGGAAGATAGCAGTCGGCCCTCAGCAGTCATCCCGCAAGAGCGGGACCGCATGCATTTTGGGCTAAAGGAAAACGGCATTAATGGCATGGTTACTGTGAGAACTCCCTGAAGCGGCAGGTACCTCGAACCGGCACTTCCGGGGGTTCCTCGGCTGCGGGCCCGCTGCGCGAGTCCTCGCTTGATTGTCATAACAACAACGGCTCCCTGGCCGTCGAGTATTCTTGGAAGTGCTGAAACAACCAAGACTCGGGCCGAAAGGAGCCGCCGTAT
>DATDNH010000295.1:0-6245 GCA_036518395.1 Candidatus Angelobacter sp. | reverse complement strand
ACAGCAAAAGCAAAGGCTTCCTGAGAAGGGAAAACCTCTCAGCGCCGGACGCTTCGCTGTCCCCCGCTGCATGGCGGGAGCCCGCGGGCGTGTGCCCACGTTCCTACTTGACACCGCCGTTGTTGTTATAGACGGAATGACAGGGGTTGAGAGTAGTGATAGGAACCAACCATCGCCAACGGCGCTGCGTTCTTTAGACAAGAATGCAATGCGCGCGAAATCGGGATAAACTCCAAAAGCGGGAAATCGAGGGTTCCGATGAAGGGAATAGCCAAGGTTCTACTGTGGACGGCCATTGCCGTTGCCGGGGCGCTGGCGCTGGCTGCGGTCGCGCTGCATCGTGGCGAAGCCATCAATGCCATCTGGCTGGTGATCGCGGCGCTGTGTACTTATGCGCTGGGTTACCGCTTCTATTCCAAGTTCATCGCCGCCAAAGTTCTCACACTGGATTCCATGCGCGCCACACCGGCAGAACGCCTGGAGAATGGCCGCGACTTTGTGCGCACCAACAAGTGGTATCTCTTCGGCCACCATTTTGCCGCGATTGCCGGGCCGGGTCCGCTGGTGGGGCCGGTGCTGGCCGCACAGTTCGGCTATCTTCCCAGCACCATCTGGATTCTCGTTGGCGCCATCTTTGGCGGATGCGTGCAGGACTTTGTGATCCTGCTGTTCTCGGTGCGGCGCGATGGCAAATCCATTGGCCAGATGGCGCGCGAGGAAGTGAGCAAAGTTGCCGGAACAGTGGCATTCATCGCCGTGATCAGCATTCTGATCATTTTGCTCGCGGTGGTTGCTCTGGTGATCGTGAACGCGCTCAGGCAGAGCCCGTGGGGAACATTCACGATCGGCATGACGATCCCGATCGCGTTGCTGATGGGGGTCTACCTGCGCCATTTACGGCCGGGCAAAGTTCTCGAAGCGTCGCTTCTGGGATTTGCTTTGGTGATGCTGGCGGTATTCGGAGGTCAATGGGTCTCGCACTCGCACACACTCTCCGGAGTGTTCACCTTGAGCGCTACCACCCTGGCAGTGCTGCTCATCATTTACGGTTTTGCTGCATCGGCGGTGCCGGTATGGCTGCTGCTGGCGCCGCGTGATTACCTGAGCACATTCGTGAAGCTGGGAACGATTGCCATTCTGGTGATCGGCATCATCCTGATCCGTCCGACATTGCAGATGCCGGCGCTGACCCGGTTCATCGATGGCTCGGGTCCGGTGTTTGCGGGAAGTATTTTTCCGTTTGCATTCATCACGGTTGCCTGCGGGGCGATCAGCGGTTTTCATTCTTTGATTTCCAGCGGCACCACCCCGAAGATGATTGCGCGTGAGCCGCAGACCCGCATGGTGGGTTATGGCGCGATGATGGCGGAGTCACTGGTGGGAATCATGGCGGTAATTGCCGCGTGCACGCTTCAGCCGGGAACGTACTTTGCTGTGAACAGCGGAGCAGGGATGGTGGGGCAGACGCCGCAGGCGGCGGTCGCTACGATCACGCAGTGGGGCTTCCCAGTAACGTCAGACCAGATGAATGAACTGGCCAGCCACGTGGGCGAAAAGACTCTGTTCTTCCGCACCGGCGGGGCGCCCGCTTTTGCGCTGGGCATGGCGAAGATATTCTCTGACAGCCTGGGAGGCACGGCGGTGATGGCCATCTGGTACCACTTTGCCATCATGTTCGAAGCATTATTCATTTTGACGGTGCTGGATGCAGGCACGCGTGTGGCCCGATTCATGGTGCAGGACGCACTGGGACACGTGTGGGCGCCGCTCGGGCGCACCAGTTCGTATCCAAGCATTCTGGTGACCAGCGCGCTGGTAGTGGCTGCCTGGGGATATTTTCTGTGGCAGGGAATTCGCGATCCCCTGGGCGGAATTAATTCACTCTGGCCGCTGTTTGGCATCTGCAACCAGCTCCTGGCTGCGGTCGCACTGTGCGTCGCCACAACCATCATTGTCAAAATGGGAAGAGCGCGCTACATGTGGGTGACGCTGCTGCCGTTGTGCTGGCTGGTGGCGGTAACATTCACGGCTTCACTGGAAAAGATATTTCATCCCAACCCGCTGATTGGCTTGCTATCGCACGCCAACCAGCTTCTGGCGACAAAGCCCGCGCCGGCCGATCTGGCGCGCAAAGTTTTTAACGACCGCCTGGATGCTGTAGTCGCAGGATTTCTGGTTCTGCTGGTGGCGGCCATCGTGATTGAGTCGGCGGTGCATTGGGTGCGCGTGATTTCGGGACGCAAGGAAGCGGTTACGCGGGAAGCCCCGTTCGTTCCTACGCGCTACGCGGCGGAGGATGTCGCATGAAACACCTGCACTCATTCCTGAAGATTGTTCTCGCCACGCTGCGCGAGATCTTCGACGAAAACGCCTACCAGCGCTTTCTACTGCGCACAGGCAGCGCCGTTTCCGTGGAGAGTTATCGGGCATTCATGCAGGAACGCGAAGCGAGTGTGTCGCGAAGGTCGCGGTGCTGCTGAAGCGAATCGCCGTCATCTGAAACCGCCTCTGCAGGTTTTCAATTACGGCGATTTTGGCAATTATGGCAATCTTGGCAATTTGCCAATGCTAAACTTCACTCATGCGCGTCCTGGGGATTGACTGTGGCAGTGAGTACACCGGCTACGGTGTGGTTGAACAGTTGGACGATCTTGGATTGGTCTGCTGCGCCTCAGGTGCGGTTAAGCTCAAACCGCGCGATCCCATGGCAGTGAAGCTGCAAAGAATTTACATCGACTTGACCCAGGTCATCGCCGAACACCGGCCTGAAGTAGTTGCCATTGAAGATGTCTTTTATGCCGTGAACGTAAAATCTGCGCTCAAGCTTGGACAGGTTCGCGGCGTGGCTATGCTGGCGGCTTCCTCGTGCGGATTGCAGGTGGCGGAGTACGCGCCACTGGCGATTAAGTCAGCAGTGGTTGGGTATGGCAGGGCAGAGAAGCAGCAGGTTCAACAGATGGTGATGCGTCTGCTCAATCTGCCAGCTCCGCCCCAGCCTTCGGATGCAGCCGATGCGCTGGCAATTGCCATCTGCCATATTCATACGGCTGGAACTTTGAAGAAGTACCAAATGGCAAGTTCATGAGAGTAGCACTCAGCACTCAGCATTCAGCACTCAGCCCGCTCGCATTTTTGGCTAAAGGCAAGCTATTTCACCGCCATGGTCAGAGTACATCCTGGAGAATTTCCATAATTCCCATCGTTCTCGTGCTGTGTCTTCTCGCCACGGCTCAAGACAAAAACGAGCCATCGAACCCGGAGCAGCCCACCATCACCTTTGATCTTTATTGGGCGGATGCGACCCCGCAGAGTTACACCATCACGGTGGAATCTTCCGGCAAGGCAAAATACGTTTCACGGAATCCCACGCGTAAAGAAGAAGACGCAGACCCGATTTATGAAGTGGAATTCACATTATCGTCGGCCAGGCGCGACCGCCTGTTTACACTGGCCAAGGCGACCAATTATTTTCAGGGAGACTTTGATTTCAAGCACAAAGTCGCCAACACGGGCAAAAAAAATCTTAGTTACGCTGATCCCACCCGGCACTTTCAGACCACTTACAACTATACAGAGAACAAAGACGTTCAGGAGATTACCAAACTTTTTCAAGGCATTTCGAACACGATTGAGCACGGGCGCAAACTCCAGTTTCTGCGCCGCTTTGACAAACTGGGCCTGGAACGAGAGCTGGCAGGAATGGAACAGATGGCGCAGAACGGCTATCTGGCGGAAATCCAGATCATCGCTCCCACGCTGCAAAACATCATCAACGATTCCACTGTGCTGAACATGGCTCGCGACAGGGCGAAAAGGTTGTTGGATAGTAAGTTGTGAGCGGTGCACCGGTCTGTTTTTGTTCGAGTTTACCCCGAAGCCAATTGCTATTTGCCAGCTTCTAACTGCTTGATTATTAAGCTCAGTAAGCAAATATCAATATTGGTAAAGAGACAAAATAAGTAGCTCAGAGTAGGTGTCTGTCATCTATAAAGGTAGGTAGAAGGAGTCAAATTTATGCTGCGCCACAAAGGGATGCTCGCGGGCCTGCTTTCCGTGACGGCTTTGTTGCTGGTTTCCTTTGCGCATGCCGATGACGATTATGACTCACATGCGCGAATCGTTCGTCTGAGCTACATCGAAGGCCAGGTGCAAGTCTCGCACCGCAACGGCATTGGATACGAAAACGCCACCATGAATATCCCGGTGGTGGAAGGCGACCTGATTCGCACGACAGATAACGGCTGGGCAGAAATCCAGTTTGAAGATGGAAGCACCGTCCGTGTGGCTCCGGACAGCCAGATTACGTTTCCCGCTCTGGGGCGATATTCAGGCGGCGGCACCATCACGGAAGTGAATCTCGATGATGGTGAAGCAGAGTTCAAACTTGCCGCTCACAATGACAGCACTTTTCGCGTGAACGTCCGCCAGCGCGTGATTGAACTCAAACATTCCGGACGTTTCCGCGTGACTACAACCAATTCTGATCCGCTGGAACTGGTGGTCTGGAAGGGCGAAGTTGCCGTTCTGAATTCTGACGACGCGGAAGAAATTGCGGTCAAGAAAAATGAGACGTTTGTGATTGATCCTATGGATCTCGGTCACTATGACCTGGAGAAGACGGCCGAGGCTGACGATCTTGACCAATGGGTTGCAGAACGCGAGGACTATCTCAGTAGCTATGCCGCGAATGCGCGCAATTACTCTCAGTCGCCTTACCTGTATGGCGTGAGCGATCTGAATTATTACGGTTCTTACTTTGACGTTCCTGGCTACGGTTATTGCTGGCGTCCTTATGGCGTGAATCTGGGCTGGGACCCATTCATGAATGGCTACTGGACGTATTCTCCGGGGTTCGGCTACGTATGGGTATCAGCGTATCCCTGGGGATGGATGCCGTATCGATATGGCCGCTGGGTTTTCGTTGGCGGATACGGTTGGGTGTGGCAGCCGGGACAGTGGAATACCTGGACTCCGGCGCCGCGTTTTGTGAATCCTCCGGCAGGATTCCGTCCGCCGGTGCCTCCGGTCAACAAGGTATCGAATCCGGTTCCGTACGACGGTGGGCCTGCAAAAATGACAGTGCAGAATCCTGGACAGAAGTTTGAAGGCGGGCCGGAGCGGAAGACGGTAGAAAATCCAGTGCAGCATTACGATGGTGGGCCATCGAGATTGACGGTCAATAATCCGGCGCTCACCACGACGACGGGACGCAACAATCAACCGGTCATTTCAAACGAACACACGCCGGTGCGGCGCATGGGAGATGACAATGACGCTCATCCGCCGGCAAAGAAATCCGAGATTCCGCCGACCAATTCCGAAGTGCCAAATCGGCAGATTCCGTTACCGGCTGTGAGAGATCATGGTGATCGGCATCCTCCCACTATGACCACGCAAACGGCGAATCCGTCACCCGGCGGTCCTGTGCGGAATAACGTGGTGAACACTCCACCGCCATCGCGGACTGTGTCACCACCGCCAGCGCCGGTGCATGTATCGCCGCCACCGCAGGCGATTTCGCGGCCGAGTCCGCCACCCGCTCCTCAAGTGCATTCGTCCTCGCCGCCACCGACGGCTTCGTCGCACAGCGACAATTCGGGAGGCGGGAGACCGAAGCGATAGGTTGTTTTAGAGTTTATCCCGAACGGAGTGAGGGATCGCTACACACATTCATTCAATTTCAGGGCGTGCGCCCCGAGAAAGATTCGTAGAAGTAGGGACCTCTCTCCGCGTTCGAGGTAAACTACAAAAGCCCTTCAACCAAGCGATCGAAACACTCCAGCGCTTTTCTCCAGCGACAACGCTTCCGCCCGAACGTCAGCCCGCACGCCGGCTTCTTTCAGCGCGCCGCGGATCTGCTCTTCGGAGTAGCGCTTCTTCAAATTGTTCGCCAGGGTCTTGCGTTTCATCCCAAATGCAAGCTTCAAAAATTCAATAAACTCCTGCGGCTTCACGCCGAGAGAGTCAAATCGCGGCGCAATGCGCAGCCGCAGCACTGTGGAATGCACTTTGGGCGGCGGGGAAAATGCTCGCGGCGGCAAGGTGAAGAGGTTTTCCACCTGCGCATAAAGCTGCGCAGTAGCGGAAAGCAGTCCGTAGTCGCGTGATCCCGGCTTTGCCGCGATGCGGTCTGCTACTTCGCGCTGCACCATGATGACCAGGGTTTCAAACTGATCATGAAACTCAAACAGGTGCAGCAGAATGTCTGAAGTGATGTAGTAGGGCAGATTGCCCAGCAGGCGCGC
>DATDNH010000294.1:0-43429 GCA_036518395.1 Candidatus Angelobacter sp. | reverse complement strand
AAGTTTATTTTCGTCGCGGTGGCAAGGATGGCAGCATTGTGAACGCGATGTTTGAAGTCGCTGCACCCGCCGCTAAGCAGGTCCTGTTCGACTCTGACAAGGTTCAACTGTATAACCCCAGGATCGACCAGATCACCGAATATCGGCCTGGAAAGAGCAAGGCCGATGTGGACGCATTCCTGGACCTGGGCTTCGGCGGTCGTGGTCACGAGTTGCTCAAATCCTACGATGTCAAGATGCTGGGTTGGGAGTTGGTCGATGGAACAAGAACGGCCAGGCTCCAGCTTACGCCACTGAGCCCAAGGGTACGAAACATGTTCAGCCAGTTCGTCCTCTGGATCGATCCCCAGAAGGATGTTCCGCTTAAACAGCAGGTTATTGAGCCTGCGGGCGACTATTGGCTCTCGCATTACAAGGGATTCATCCTGGGCAAAAGGATCAGTGATGATCAGTTTCGCATCAAGACTACGCCCACGACCAAGATCGTAAGGCCGGACAGCAACTGAGCAGTCTCAACCCGTCATTAATTCCCGCGCGCGCTTTGTGGTGGTGATCACGGCGTTGATGAGCGTCACCCGCAGGCCGCCTTTTTCCAGTTCGATCAGGCCTTCGATGGTGCATCCGGCGGGAGTGGTGACCGCGTCCTTGAGCAAAGCTGGATGATGTCCTGTCTCGAGCGCCAGTTGCGCAGAGCCAAGCAACGTCTGTGCCGCGAGCGTGGTTGCCAGCTCGCGCGGCAGTCCCACTTTGACTCCTGCTTCAGCCAGAGATTCCAGAATGACAAAGACAAATGCCGGCCCGCTGGCAGAGAGCGCGGTAATGGCGTCCATGTGCTTTTCATCCACCACCGCCACGCGGCCCACGCTTTCAAACAGCCGCCTTGCCGTCTCCATCTGTTCAGGACGTGTGCCGTCTCCGGCAGCCAGTGCGGTCATCGCGGCGCCGACCATTGCGGGTGTATTGGGCATGGCGCGAATCACTGCAACCTCCTTCCCCAGCTTCTGCTGAATGAACTGCAGCGGAACGCCGGTCACAACTGAAATCACCAAGGTGCCCGGTTTGATCGCCGGCGCAATCTCTTCCAGCAACTGCGGCATGGCCTGGGGCTTCACGGCGATCAGCACGGTGGGCGCATCCGCCACGGCTGCGCGATTGTCCGTGGAGCACGCCACGCCTCCTAAAGTTTCTGACAATGGCTTACATCGGTCAGCGTGCTGAATAGTGGCAATGACTTCATCTTTTGCTACGAGGCCGCGCTCCAGAAATGCCTGAAGCAGAATGGTCCCGAGCTTGCCGCAACCGAGCAAAGCAAGTTTCTTCTTCTGCGTGGCTGAAATTGCGGCATTGGACGTTTTTACTTTGGTCTCAGCTACTGTCATGGAAGTTCCTTTCTTAAACAAAAAACCCGCTGCCGTTTAAGGCAGCGGGCTTCATGAACATGATGGCTGTTTATCTAGCGCATGTCATTTCCGGTCCCTCTGCCGTGAAGACACACGGGAGCGGGTAAGCTGCCTGCGTGTTGTGCAGAGAGATGTGCATAGAGAAACTATATCGCCTATGGCCATTTTGGACAAGATATCCATCCTATTCGCTGAGCTTGGTCAGATCGGGGCATCGGTATATCGGGGCATCGGAACAAAAACTGAACTCACCTGGCGCGTTGTTCACAATAATTACTGAAGCCGTTGGGCATCTTTGGGCTGCGGAGTTTTACTCGCGGCCAGCCGGGCTTTAACAGCGTCGAATTCCGGTGTATTGACGATCAGGTGATCGGCGGGCGGTAGAATCCTCGCAATTTCCTTCTTCGCGGCGGTAAGACGTTCAACTGGAAGCGGCTGGTCGGCAAAAGCCGCGGACAGCGTCCCCGGTTTTGCCGGATTGCGCTTGTAGTCTCTCTCCAGGCGCGCAACGAAAGCCGTGGGATCGTACCCGGCTTTGTAGAGATATTGGATGCCGAAATAGTTGGCCTCTTCCTCATAGAGGCGATGGAATTTGAGGAACATGAGTCCCGTCGTCAACCTGGCGCCATCGCTCCGAGGATCAGGAGTAGCGCTGATCAGAGGCTGGTTCAACACGTTCGCTATCCGCTCACGAGTCAACAGGCGAACCGCATGATGAGCGGCGACGTGCGCGATTGCATGCGCCATCACGCCCGCCAACTCAGCCTCATTTTCGCAGTCCAGGATCAGCCCTGAATTGACATAGAGAAATCCGCCGGGCAAAGAGAATCCATTGACCTCATCTGTGTCTACGACCTTGATGGTAAATGGGACTTTGGCATCTGAATTCCGCACCAGGTTCTGGGCGAGGCGAATGATGTATTCGTTGACGGCAGCATCGTCTACGAACTTCATGTTCTGCTCGACGAACCTCACATCCTGCTTGCCTATCTCCAGTTCCTTGGCGGGCGAGTACCAGTTCTGATCAATCACGATGTTGCGATTGCCGATTGCATTGATGTCGTCCCTGCTGCCTTTTTTGATATGCAGCTTGTGATGAGACGTCTTCGCCTGTTGATCAGATGGCGTTTGTGAAGTGGAATCAGATTGTTCGGCGCAGAAGGCGAGGCCGAACGACACCAGTCCCGTCAACAAAGCTGTAAATAGATATGCAAGCCTGCGCACAGATGGCTCGAACCACTTCAAAGACTCGGGGTTTTTCGGTTTGCCAATTGTTAATTGCCAAATTGCTTTTTTAATACTTCGGCACTTTTGGATCAATCCGGTCCGCCCACGCCAGAATTCCGCCCGCCAGGTTCTTCGCCTTGGTGTAGCCGGCCTTCTGGAGAAATTCTACGGCCCTGGCGCTGCGCCCGCCGGAGCGGCAATGGACAACCATGTCCTTGCTCGGATCCAGCTCGCTCACGCGCTTAGGCAGATCGTTCAGCGGAATCAGATATCCATTGATATTGCAGATCTGGTACTCATGGGGTTCGCGGACGTCCAGGATAAAAACGTCATCTTTGGCATCGAGCTTCTTCTTGAGTTCTTCCACGCTGATTTCAGGCACGCCGGTATTGGCCACTGGTTTTTCTTGTCCTCGCAGTCCGCAGAATTCTTCGTAGTCAATGAGTTTAGTGACTGTGGGGTGCTTTCCGCAAACCACGCAATCCGGATTTTTTCTCAGCTTCAGCTCGCGGAAGCGCATGCCCAGCGCGTCCACCAGCAGCAGGCGCCCGATCAGCGGCTCACCTTTGCCCAGTATGAGCTTGATGGCTTCCGTGGCCTGAATGACTCCCACCAGTCCAGGCAGAATTCCCAGCACACCGCCCTCAGCGCAGGAGGGAACCAGTCCCGGCGGCGGCGGCTCGGGATACAAGCAGCGATAGCACGGGCCCTCTTTGGCGGCAAAGACGCTGGCCTGTCCTTCAAAGCGAAAGATTGATCCATAAACGTTGGGCTTACCGGTGAAGACGCAGGCATCGTTAACAAGGAACCGTGTAGGGAAGTTGTCTGTGCCATCAACAATGATGTCGAAATCCTGAAAAATTTGGAGTGCGTTGTCGCTCGTCAGCTTGGTTTCGAAGGTCTTCACGTTGATGTAGGGATTGATGGCGGCAATCTTCTCTTTTGCCGACTCCAGCTTGGGGCGACCAACGTCGGAGCTGAAGTGGATCACCTGTCGCTGAAGGTTGGTGAAGTCCACCACATCAAAGTCAACCAATCCCAGCGTGCCCACCCCGGCAGCCGCCAGATACAAGGCCAGCGGCGACCCCAGGCCTCCAGTCCCAATACACAGCACACGAGCAGCCTTCAGCTTCTGCTGACCTTCCATGCCCACCTCGGGCATGATCAGGTGGCGGGAGTAACGCAGGATTTCGTCTTTGCTGAGAGTGGCAGGCTGTTCGGGCGCCAATGTGGTTGCCATGGAAATTCCTCCTCGAGTATCAGAGATTTGATTACCGGCCGCGCAGAGAAGGTGCAGCTAACATTGATAGGTACAACACATGGCCGGAAGAGGACGGGTCATCTCGAGTTCATTATAGCTATAATTCGTGCCTTTTGCGCAGATGATAACGGTCCCATTCCCTTCCAGATCAAACACTTAGGCGTTGATCCTTGTTTTACCTCCAATTGATCCCGAGTGCATTGCCGCTTGATGCCGCCCGGGGCGAAAGTGGCGGCACATGCACGTTAGTTTGGAGGAAAAATCAATGGCATCAAATCAGAACTTTCGTTTCCGCGAGGCCAGGCGCACGCAGGAAAGTTTCCTGGCCGCGCTGGAGAAAAAGACCCTCTTGTGGCTGGCTGCCCGCACGCCTTCATGGATCAACTCGGACCATTTGACCCTGCTCGGCCTGGCGGCGATGGCTGGGGCTGGAGCCGGCTACTGGTGGTCGCGAAGCAATCCTGCCGGACTGTTTATCGTCATCCTGTGCCTGGCACTGAACTGGCTGGGCGACAGCCTGGACGGGACCCTCGCCCGCTTTCGCAATTGCCAGCGCCCTCGCTACGGCTTTTATGTGGACCACATTGTGGATGCGTTCGGCGCTCTCTTCCTATTCGGCGGGCTGGCGCTTTCCAGATACATGTCGCCGCTCCTGGCCGGAGGCCTGCTGGTCGCCTACCTTCTGCTTTCTATTGAGGTTTACCTGGCCAGCTACACGCTGGGCGACTTCAGGATCTCTTATTTCAAGATGAGTCCCACTGAGCTGCGCATCCTGCTGTGTATTGGCAATATCGCGCTGCTCTATAAGTCCGTCGTACATCTTTTCGGGCGCGCCTACCGCCTGTTTGATGTGGGCGCAACGCTGGGCATCTCCGGAATGCTGCTGCTTCTGTTTATCTCGATCGTTCGGAATTTAATTAAACTCTACCGACGCGAGCCGTTGCCGGAAAGAGAAGAGCCGACAAGCCCGGAGCCGGCAAGAACGCTTTCGATTCAAAGTTGCTCCAAGCCGTTGCGGACTGAGTTCAGGTTCTACCAGTGAAAATCAGTTAGTGGAATTAGATGGCGGCACCCATTGTGGATCTTCTGTGGGAGGGACGATATGGCCGTCGCGCATGTGGATGATGCGGTCGCCAATGGCGGCCGCGGCAGGATTGTGCGTGATCATCAACACCGTCTGGCCGAATTTCTGGTTGGTCTCCCGCAACATGCGCAGCACGATGTCAGAATTCTGCGAGTCGAGATTGCCGGTAGGCTCATCGGCCAGCACGATAGCGGGATGATTGATCAGCGCGCGCGCCAGTGCAACGCGCTGCTGCTCGCCACCGGAAAGTTCCGCCGGACGATGGTTCAATCGCTCCCCAATGCCGAGCAGTTGCGCCACCCGTTCTTCGAACTCGCGGTCCTTGCCATCGCGTCCGGCAATCTCGCGCGCAATCTCGATGTTGTCCCTGGCCGTGAGCGTAGGCAGCAGATTGAATTTCTGAAAGACGAAGCCGATTTTCTGTTTGCGCATCTCCGTGCGCCTGGCATCCGACATACGGGCAAAGTCAACACCATCAATGAGCACGCGCCCCGAGGTTGGCCCGGTGAGCCCTCCCATGATGTAGAACAAGGTCGACTTGCCGCTGCCGGAGGGGCCAACGATGCTGACAAACTCGCCCCGTTCTACCTGAAAACTCACGCCGCGCAGCGCCGGGACCTCAACTTTCCCGATGCGGTAAACCTTGGTGATGTTCTCGACTTGGATGATGGCGGACACGGGGCTGGACAGTTTGATGGTAACAGAAGCTGCCAGCTACTGGCTTTTGGCTCTTAGCTGTTGGCTGTTGGCTTTTTGGTTCGATTTATGTGAAGCCACTGGCAGTTCAGATCACCCGACCACTCGATCCCGCCGCGGGATCACCCGATTTTCAGCCCCGCGTCCCTGTATCCTGTCCCCTGCTTTTCAGCTTGCTTGTCTGAGTTTCTCTGGATTGATCACGTTGGACTTCTTGGGTCCGCGTTTCTTTACCAGCATCATGCGAATGCGCTCCAGAAGTTCCACTGGAGCATACATTCCTTTGGGCAGGAAGACGTCAGCGCGCGTATCTTTCTCGTAAGCCTTGATTTTTCCCGAGAACAGAATGGCCGGTGTCTCCGGCGAGGCTTCCTTGATGGCGGCCACAAGCTTCGCGCCATCGAAGTCCGGCATTACCAGATCGCTCAGCACCAGGTCGATGCCGCCGTTCTTGAAAATTTGCAGTGCCTCCTTCCCGGTGGTGCAGGCAACGACGCGGTAGCCGCGGGTTTCGAGCATGATTTTTCGGATGGAAAGCGATTGTTCATTATCGTCAACGCAGAGGATCGTTCTTTTTGGTCGCATATTTTCCCTGGTGTCCGTGAAACGTTGGGGGCAGGTCCGCCACGGACAGAAATGATTTTTTATTTTTGGCTGGGTAAAGCTTGAACCAGAAAAGCTAGCGAATCTTAGGCTGAGAAAAAAAACTTGTAAAGTACCATGAAAGCCAATAGCGAAATTACTTACAACAGAAATTGTGCACTACGGCAATAAAGCCAAAAAACTCGCAGAAAATCTGTGTTGCAAACACCTCCTCTTAGAAGAGCAACTCTCCGCGCGCTACCTCCACAGCATGTCCGCTCACGCGAATGTTTACTACTTTGTTATCTTCCTTTCCGCCCGCGACATAAATCCGGCTCTTGCGCTTGATTTCAACGCCCTGCAATAGCAGCACCTGCTCGTCGGGAGCAATTAAGCCGTATTGCACCGCCCATGCGGCAAGAGGTCCGGCCGCGGAGCCGGTGGCCGGGTCTTCTCCGCGATAGAAAATCATGCGCGCCTGCATTTTGGCGTCCGGCTCCACGGCTTGGCGCGAGACAAAATAAAAAAATTTGGCGTCAGTTTTCTGCAGATACGCGTGCATCTGCGCCCATGACGGCGCCAGGTTCTGGAGAGCAGCCAACGACGCCAGCGGCACAATGGCAAACGCATTCCCCGTGCTCACGGTCTGAATCGGCGCGTCCTCGCTGATGTCGCTGAGGGAAAGCCCGGTGGCGCGCGCCACGTCTTCGCGCGAGTGCCGCTGGCCAAACTCCGGATCACGCTGTGTCATCTGCCCGAAGGGAAGTCCGTCACGCCGGGTAAACTCCACGGGAATTTTGCCCACATTCAGGTCCAGATAGATGGTTTGCGCTCCCGGACTCTCGTCGTGCAGCACAGTCGCAGTGCCAAGCGTGGGATGGCCCGCGAACGGCAACTCCTCGTCGACCGTGAAAATGCGCACGCGCACACCACGATCGCGCTCCGTGGCCGAATCACGGCGCAGCATGAAAGTGGTCTCCGACAGATTCATTTCCCGTGCCAGCAACTGCATGTCAGCGTCGCTGAGTCCTTTGGCGTTGGTGAAGACGGCAAGCTGGTTGCCTTCCAGCGGCGTGGAGGTGAAGACATCCAGGGTCAGGAATTTCAGCCGACGCTTTTGCGCTGACATGACGTTAATAGGTTACAGGGAACCGGGAACAGGGTATAGGGTACACAGCATAGAAAATTACGCGGATTTGTGTTTTTTGAGCGTCGATTGTTCGGAAACCGACTACGTAGCAACCAAGACGCAGGCGAGGCGGCCGCGCTCCACAGACGCAAAAACCGCGCGCGTGCTGGGGACGCCGGCGGCTGCGGTTCAACAATTAGATTTCCTCTGGCTTTCCTCCCTTAACTCTGTTCCTCCGTGTTGAAGGTCTTCTCTTCTGGACAGCGAAACTGAATTTACTTTATGCTCTGGTGCGATGAACCGCAGAGACTTTCTTACTACCGCAGCGGCCGGGGCGGCAGCGCTTGCCTGGCCGCGTTTGACTCCTGCTGCTGATCCGGACTTCGGCCCTGTATGGTCACAAATCGAAAAGCGTCACGACGAAGCCGTGCAGCGGCTGCAACACTGGATTCGCCAGCCGTCCATCGCCGCCGAAAATCGCGGCATGAGCGAAGGCTGCGACCTGATGGTGAGTATGCTCAAGGACGCCGGTTTCGATCAGGTCACCAAGGTCCCCACAGACGGCCATCCCGGCGTATTCGCCACCCTGGATGCGGGCGCTCCGCGCACGCTTGGCCTTTATTACATGTACGACGTGAAGCAGGTAGACCCCAGTGAGTGGTCGTCGCCGCCGTTTGATGCAGCGCTGGTGGATAAACCCGGTCTGGGTAAAATCGTCGTAGGCCGCGGTGCCGTGAACCAGAAAGGTCCGGAAGCGACTTTTCTCGCGGCACTCCATGCGCTTCGTGGCGCTGGGCGGAAGCCTCCAGTCAATTTTGTTTTTGTCGCCGAAGGCGAAGAGGAGATCGGCTCGCCACATTTTCCTCAAGTTGTTCACCGGCCGGACGTGCTTGCTGCCATGAAGAAGTGCGAAGGCGTGTTCATGCCTTTTCCCTCGCAGGGCCTTGACGGCCAGGTAACGATCACTCTGGGCGCAAAAGGGGTGATCGAGGCGGAACTCGTCTCCACCGGCGAGCATTGGGGGCGCGGACCTAAACTCGACATTCACTCCAGCAACAAGGCCCGGGTGGATAGTCCAGCGTGGCACCTGGTGCAGGCGCTCGCGACTCTGGTTTCGGCCGACGGCAACACGCCGGCAATTGAAGGCTACGCGGACAAGGCGCGTCCGCTTTCTGACGCCGACAAGAAGATGATTGCCGAAGCCGCTGGCCGTCTGAGTGAAGAGGTCACGAAGAAACAACTCGGTGTGCAGCATTGGATCCATGACGTTGGCTGGCGCGAATCGCTCGAGCTTCTGACCTCGAAACCCACGGTCAATATTGAAGGCCTTGTCGGCGGCTACACCGGTCCCGGAGGCAAGACCATTCTTCCGCACAAAGCCGTCGCCAAGCTGGACTTGAGGCTGGTGCCGGACATGACGGCAGCCGGCGCGCTGGCCGCGCTCAAAGCGCACCTGGCGAAACACGGATTCGGCGACATTGAAGTCAACATGACGGGTGGATACGATCCAACCACGACTCCGGCGGATGCTTCGCTGATTCGCGCAGAAGTTGCGGTTTATCGCCGCGCGGGCATTGATCCGGTGATGCTGCCCCGGCTGGCAGGGTCCTGGCCGGGATACGTCTTTACCGGTGATCCGCTGCGGCTTCCCGCAGGACATTTTGGTCTGGGCCATGGAAGCGGCGCGCATGCGCCGGATGAGTATTATGTGATCGAGTCCAGCAACCCCAAAGTGCAGGGCATAGACGGCGCAACGCGGTCTTACGTCGAGTACCTTTACGAAGTGGCGCGCATTTGAAGGCTTTTCGGAAACTGCTAAAGAAGACGCCTTTGTACGGCGTCTACAAAACTCTGGGACACTATCCCGACTACTGGTATTGGAAGCTGCGAGGCGAGCCCGAGCGTACACCTCACCTCGTCAAGCAGCGGACCGTGAAGGAGTATGCGGAGAAGTACGGTGCAGCTCTTTTTGTGGAAACGGGAACCTACTACGGCGAGATGGTTGCAGCCGTGAAGAATTTATTTCCCCGGATTTATTCCATTGAGTACGATCATGAGCTGGCCCAACGGGCCAAAAAGAAATTCGCGCGCTGGCCGGAAATCAGAATTCTCGAAGGCGACAGCCAGAAAATTCTTCCCGAACTGTTGAAAGAAATCAGCGATCCTGCACTCTTCTGGCTGGATGCCGGTTACTATGGCTGGGCGGGAGTGCAAGGCGACAAAGACAGGCTAACAACCGAGCTTGAGGCCATCCTGGATCATCAATTGAAAACGCATGTAATTCTGATGGACGATGCGCGCGGACTGAACGGCCAGAACGGCGCGCCGACGGTGGAAGAACTCAAGTGGCGTATTGAACTGAAAGTCCCCAGGCGCAAAGTGGAAGTGAAGCACGACATTCTGCGCATTACCCTCGGCTGAGGGTTGCGCACCCGGCGGGAGGGAGAAAATTCCCAAGCCAGAGACGTAGCATGCTACGGTCTCTTTGCCGAAGGCAAACCGGTTCTCGTTGCTTGCCTCGCTCAATCGGAAGCTAACTCCTTCAACGATTGCAAAATGCAGCCGTGAGCTAACAGCTAAACGCCAAAAGCTAAGAGCTAAGAGCTGTTCTTGTAATATGGAAGAAAAGCGGAAGCGCATGGGGTCCGGTGACCCTTCCGGTCTTCAAAACCGGCGAGAGTTAGCTTCGCTGGCTCTGGTGAGTTCGACTCTCACACGCTTCCGCCAGCTTTTGGCTATGATGATCTGCTGAAGGGGATCTATATGAAAAAGCAAATCGCAGTACTGTTCGTTGCCGCTGTTGTTATGTTTCCCCTACCTGGTCAACCGGCACAGCAACCACAAGCTTCTAATACCGCGCCTTTACCGGCGGATGCTGCGAGTAAGGAGCAGCTAAAAAAGCTGTTTGAAGTCATTGGAATTCAGAAACAGATGCAAAGTATGATAACGTCCATCGCGAGCAGCAAGGAGATGATGCCATTCCCCGGTGAACTATCAGAGAAGCAGAAAGATGAGATGTCTACACTCCAGGCCGAGCTCTTCGCCAAAATAATGTCACCCCAATTCATTGACAACTATCTCGACATGATGGTGTCCGCGTACCAGCGTCATTTCACCAAATCAGACGTAGACCAGATTATTGCCTTTTACTCCTCGGCTGCCGGACAGAAATTTGTGAACGAGCAGCCAACACTCCTTCAGGAAATCTTTCCTAAGGTCCTGCCCATGATGCAGCAGCACATGCGGGATGTGATGAAGGAGACGAACTACGAGGACCGTTTAAAAGCCATCCTGAGCGAAAGCGGAAAACCTGAAGGAAAACCGAAATAGGACTGGCTTTTTGCTCATTCAATTGCGCAGGGCAAAGAAACTTACTCGCTCCGCCCTCAACGGGCGGTAAATGATTTGAGAAGGTTCCTACTCGTATCTCAAGGCAATCATAGGGTCCACCTTTGTTGCGCGGCGGGCTGGGACATAGCAGGCCAATGCCGCTACCGCGATAACCGTGATCGCAACGGCAATGAATGTAGCCGGATCGGCAGGTTGCACGGCAAACAGCCAGCTCTTGATCAAGCGAGTCAGCGCAAACGCCGCCACCACTCCAACGCCGACTCCGATCAGCACGACGCGCAACCCTTCATTCAACACCATTCCCAGCACGTTAGCGCGAGAGGCCCCCAGCGCCATGCGCACACCGATCTCCTGTGTGCGTCGGCTCACCACATAAGCCATAACGCCGAAGATTCCGACTGCTGCCAGCACCAGAGCCATGCCGGCAAAGATCGCAAGCAACAGGGTGCGGAAGCGAGGTTGGGCCACAGAGCTGGAGAGCAGCTCGTCCATTGTGTGTACGTCAGCCAGAGGCATATTGCGATCAAGTTCCCGGACAGCGTTGCCCAGGCTCGATTCAACGGCCTTAGCATCGCCGCTGCTACGCACCACAAGAAACATTTCGCGCGAGAAATCCGTCCAGCCTTCCTGGAAATACGGAACGTACAAAGTTGGTTCCGGAGCGGACTCGAGGCCGGAATATTTGACATCACTGACCACGCCCACGATGGTTTCCCATGGTGCGTCAGGACTGTAGCTACCTGTCTTCATTCGCAGGCCGACAGGATCCTGGCCCGGGAAGTAGCGTTGCGCTAACGTGTTATTGATGATCAGAATTCCATCCTTGCGGCCTCGATCGGAGTCGGAAAAGAATCGTCCGCGCAGCAAAGGAACGCCCAGCGTCCGAAAGTAATCGAGGCTTACAGTGGTCTCAACGGCAAGTGGCGGGTTCATCCCGGGTGTGGTCGGTTGTCCCGGTACCCAGAAGGGATTGGTAAGGTTCAGGAGGTTGGGCGGCAGGCTGAGAGTCAGGCCCGCTGAAGTGACGCCGGGAAGCTGCTGCACACGCTCCAGCAGTCGATCATAGAACGCGACGATGTTCTGTTCTTTGGGGTAACGCATTTCGGGCAACGCAATCAGCCCTGAGACCAGTGCCTGCGAATTGAACCCTGGGCTCGTATTGGTCAGGCGTTCGAAACTTCGCAGCAGCAGGCCCGCACCGATCAGCAGCACGAGAGACAATGAGACCTCCAGGACAATCAGCGTATTGCGCAATTTACCCCGGTCCCGCTGCTCGCTGAGATTCTGCCTTCCACTGCGAAGTGCCTCGGCTTCTTTGGGACGCCGGCCAAAGCCATGCACCAGGGGCGCGAGTCCGAACAGCACGCCGGACAGCAGACTCAATGCGGCTGTAAATGCGAGCACCTGGCCATCCACGCTGATTTCATTGAGCCGAGGCAATCCGGCTGGCGCGAGCGCGCGCAACATGCTCACCCCGCCGTAAGCGAGAATGAGCCCGAGCGCACCACCGACGCCCGCCAGCAGGATGCTCTCTGTAAGAACCAGCCGGGCAATGCGCCCGCGCCCCGCGCCGAGCGCCGAGCGAATGCTCATCTCGCGATCCCGCGCGCTGGATTGCGCGATTTCAAGATTGGCCACATTGACAATGGCAATCAACAACACCAGGACCACAGCGCCAAGCAGCAACAGCAGAGGGCTTCGAGCCTGGCCGACGATCACGTTCTTCACTGGCTCGACCCATGCGGCTGTATAGTCGCTATTAGGAAATCGGCGGTGCACGTCTGCGGCGATGGTTGAGAGATCAGCTTGCGCCTGCGCTTCAGTCACACCGTCCTTGAGCCGTCCAATCGCGAGAAGCCAGTAGGGCGGGCGGCTTTCGGCGACAGGAAACTGTAACAATGGCCAGAGCTCATCCTTATCACGAACGCGCAGACCCGCGGGCATGACTCCAACAATGGTGCGGCTGGCGCCATTGAGCGTGATCGCGCGGCCAATGACGCGCTGGTCGGAGTTGAAGTGTTGCTGCCAGAACGCATAGCTCAGTATGACTTCGTGTTCACGGCCAGGAGCATCCTCTCCGGGCGCGAAGTTTCGGCCAAGAACCGGGTTCACTCCCAGCACGGAGAAAAACTCCGCCGTTACTGCAGTCCCGTGCAGCTGAACCGGCTCCTTGTCGCCAGTCCATGTGAAAGTGGAATTGCCGCCTCCCATTGCTGCAAACGAGGAGAACGTTCTTTGGTGATCGTGCGCAGCCTGAAAATCCGCCACACCGTCAGTGCTGTGGAACTCAGGATCCTGAGAATTGATGATGAAAGCTGCGACAATCCTGTCCGGTTGGGGATACGGAAGCGGGCGCAAAACCACGGCATTGACTACGCTGAAAATCGCTGTATTCGCGCCAATGCCCAGGGCGAGCGTGAGCACGGCAGAAACCGTAAACGCAGGACTGCGCCGAATCTGCCGCAACGCATAGCGCAGATCCTGCAATGTGGACTCGACCACACTCCAGCGCCATGTTTCCCTGCTCTTCTCAGCCGCCAGAGTTACGTTGCCAAAGCGCTGCAAAGCCGCATAGTGGGCTTCGTCCGGCGACATGCCGGCTTCCAGGTTTTCCTGCTCCTCCAGTTCCACGTGAGCACGCATCTCTTCGTTGAGGTCAGCCGGCGTTTGCCGCCGAAAGACGTTGCGGAGCTTCGAAATCTGCCTTCTCCAACTCATGGCATCTCCTCAGGCCGGACAGGGCGCAGCACTCCGGCAATGGCGCGGACAAAGCGCTCCCAGCGCGACGTTTCCGCTGTGAGCTGGCGGCGTCCTGCCGCCGTCAGCCGGTAATACTTGGCGCGGCGATTGGTCCTGGAAACTCCCCATTCAGCTTTGATCCAGCCTTCCTGCTGGAGTCGCTGCAGCGCGGGATACAAGGACCCATGCTCGACTTTGAGGGTTTCATCAGACATGCGCTCGATGGCCTTGGCGATGCCGTGCCCGTGGGCCGGGCCCCAGCGCAAGGTGCGGAGGACCAGCATGTCCAGCGTTCCGTAGACCAGTTCAATTCGTTGTTGGGATGAGTATTTGGGCCTCATCGTCTCTGGTAGTTAGTCTACCACTTACTGGTAGATAGACTACTGATACGCGAGGTGGTTAGCAGGATTTTTTGATGTGCTATTGTTTCCCGTAAAAATAACAGGAGGCAACACGATGAAAAAGCTTGGTATGTTCCTTGCTGTGTCAATCGGGGTAATACCAGCATTTATTTTTGGAGCTTATGCAGAACAGAACAAGCAGCCCGGCAACGATGCGCTCGCACAATCACTGATCGCCAGGGAACGCGAATGGGCGGAAGCTGCATGCACACACAATCTTATTGCCGAGACTATTCTGGCCGATGACTTTCAGGGGACCGCTCCTGATGGCAAGCGCTACAGCAAAGCTGAGGAAATTGAGGATAACAAGTCAACCAAAATTGAAGCGCGCGATTGCCGGCTGATTGATGCCAAAGTTCATTTCTTCGGGGACAACATAGCAATCATTTACGGCAGCGAAAGCTCGGTCAGAAAATCAAGCGATGGCAAGGAGTACACTCGAACTCTGGTCTGGACCGATACCTGGCTGAAGCGAAAAGGAGTCTGGCAAATCCTGGCCGCGCAGGATACGCGCACCGGTGGGTGCCAGTAAACGGGAGCTCAGGAAGAGGGGGCCGCACTGGCAGGCACGCTGTCTCTCAGTTGCAAGTGGCGATTGGCCTCGGCTTCCGGAGCAACAATGCCATCGGGCAGTTTGCCTCCGTTATATTCGGCCAGGCGGTTTTTCCATTTGAGGAAGTCAGTGATGGTCTGTGGCTCGATGCGGACTTCCACGCGCCGCAGGCTGACCAGCAGCAGGTTCATCTCCCATTTGAAGCCAACCTCGGTCCGCTGGCTCTGCCGCCGGGGTTTGACTGCGAGGCTGATTTCCCGGCCCGTGCATTCAAGCAGTCCCCAGCCGCGCGGCAGTTCTTCCGGTTTGATCAACCCGCGAGGAACAAGATAGAAGCGCTCGCAGCCCATGCCGGTCTCTGGCTGTTTGCGAAATGGCTTTTCCTGGTCGGCGAAGAAATCAGGGCGGGAAATTTTACATTCGACCACAACCGAACGGCAGGAGCCCTTCCATCCAATCACGTCCGGCGTCTCTCCGCTGGCGCAAGACTGCTCGGAAAGGACGATGCCGCAGCGATAACGCCTGCGTAACCACTGTTCGGCGAGTCGGACGAGTTGCTGATGAGTCATGATCTAACTTTATTAATCCACAAAATGCCTGGTGAACAATTGACTTACAAGATTCCCGCGGAGTGGTGAATCAAGGCATCGGGATATCGGGGCATCGGTGAATCTCACTCGGAGTCAGAAAGCAACTTGCTCAGTGTGGGCTTGTATTTTTCTTTTTTTATCTGTTTTTTGTTCTCCTGTCGGCGCACAGGCGGCGGGGATCCAAGCACATCACGCGCCGCCGATTTGAGGGCGGAGGTCGCCGTAAACTTGCGAATTTTCTTTCTCTTCGGCAAGCGCTTAACTACGAAGGAATGCAAAGGAAATCTTCTCGAGTCACGTAAGTTATAGCATGCCGGAGAAAACAAAACGCCCCAGGTTGCTACTAAGTATTTCTTCTCCGTGAACCTTTGTGTCCTTCGTGGTTAAATAATGTTATGGATGAGCGCGATTTCTTTGACGAGAAAGAAGCCAAAAAGCCCCACACCCTCACCTGTCCGCATTGCCGGCAGTCGAACGACTACGAGCTTTCGTGGCTGGTGCGCACCAAGCGGCGGCAGCTTCCGCCGCGGGCAGACGAGCGCGACCGGGCCAAGTTTGCCAAGGCCCGCTCGTATATGCTGCGCCGGGATGATCTCGTCGTCTGCAAGAACCTGCGCTGCCGCAAGCGCTTTGAAGTTGCCGGGGTACAGTCGGTAGCATTTATGGACGAAGCCGGGAGCGTCGGAGCAGCTACTCAGCGCCCCAGAGGTTTTGGCTCTTCAACTGATCGGACCGGCGGGTCATCGGATCAAAAAACCCAAAGTGGTAATTCCACTTCGTCTCGTGGTTCTTCGGATTAACTGAAATTTACGTTTCTTAATGGCTGCGGGAACAGTGCGCAGCAATTGCCTTCCGGCAGGAAATTTCTTCCGTAGCACTAAAGTGCCACCCGTTCCAGAAACTCTGCTCTTTTCAGCAGCTTACACGCACAGCCCTGAATGGCACGGCTGTTGCAATACATTCCGCGCAGTAGTCAAGAAGGTTAAGGAGATCAGGACATGAGATATAGCAAGATTGTGATTTGCAGTTTTGTTTTTCTTCTTTGCATGGCAGTTGCCGCCAACGCGCAACTGCTCGGTGGAACGCTGAAGAACACGACCAGCGCCGCCGGCAGCCTTGGCGGGCAGAATGGCGGGCTGCTGGGAGGATTGAATTCAAGCACGCAGATCGGCAGCAACGTGCAGAACGGCATCAACAGCAGCGCCAATTCAACCACGCAGGCAACCGCGAAAGCCGACAAAAAGAAGACCGAAAAAACCTCGGCTGCAAAGCATGACGATAAGCAGGCGTCGAGCAGCCTGGAATCGGAAGTGCAATCGACCGCGCAGGCTGCCGGACAGGTTGGACGGCAGAGCACGAGCTCCAGCACCCAATCCAGCGGGAGCACCAAGTCTTCCGGCGCCAGCATTGGTTTGGACGCCAACAGCAATGCTGGCGTCAACGTTGGAGGCGGTTCCGCTCAGGTGGATTCGAGCAGCAACACGAGTGCGAATTCAACCGCCCAACACAACGGGAGGTCCGGTCAGGCGAAAGCGGACGTGAGTTCCAGCAGCAGCGCCGATGCCAAAGTAAGCCACAAACACCACTCCGGCGATAGCGACAAGAGGTAGACTCGTTCAGCGCCAATCTGTGAAAATCGCGGGCTGCAATTTCGTTTGCAGCCCTCTTTTTCGTGCAGCTAATTTGACGCTGCGATCCAGGAGGGTCTTACCGTAACAGGGAATGGAGAGCCGGATAGTTGCGTGAGTGCTCCCGTGGTTGAGTTGATGGAAGACGCGCCAATGTTCTGAGAGCTCAGATTGGTGTCATAAACAAACTTATTTGTCGCGTCGACGGTCACAAAGGTAGTCTGCGCCCCACCGCTGGGAAATGGTGATCCCGCAATCGCGGTGAGCGCCCCTGCGCTGGAAATGGTAAGACCGGAGACTGAGTTGGAACCCTGGTTGGCCACGTAGAGGAAAGTGCCGGTTGAATCTATGCTGAGCCCGGCTGGCTGAATTCCGCCGGCCGGAAATGGCGACCCGCTCAACGGCGAGAGCGCTCCGCCGGATTGAATGGAAAAACCCACGATGTTGCTGTTGGCGAAATCCGCCGCATAAACAAAGCGCCCTTTGGGGTCGACAGCGACCCACGAAATATTCGTTCCTGCGCCCGTATCGAACGGAGAACCGGTCACCGCCGATAGAGTCCCGTCCGATCCAATGGAAAAGGCAGAAACAGAATGCAATGTGCCATTCGCGACATAAAGCAAATTCGAGCTTTGGGAAACGGCAAGCGCTGTCGGGTTCGGTTGAGTTGCGAAAGGCGATCCCGCGAGCTCCGTCAGCAATCCCCGATTGGTGTCTACACTGAACGCGGAAATCGATCCCGAGCCCTGATTCAGTACATACAGGAACTGCCCTTTCGAGTCGGTTGCCAGCGCGATAGGTCCGGTTCCCACTGATGTTGGCGGAACGGATCCCAGCGGCGTAAGCAAACCACTGGTTTGGTCCCTGCTGTATTTTGTGACGTTGTTACTGCCAAAGTTCGCCACATACACAAAGTTCTTTGATGGATGCACCAGTATGGCTGCCGGACGCAACGTTGTGGATGCCGACGAGCCCGTCAGTGTAGTGATGGTGTTTGTCGAGTCCTGTTTGAACTGGAAGATAGTTTGGGAGTCCTGGCCGACAATGTAGATAAAGAGATTGGTAGACAAAGGCGTCGTAGTGGTAATGTTGACGCCGCTGCTGCCACACCCGGCGGCACAGAGGAAGATCAGCAATACAGCCCCGGCCATGAGCAATTGCATGGCTCGAGCGCTTTTTTTATAAAAATGGCTTGGTCCGCGCATCGTCATTGACTCGTTATCCAGGTTGGTGAAGTTGCCAGATTAAAAGGGGAACCACTGATGCTGCTCAATTTGCCTCCGGAAAGCGAAAACGCAGAAATATCATTGGAACCGCTGTCAGCGGCATAAACAAAGTTGTTGGTTGAGTCGATTGCGACAAAAACTGGCGCCGAGCCTGCCGCAAACGGCGAACCGCTGGCCGCGGTGAGAGTGCCCGAACCACCAATCGAATAGGCCGAGATATTGTTGGAGCCCTGGTTGGCGGCCACAAGAATTGCGCTTTTTGAATCAATAGCAATGGCTGCGGGGTTAGTTCCTGCAGGAAACGGCGAGCCGCTCATCGCTGAAGGCGCGCCACTGTTTGGGTCAACAGTAAAACCCAGGATTGCATTCTTGGGTGGATCGGCGACGTAAAGAAACTTGGATTGCGGATCGATTGCTACAAAGGCAGGAGCCGTTCCCGCGGTAAACGGCGAACCGGAAATCGGCGACAACGCGCCGCTTGAGTTGATGGAAAATCCCGAAATGTTGCTGCTCCCCGGGTTCGCGACATAGAGAAACTTCGAATTGGCTGCTACGGCCATGGACTGCGGAGCCGCCACTGTCGGAAAAGGCGAGCCGCTGATGGCTGTCAAGTTCCCGGTGCTGGAGTCGACAGAAAATACCGAGATGTTGCTTGATCCCTGATTCAAAACGTAGAGGAACTTACCATCCGAGGTTGCGCCCAGAGAGATTGGGTTGGTCCCTGCGTTAAATGGGCCAATAGGGTTGTTGGTAGTGGAATCCTTGGGCACCGTAAGAGTGCCCTTGTTGCTGGTAGCGAAAAGAGTGACATTGTTTCCGGCAAAATTCGCCACATATACAAACTTTCCCGACGGATGAACAATGATCGAGACCGGGATCGAATCAGTGCTGGCGGCTGACGACAACGCCGACAGGGCCCCGGATGAATTTTGCTGGAACCCGAATACGGAATTGGCGCCACGGCCAACTACATAGACAAAGTGGTTCGAACTGCCGCCGCACCCGATGATCGTGATCATCAAGACCACGAGCACAGCCAGAGCATGAATCTTCAATCAAACCCTCCTGTTTCGGCCTCCGCCGAAAAGTGTTGCCCTTGCTTTGGACCTGCTTTTATAACGCAATAAACAGAAAGTTGTTCAGAAAACTAACTGAACAGAGAACGCGGTGGCGCAAACTTTTTGTAAACTTTTTTCACTTTGCCTGGGCGGCAGATTTCGCCGCAGCCATCTGGGCCATACGTCCCTGGATTCTCGCTTCTAATTGCTTCACACGCTCTCTGCCTTGCGCGCTCCCGGTGACGAGCTTCTCCGAATTCGCCATGAAATCCGGATTATTGATTTCTTTTCTCAATGGCTCGATGAATGGCTTGAACTTGGCATAGAAAAAATAAGGCTCGCCGTTGGTTTGGAAGAACAGGTCTTCGTCAATCGCGCCGGCCAGCACCATGGCGCAAGCCATGTCCCAGTAGGTCCATACCTGGCGAAACCAGGCATTCTGTTCGGTGCCGAATGAAACCGCCACTGCCTTGAATTCGCCGAAGCTCTGCGGCCAGAACTGCGCGGCCATGAAATCCCGCGCTTTCCGCATTGTTGCCTCACGACGCAAATCATAAAGCTTCAGGATCAAATCAGCATCGTGGTGTGTAGCTTTTGACTTCTTTGCCATGATCGCTCCTTAGTTTAAGAAATTCTCTTAGTAATTCTAGGATTCCGGAATTACGGGCATGCCGTCCACCAGCATCTGCACTCCGGTAGTAATGACTTTGTCGCCTGGCTGAATGCCATCCAGCACAACATAATCATTGCCAACCACATCGCCGACCTGGATCACTCGCTGGCGCGCCACTGCCTGTTGTCCCTGGGTTTCTGCAACGAAAGCAAACATTTTACCGCTCAAGCGCGATACCGCTGTAACGGGAATCATGGGCGCTTTGCGTTCGGACCAGATCAGGCGCGCATGAACGGTCTGGTCGTTGCGGAATTTGTGGCCGGCGTTCGGGACTTTGGATTTCAGCAACAGTGTCTGGGTAGCGGTGTCGACTTGCGGAGAAATAAAGAATACCGTTGTGCGAAGGAGTGGCTTGCCGGCATCGTCCGTGATTTCGACCGGCATGTTCATGCGCACCGCGTTCGCTTTTTCTGCCGGCACGTAAGTATAGGCTTCAATGTCGCCGCCGCGATCCAGCGTAGTAAGCAGAGTTGTAGTGCTGACTCGATCACCCACGCGCACGGGTATATCGCCTACTATCCCAGCCATTGGGGCTTTTACGGTGTAATAGCGGAGCTGCTCTTTCTGCTCGCGAATACTGGCGGCCAGGGATTCCGCGTCAGCTTTCGCGGCATTGTAGGCAGTCTGCGCAGTATCCAGCTCAGACTTGCTGATTACCCCGGCGGCGTAGAGTTTAGTTTTCCGATCCAGGTCAACGTGGTTATATTCCAGGGTCGCAAGTTTGGATTTGTAGGTGGCTTCCTGCGTGCTGACGGTGGCTTCCTGCTTTTTAGGATCGATTTCGAGGATCGGTGCGCCGACGCTGACCTGCTCGCCTGAACGAACAAAAATCCTCGTCACCTCGCCTTCCACCTGGGGCTGGAGTGCGGAGGCATTGCGGGACTTTAAGGTGGAAAGGTAGTCAGTGTATTCGGGAACAACGTGCGCCTGCGCCGTTATGAACTTAACAGGAAATGCCTGTGGCCCGCTGGCAGCAGAGGCATTGGTCGCCTGCTTTCCGCAACCCACCAGGAGGAGAGCCAGGGCACAACACAATAGATAGCGCAAAGTAGTAATCAAGACAACGTGAACTCGATGTTGAAATAGTATTGGACTTGAAGGAAGGTGACAAGGCGCACAAGATTTTTTGTGGCTGGAGCGCAAGCTGGGAACGCCGCGTAACCTGCTATCGAAACAGTTTTTCCAGCAACAAAACCAGCAATCCCAAGGCAAGCACCAGTACCGGACGTGAAGGAAAGCCGGGCCTCAGCAAGTCTCTCCAGCCGCCGGTGGACGTGGCCACATACGTTGCCCAGAAGATTCCGGCGACCACCAGCAGTCCCCCGATGGTGCGCAACACGCGGCTGCCCTTTCTCTTTGGTGGAGCTTGTTTTGGTGGCTGATAGAATGGGCGGTCTTCGTATCCTTGACGCGTGGTGGTTCCCCAATCATCCTGACCGGACGGCTGAGGTTTGGATGGGGGTTCCGGCATGCGCATACTGTGGAACATTTTTGAGACAAATTCAACTATTTCCGTATCGTGTTACTAATCTGCGACCTGTAACCCCCTAACCTGTAACCTGTCTTTATGGCTCATTTATTTGAACCGCTGCGTTTGCGCGATGTGGAGTTTTCGAATCGCATTTTTGTGTCGCCCATGTGCCAGTACTCGTGCCAGGATGGCTTCGCCACCGAATGGCACCTGGTTCACCTGGGCAGCCGCGCTGTCGGGCGCGCAGCTATGGTCATGGCCGAGGCGACGGCCGTCACTCCTGAAGCGCGAATCAGCCCACGCGACCTGGGGATCTGGAGCGATGCGCATGTAGCGCCGTTGAAACGCGCCTTTGATTTTGTTGCCCGGCAGGGCGCGGTTCCGGGAATCCAAATTGCCCACGCGGGAAGAAAGGCCAGCACCAGCGAGCCGTGGACAGGAAGCCGTCCACTAGCGACTTCCGAGGAAGGCTGGACGCCCATTTTTGCTCCCAGTTCGATTCCGTTTGCGGAAAGCTATCAAACACCGAAGGCGATGACTGCTGATGAAATCAGGCAGGCTGTGGGGGCTTTCGCCAATGCAGCACGGCGCGCCGAAGCTGCCGGAGCACGGCTGCTGGAAATCCACTCAGCCCATGGATATCTGCTGCATAGCTTCCTTTCGCCATTAAGCAATCACCGCAACGACGAATACGGCGGCACGTTTGAGAATCGCACACGCATCGTGCGCGAAGTGGTGACTGCCATCCGCAACGTATGGCCTGAGCGTTATCCGTTATCCGTCCGGCTTTCCTGCACAGATTGGGCAGACGGTGGTTGGACTATTGAGGATGCCGTGGCCCTCGCTCAGATGCTCAAGCAGTTGGGAGTGGATGCTGTGGATTGCTCGTCGGGTGGAATTATTCCCGGGGTAAGGATACCGCTCGGCCCTGGATATCAGGTGCCCTTTGCGCAACGGATCCGCAATGAAGCCGGCATGCCGACTATTGCTGTGGGAATGATTACCGAGCCGAAGCAAGCCGACCAGATCATTCGTACCGGTCACGCTGACGTGGTGATGCTTGCCCGCCAGTTCCTGCGGGAACCATACTGGCCGCTGCTGGCCGCGCATGCACTCGGCCACGAGATCAAGTGGCCGGTGCAATACGAACGAGCAAAGTTGAAATAACCGCTACGACGTCGCGTGTTTCCGGCGCGGCACTGCGGCCAGCGCGGGCGAAGCTTCGTCCGCTCTCATGATCGCGCGCTTCTCCACCGGCGATGACAAGACGATCGAAGTGGACGTGGTTCCCAATGGCGTCAGACGGTCGATCAATGACTCAAGGTGCTCAACCGAGCGCACGTGGACCTTCATGATGAAGGAGTCGGCGCCGGTTCCGCGATGGCATTCCACCACCTCCGGCGAGTTTTTGACCGCGGCCACGATCTTGGTGAACACGTCGCCTACCACGGACATGCGAATAAATGCAGTGATCGGCATGCCCAGTTTAATGGGGTCAACATCGGCGTGAAAACCGCGGATAATTCCGGCTTCCTCCATGCGCCGCACTCGTTCCACCACCGCCGGAGTTGTAAGTCCGACACGGCGGCCAAGCTCCGCGTACGAAAGCCTTCCATTGAGCTGGAGTTCGTGCAGCAATTTCCAGCCAATTTGATCAAGCAGTTTTGTGCTTTTAAAGCTGGGGTCCATATTTCCCACCTTATCTAAAGAGATATACCTGAGCTGATTTCAAATTCCCGCGGCAGTCAGGGCTTTACTGACCTCGGGTGTCTTTGCCTAAAAAGTGGCACAATTAAACCTTATTCCGGCAGTTAATGCAAGATTATCTATGTCCTTCCGCCGAAAAAATTTAAAAAGCGCAAGCCTCACGTCTCTCAGGCAAGCCATTCTGCGCTCGGGGAGGGAGGGACAGTTGCGCAGATGAATCGACAAACGGCCACTCAGGACAGGCCGCTAACGATTTTACCCTTCAATCGGCAAGTTTAGACGCCTTTCCACATTACTTTCGTACTAAGGAGCCACCTCCCTGGCTACCATTTCATGATTTTCGTGCAGGAAACGCATCTGTAAGAATTCGCTGACGCTACGACGGGTGCAAAAAGCGCTAACGGGCATTTGACAAGAGCTGCGCGCAAGAACCTCCTTGTGGAAGACCGCGCGGAGCAGTGGTTTGGTTAGAAAAATTCCTGCTTTCCGAACAAAAACGGAGGCGATATGAAAAATCTTCAGTGGTTGTATGACTCAATTTTACAAAACAAATTCATCGTCACACCCAGACCATACCCTTATCAAGCGTTGTTTTGTATTAGAAAGCTCTAATTTTTCCGGAAACAGGAATAGCCTGATCAGGTCATCTGCTCTTCGGCTTCATCGAGCCACAACGCATGCCAATGGCGACCTGGCAATCGACCGTATTCTCGGAGTTTACGAACAAATCCAGAAGGAATCGCCCAGAAAGGATCCCCGCTTCCGCATTGAGCACTGCACGCTGCTTACGGATACGCTGATCCGGCGCATGCGCGCGCTCGGGGTGATTCCGGCGCCATTTTCCTGTTATGTCTACTTTCATGGCGACGTGATGCATTTCTACGGAGAAGAGCGCACGCAGCACATGTTCCCTATGCGGAGTTTTCTCAATGCCGGACTGACGCATCATTCGAGGAAAATGTGAAGGGTTCAATTCAGGCGGCACAACTCGCTGACCTGGTTGTGCTGGCTCAGGATCCGTTCAAGACTGATCCATCCGAGCTGCTGAAGATCAAAGTGGAGCGGACGATGGTGGGTGGAGTTTGGAAGTATGAGTCCTGAGGGAGGGCGCAAGCACCCGACGCACTCAACTCGGCGAGATCACGTTCAACCGTGATCGTGGTCACAGCAAATTTCATTCCATCGATTGCACAATTGCGGCGCATCGCTTCAATCCTAAAGATGTACCACGGCAACAGCGTCGGAGATTTCCAGCCTTCCACCTTTGCCGGGCACCGAGGCCGCCAATGAAATTGAAAATTGCCTTCAGCATTATTTTGTTTATAAGCGTCGCAGGCTTTATGAAGTACAGGCCAGCCGCTTTCCATCAACCAGAGGCGGCCACAACCGTTACTTTTGGGGACGCGCACATCACCATTCCACCAGGTTGGACGCACATCGAGAGGAACAAGCTCCTGCTAATGCTTCCGCCGGATATCACGGAGAAGAAGAATCTCAACATCATCCTGCTGCCCGGCCAGGACACTCCGGGAGTGGACTTTCCGCAAGCGGTCGATGCGATTCTCAAAAAGAGCCTGGCCGCCAACGAGCACCTGGTCCAGTATTCAGAGTTGCCGGTGCGCAAGGGCTCAGGCTACGAATTTCTGACACGCGCGATGGTCGTCGCCGATGACGCAGGCAATAACAGTGTGCGCGTCTGTTTTGCAACGAACCTGGGTCATCGGTTAGAGATGCTGATTGTCTCGGCGGACAGCAAGGAAACGTTGAAGCATTATGAGCCCGAGATATCTTTGGTCCTCAATAGCTACTCCTTTGCCGACGCTCCGGTCCAAGCCGACACGAAACAGGGAGATAGTAGCGCGACGCGTGTGACGTCCGCTACGAGTGCCGGCGTTCAAAGCCAGGAGCCGGGGACCGGCGCAAACGCAAAAGGAGAGAGTAAAACAAGCGGCTCAAAAACTGCGACGGCGGGGAACAGGGTTCAGGTAGCAGAGGGCGAATCGTTACTTGTTTGCATTGATCCTGCGAGGCTGGATTTTGCCATGGATGCCGCAAAAATGGGCCACAATTACGACGCGGGCAGAGCATTGAGCTATGACTATGTTTTCAGAGTGACGGGTCCGGCGTCGCTGGAGGTAACTCAATACGACACGAAGTCCAGATGGCCCAAAGCATTTGTGACGGTTGTGGATGGCGATTCAGCCGGCAAGGCTGGATGGGCAATAATCTCTGAACTTAAGCGTGTACAACAGCCGCCGAAATAGTTGCTATCTGTGACGCAATGCGGCTCCAGGGACACTGAATATCGCGTCGTCGAATAAACACTTTTGGAGGCGCGGGTCGGAATCGAACGCATTGGACGTATTGAAACACGCAAGTTGATTCTCAAAGTGCAAGAAGCGCCAACTCCAGCACTCCCAAAGCGTTAGCACAAAGTAGCATAAGCCAAGTCTTTCTTTCAGGGTTCTCCAAAAATCCGTCGCTTCCTCACAAGGTACGTGATCATGATGCCTGCTATCGGCAACCCAATTAGCGTTCGCCAATCCCGGAGCAAAACGGAATTGATTGTATCGGCGAGCAAGTTGACGCTCAAAATGGTGGTGGCCATCCAGTACCCCCAGAGCGTGCAACGCCACAAGCCCCACGCAGCGGACACGCACGCCGCACATACGGTTGACATCAGCAAGACGGACCATCGCCCCATTGCGATAAAACCTTCGTGGGCATGCGGGTTGAGACGCCAAAGTAAATCGATCGAAGTGCCGGGCACAACTAACATCACCGCAGCAAGGCCGGACGCGAGGGCGCCAAAGAAGAAAAATATAGAGAGGATGATAATTCCAACGGGACGCGGTGACGCCTGCTTGAACTCTACCTGCCAGTTCATAGAGCAGTGTTATACACCGGTACTTGAGAAGCCCCTAGTGGTAACACCTTGTACGCATTTAAAATTGCGCTAAGACTTTCCTGGAATCCGCTTAAATGAGAATCTCTGGCGCGAAATGTTGATAACAACATTCGCGCATCGCCGTGAATCTAAATACATACCAAAGAATCATTTTGATCCAGAACTAAGAGATCAGGAAAAGAGGGCCAAGATGCGTCGTTTAATGGTAAGTTGGGCAATCGCGTTGGTGTGTATCGCGATCCAGGGAGTCGGCGCGGCACAATCGATTCCATCAGGGTCATATCAGCAGAGTTGCAAGAATATTGGAGTGCAGGATGAGGTGCTCTCCGCCAATTGCCAGGATTCGGATGGCAAGTGGGAGGCAACGCAACTCCGCGACTATCGGAACTGCGGCGGCGACATTATGAATGACAATGGCGCGCTGCGTTGCGGAAATACGGTCAGTGGACCTGCAGTCGGCTATCCCGGCGGCTATCAGCAGGCTGGCGTACCCAGCGGCTCGTACACGCAAACCTGCCAGGAGATCCGCGTTCACGGAGATGATCTGGAGGCTCGGTGCCAGGCCTCAGACGGAAGCTGGCGCAAGACCAAGCTGGACGGTTTCCAGAAATGCGGTGGTGATGTTGCCAATGACAACGGCAGCCTGCGCTGCGTAAACGGCGCGGTGGCACCGGGATATGCAGGCGGTTATCGCGGTCCAGTCGGCGTGATGGGAACGCCCTACACGCAGAACTGCAAGAACATCAAGACCCACGGCGACGAGCTTGAGGCGCGCTGCAAGAACAACCATGGCGACTGGCAGAACACCAGCCTCCACGACTATAGAAAATGCCACGGGCAGGTCATGAATGAGGATGGCGCCCTGCGCTGCGTGGCTGCGTCTGGCGCCGTCGGCGGGTTTCTGAGTGGGCCTGGCGGCTCGTATACGCAAAGTTGCACGAATGTCCGGATTGAGGGCGACGATCTGAAAGCCGATTGCCCAACCAACAGCGGCGAAACGCGTTCAACCCATCTCGATGACTTTCAGAAGTGCAAGAGCGACATCATCAATGATGATGGCCACCTGCGCTGCTCGAAATAATCGCATGTAGATCTCAGATCGCGGCCGGAAAATAGCCCGTTGGCAATTCCGGTCGCGATTTTTTGCGTAGCAAGCTTGTTTTCGAAGGGAATTGGAGGCGCGGGTCGGAATCGAACCGACGCATAAAGGTTTTGCAGACCTCTCCCTTACCACTTGGGTACCGCGCCTCTTGAAAGCGGAGCCGGCGAAAGCCCTTAACAGCATAAACCCTCGCTGCGGCGAGGGGTAGCGGGACTTGCGCTTTTATCTGGAGCGGGAGACGGGATTTGAACCCGCGACTTCGACCTTGGCAAGGTCGCACTCTACCACTGAGTTACTCCCGCTCTGAAGCTTACTTGATTATAACAAAGGCGGCTCTTGGCTTTTGGCTATTGGCTCTTGGCTCTCACGCTTCGCGACTAACGAGTTTGCTCGGGACTTTCAGGAGACTCTTCGATTTTGCCTTCGGGCGTGCGCTCGAGTGGCAGGGCATAGAGGTCCAGCAACTCGCGACGCCACCATGCTCCGGTTTTGCGCTTGGTTTCGAGATCGGTGAACCAGTATTGCCAGAGCACGGCGCGAACTCTCTGTGGCGGCCCATGCGGGAACGGATTTCGCGCAAACAATTCCAGCACCGGCGGAGAAGCCGTCAAGAGCCGTATTTCTGTTTCCAGTACCCAGGGGTTTTCGCGTCCAGAGCCCAGAGAGGCAAACCAGAGGTTCCATTCAAATCGCGGCTGATACGGCGCATAAATGCCGGGAGCGCGATTTGGGTCCTGCGGCTTGTAACGGAAGGGATACGGAGCCCACGTGACGCCGTCGTTGGAGCCCTGAAACTCGATCTCATAGCGTGCATGCGTCATGACAGCAAACAGGCCGTATGAGTTGGCAATCCTGAACGGTTCCAGGGCGCGTACCGGACCGTAAAGGATGGTGCCCGTCCGACCTGCAAAACCGCCGCCGGGAAACTCGGCGAGCAGCAGAACGATGGTCGCGTAAAAGATCCACCACAACGCAGCGAGAGCGCCCACGCGCTGCGTGGGCAGCAGCCAGTGGTGCCAGCGGCCCCGAGGCGTTTTGCCACCCCCCACTCTTGCCGGTTCCCTCCATTTTTGTGGCAGGATCGAGCGCAGGAATCCGTCGTCCAGCAATAAGAATCCCAGCACCAGCACCAGGTAATTCAGGAAGGTGTAATTTGCTGTCAGAATGATGCCAATTTGAAACGGCGTAAGAATAAAGAAGCAGATGATCCGCCAGCGCCTGGGCAGAAAAAACATGAATACAATGCCCAGCTCCGCAATCAGCGTGAGCAGCGCAGTAGCAGCATGAAACTTGTGCGGAAGCTGCTGCACATACCAGCCAACCCATGTGGGCAGCGGGCCATTCTGGTAGTAATCGTCCATGGCCGTGAGGTGGCGCCAGGAATAATCGCCGCTGGCCAGCTTGACTACGCCTGAGCCGAAGTAAATCCGGAACCACTCCCATTGCAGCAGGAAGCGGCTGAAGCGCGACGGCGCGTGCGCCGCACCCAAGCCGGGACGCAACCCCGGGGGCGCGAAAAACAGCGAGATGAATCCTGCTTCCAGAAGCATCCCGTCTGACTGGTAAGAAGAAAACTCCTGCCCCGCGGCAACGAACGAGAGAAAACACAGCCAGGAGATGAACAGCGACATGCGCGGCCAGAGATTAACGACAACTGCTATGGAGGCTGCAATGCCCAGCCAGCAGACAATCATCAGCGCGCGATCGCTCGACCCGAACCAGAGCAGAGTTGGGGCGTACCATACGCCCTGCACCGAGCCCAATGCGTCTTTCACTCTGGGGAGAAACTCGCTGGCTGGCAGAATGCCCTGGGGGCCGATCAGTCCTTTGATCTGGAAGAGATAGGAATAAAAGGCAGAAAAATAAATGAGTCCCAGAGCGCGCAAGACAATCCAGCGGGGCAGGAGGTGAGTTGTCTTGCCTTCACCCGGAGCTTCCGGTCCCACCAGCCATTCGAGGAATTTCATGGTCACCTGCGCGAATTATAGTAATTTCAGAAACCCACCCGTTGCCTGCATGAACTTGGGCGGAGCTATACTGCAACAACTGTGGAACTTCAGGAAGTTGTCGCCGACGTCGCAAACTCGCTGGTTTCATTAGATGAGTGCCGAATACCTTTCAAAAAGTTTCGGCCAGGTGTCGGTCCTTACGGCGAACCGCAGCTTTTGAGAATTGTGGCTGAATCACTCAATCGGCTGCCTTTATATCGAGGCACAGTTCAAACAAAGAGAACGCCCGTCTTACTCATCCCTGGCCATTGGGCGCTCGAATTTAAACTTGCGCGGCCGTTTGGCGATAATGGCAAAGAAGCAGAGAACTGGTCCGTTAATCTACTTCATCCGTACGAAGGCAATGTTAGCCTGATCGGGGACTGCATGAAGCTCACGCAGCTTGCCGGCTCGGAGCGTAAGGCCGTGGTAGCTATTGGATATGAGCACACGCCACCTCAGATCAGTCTAGCCCCCCTTTTCGATGCATTTGAGATACTCGCGAGAGAAGTCGCTGGGATAGGTCTTGGGCGAAGGATTCAAGTGGTTCGCTCAGGACTGTGTCATCCGGTACACCAGCAATTACTGATAGCTGCATGGCAAGTGCTGCCTTCGGCTAAGCCAAGCCTTAACTGACAATTTATGCAAAAGGAATAGCAAAATGGGCGTAGCCAGCCATCTCGGCATTAAGCTTTCGGAATACGATGCGCGCATTCGCACGTTCATTCCTGACTATGAAGAGATGCTGGATGTCGCGGCAGGAGCGATTTCTCCAAAGGCGCGGACGATTGTCGATCTAGGCGTCGGGTCTGGCGCGCTGGCAGCGCGCTGCATCAGCAAAGCGAAGCAGGCCCGGATCGTAGGCATCGACGTGGATGCTGACATTATGAGTCTTGCGCGGCAGCGACTCGCCCGCCGCGCGACTTTTGTCTGCGATTCTTTTTTACGCGCGCCTTTGCCGCAGTGTGATGCAATCGTCGCTTCATTCGCCCTTCATCATGTACGCACACGAAACGCCAAGGCGCGCCTGTATGCTCGCAGCCGGGCAGCATTGCATCGCGGTGGCACCTTCATCACCGTGGACTGTCATCCGGCCGGTGATTCGAAACTGGCCGGAAAACAGTTCGAAGCATGGACCGCGCACCTCTTGAAGTCTTACATGAAATCAGAAGCTGTCAGGCTCCTGGCTGCGTGGTCTCATGAGGACGTTTACATGCCCATGGAAACCGAACTCGCGCTGATGCGACGATGCGGGTTTGCGGTGGAGGTTCTGTGGCGCCGAGGAGCATTCGCGGTGCTCATGGGCAAGCGCAAATAGAGCACTTGTTACAATGAAACATTCATGCCGCGCCTGCGAATCTCCGCCATCAGCTATCTCAATACTGCTCCTTTGATGTGGGACTTCGAAAATGGCGACAGCGCTGAGCAGTTGAAACTGCATTTCGATTTTGGCTACACCATTCCCTCAAAATGCGCTGATGAATTGAAGGCCGGGACCGCCGACATCGGAATTATTCCGGTTGCGGCTTACACTGCAATTCCTGATCTGGTCATCATTCCTGATGTCGCCATTGCTTCCAAGAACCAGGTACGCTCGATTCTGCTGGTAAGCAAAGTACCGCTGGAAAAAATTCGCAGTGTAGCCACGGACGCTTCCTCGCGCACATCAGCCGCGCTGGTCCAGATTTTTCTGAAAAAATTCGTTGGCATAGATGCCGGCTTTACCACGCAAAAGCCTGACCTGAACGAAATGCTGCGCTGGCACGATGCCGCTATGCTGATTGGCGATGCGGCGCTTCAGGCGCAACCAGCCGGTTACTACGTCTTCGACCTGGCCGAGGAGTGGCGCCGCTGGACATACCTGCCTTTTGTGTTTGCCTTCTGGGCGGTGCGCAAGGCGGCGCTCGAGAACTTAAGCGAAAAGGTGGATGTGGCGCAGGTTTTTCAGCAGTCGCGGGACCATGGTCTGAAGCATGTTCCTGAGATGGCTGAGAGCTGGGCGGCACGCCTCCAGCTACCAGCCGACATGATCCGCGAGTACCTCACCCACAACATTGATTACTTCCTGGACGACGAAAATCTGCGTGGACTCAAGCTTTTTTACCGCTACGCCGCCGAATGTGACGTCCTGCCACCCGCGCCAGAGCTGCGGTTTTTGGGAGAGCAGCATTCAGCAATCAGCGGGGTCGTTGCGCAGACAGCGCAGTCCATTGAAGACCTCTGACTGCGCTGGAAGCCTTCTCGTTGCGGGAAATCGGGTCACCACCACCCCATCAAGCGCATGCCGACGTGGCAGCTCGCTTCCGTCTCACAAGTTCGCGGACTGAGTGCTGATTTCTGAGTGCTGCTGTCGCCGCATCCAACAGTGAGTGATACTGCTGAGCCCGCTGTGGAGTTGGTTTGAGCGTCTGGGGGGAGTTGGCCTGGTCCTACTTGGGCTGGTGGACAATTCACCCATCCCGGTGCCGGGAAGCATGGACGCGCTCACCGTTATCCTCTCTGCCCATCAAAAAGAATGGTGGCCCTACTACGCCATCATGGCTACGGTTGGAGCCATCGTTGGCGGCTATGTGACATATCGTGTCGCGCGTGAAGGCGGCAAAGAAGGCCTGGAAAAGAAACTTTCCAGGGAAAAAGCAGAGCGCGTCTACAAGACCTTCAACAAGTATGGCTTCTGGAGCCTGTTTGTTCCGGCATTGCTGCCCCCGCCGGTTCCGTACTCGCCATTTCTGATTGCTGCAGGAGCGCTGAATTATTCGCGGCACAGATTCTTTATCGCTGTTGGTGTTGGCCGCGCCATCCGCTATACGGTCCTGGCCTGGCTGGGATCAATTTACAGCCGCCAGATATTTCATTTCTTTCACGAGTATTACGAGCCTATGTTCTGGACCGTGTTGGCGCTTACAGTCTTGGGCGGAATCGCGGCTGCGATTTATGTCTGGAAACGAAAAAGGGAAGGCAAGCCGCTCCTGGGCCGGGCAAAGAAAAAATTGAAAGCTGCGTAGATAGTTTCTAACTAACCAGGGGCTCCGTCCCTGATACCCCGGAAGTCAGAAGCCAGCCCCGCCACCGGTTGCAGCGGATTGAACAATGTGTGACTCGGGCGGGAAATTGCCAAAATTGCCATAATCGCCGTAATTGCCAAAATTGAAAAGCGAAACAATTGCAGCCCGCATGGCTACTGATTCTAGAGAGCTTAGAAAGAGTCACAGGGCAGAAGCCAGAAGTCAGAAGACCTAAAAACCTTGGCTAACGAGAACAAAATTCACATTTCAAGTCGCATAACGGGCTAGTTGTTGTTCCCAGCTCTTTTCAGCCGCATTGATTCAGAAAACAGTTGGTCGTCGTTCACGTGCTCGACGAGAAACTGTTGCAGTTCCTGCGTGGATGCAGTCCAAACCAGCTCCTCTGAATTGTCATTGGCGATCAACGCGTGGGGCGTCTGGATGGTTTTATTCTCGATTGCTTTTTTGAACGAGTCATCATCCACATAGTCAAGCCGCAAGCTCTTGTCGTCGTTGGATACTCTGAAAAACATGTGCGCGATGCGAACCCGCATGTTTACTTCCGCGCTTTTTGCATCCGTGGCGCCGGGAGTGAGTTCCAGGTAAGCGCCGCTTTCCAGCAGCACCAGCGCGGGGTTGGGCTTCAGCGAAGTTTTGGAGCGGTCAAAATGAATACGGTAAGAACCTGGACTTGCCACATACTCGGAAGGAGAAACGTCGAGAAACCGATGCCCGTCCAGGTTGACCAGATAGGCGTCAAAAAGAGTTTTCTTGCCGCTGTCCATCAGCGTGATCTGATAGCCGTTCTCACCTGACTTGTCGATGGTCAGTCCGTTGCCGCTATCACTTTCTTTTTCCCCTACGTAGTTGCCCAGAAGGTGCTCGTCGAAAACAATGCCCTTGCTCGTATACAGAGGATTCAGGATGCTTATGGGGGCGCATCCCACAAGCAACAGCAACAGCGCTGAAAATAGCCACATTCTTCCTTTGGTTGCCATAAGAACTCCTTTGGCCTGCTATGAATGATTCTGTGCGATACAAGCATAATCCCGCTGGACTCTAAAGGATGGTTTTTGTTTTGTGGAGGCAAGGAGCTTCCGCCGGAGTCCAGGTCTCAGAATCCGGCGTCATGCTATAAAATTGTGGAGTTATGTCCCTGACCAAAGCCCAGGCTCTGGACCTGTTTCGGTCCGACGATCTGATCGGGATCGGCATGGAGGCCAATGCCGTCCGGCAGAAGCTCCATCCTGAGGGCGTGGTCACCTACATCATCGATCGCAACATCAATTACACCAATTTCTGCACGGAATACTGCACCTTCTGCGCCTTCTATGCTCCGGTCAAGGGTCCGGGACGCGCCAAAGGATATGTACTGGATCTGGACACAATTTACGAAAAAATCCGTGAAACCGTGGAGATGGGCGGCACGGGCGTGCTGATGCAGGGCGGCCTGCATCCTGACCTGAAGCTGGAGTGGTATGAAGAGATGCTGCGCGGAATCAAGCAGCGATTCCCGCAGGTGCACCTGCACTGTTTTTCCGCATCAGAGATCATTCATTTTGCTGAGATCAGCGGGCTTACGATTGAGGACACCATCAAACGGCTGCGCGATGCCGGGCTGGATTCCATTCCGGGCGGCGGAGCTGAGATTCTGGACGATGAGGTTCGCTACAAGATCGCGCGGCTCAAGTGCCTGACGGAGGACTGGATCAACGTTCACCGCACAGCCCACAAGCTGGGGATGCGCACCACGGCGACGATGATGTTCGGCGTGGGCGAGACCTATGAGCACCGCGTCAACCATTTTCAGCGTATCTATGATTTGCAGCAGGAGACCGGGGGCTTCACCGCTTTTATTCCCTGGAGCTTTCAGCCCAAGAACACGGCGCTTGGCGGGCGCCACTGGGACGAAGCCACGGCAGTCGAGTACCTGAAAGTGCTGGCCATTTCCCGGATTTTCCTGTCGAACTTTAAGAATGTGCAATCGAGCTGGGTGACGCAGGGATTGAAGGTTTGCCAGCTCGGCCTGCGTTTTGGCGGCAACGATGTTGGCTCAGTCATGCTGGAAGAAAACGTCGTCCGCTCCGCCGGAGTGACCAACTGCACCACAGAAGAAGAGCTGCGCCACATGATCCGCGATGCCGGCTTCCGTCCCGCCCGTCGGGATACCCTTTACCGCCAGTTCTTCCTGAATTAAGCTGCACCAGCATCCTTTCTGAGGTGAAACATGTGGCTTGCCTACGTGTGTTTCCTTGCGGCTGTGCTGCTACCCTTCGCTCCCAACCAGAAATCTTCCAGCGCTGCTGATGCCATTGCTCAAGTACGCGCGGAGTGGGTGAAAGATCTCCACGATAAAAAGTTAGATGAGTTCGCGATGTTGTACACGCCTGATGCAGTTTTTTTGCCACCCAATGGCGAACGTATTTCCGGAAGGCCTGCAATTCGGGAGCTCACAAGAAATGTAATGGGAATCTACACCAGCAATCTCGTCTTTCACAGCATCACTGTCGAGCAGTCGGGTGATCTGGCGTACGATAGCGGCGATTTTCGTGAGACGCTGCTGACAATATCCGACGGAAGCACAATTGAGGGCAAGGGCAATTATCTTATGGTTTTCAAGCGCCAGTCGGATGGCAAGTGGCTTATCACCCAGCAGGTATGGACGGAATCAGCGCCGGCGCATCAATGAATGTGCGATGCGCAGTTCTGGCCCGGGGCTCCGGCTTTATCAGTCTTGTGAGTGGTAAGGTTTGCCCTTAATCGGTTAGAATCATTTCTACTCTGTTCTCTGCCCGGAGAACTCCCTGAACGTGATCTACTCCAGCCATTTGCTCGCCATGCTCGCCTCGCAGCGGGGGTTCATTCACTATTTCAAGTCCCATTTTCTGGATAACACGTTCAAAGGGCTCTATTCACCCAACGCCTTCGATCTGCTGCTGCTGATTCCGTATTTTGTCGTCATGGTCATTCTTGCCGGATACGGTTTACATCGCTACATGCTGGTTTTCATGTATTACAAGAACCGCAAAAAGCATGCGGGCGAGCCGGCCCAGAAGTTCACGGAACTGCCCCGAGTGACGGTGCAGCTTCCCATCTTTAACGAGCAATTTGTAGTGGACCGGCTGGTGGAGGCCATCTGCAAGCTGGAATATCCGCGGGAGAAGCTCGATATCCAGGTGTTGGACGACTCGACCGATGAGACGACGGAAGTTGCCCGTGCCGTAGTGGATCGTTATGCGGCGCTGGGCCAGCCGATCACGTTCATTCATCGCACGAATCGCGAAGGATTCAAGGCTGGAGCGCTGCAAAACGGGATGAAAACAGCAAAGGGAGAGTTCATCGCCATCTTCGATGCTGACTTTATCCCGCCGGAAGATTGGCTGATGCGCGTCATCAATCACTTCGCAGAGCCACAGATCGGCATGGCGCAGACGCGCTGGACACACCTGAACCGCAACTACTCATTCCTGACCCAGGTGGAAGCCATCATGCTGGATGGCCATTTCATTCTGGACCACGGTTCTCGCTTCCGCAGCGGACTCTTCTTCAATTTCAACGGTACTGCTGGAATGTGGCGGCGCAAGGCGATCGAAGAAGCGGGTGGCTGGCAGCACGACACCCTGACTGAGGACACCGATCTTTCCTATCGAGCGCAGCTCAAAGGATGGAAATTCAAATACCTTCAGGACATCGAGTGTCCGGCAGAGTTGCCCATTGAGATGACGGCGTTCAAAATCCAGCAGGCGCGCTGGGCCAAAGGGCTGATCCAGACAGGCAAAAAAATATTGCCCCTGATCTTCAAGAGCAAGGTCCCGTGGCGGGTGAAGGTGGAAGCGTGGTACCACCTGAGCGCGAACATCAGCTATCCGTTGATGATTGTGCTGTCCACGTTGTTGCTGCCTGCCATGATCATTCGCTCCTTTGGCGGCTGGTTCCAAATGCTGCTGATCGATCTGCCGCTGTTTCTGGCTTCAACTTTCTCGATTTCCAGTTTCTACCTGGTTTCACAGAAAGAGATTTTTCCCCGCAAGTGGCCCCGAACCTTTATCTACTTGCCATTTCTAATGTCGCTGGGGATTGGGCTCACACTGACCAATACAAAGGCGGTGCTGGAAGCGCTGTTTGGAATCAAGTCACCGTTCGCGCGCACACCGAAATACCGCGTGAAGTCCAAGGCGGACAAGGCCCTGGGGCAGAAATATCGGCGGCGGCTTGGTTTGGTGCCATGGTTTGAATTGCTCGTAGGCAGTTATTTCGTTCTGATGTGCACGTACGCTTACAACAGTGAAAACTACTGGACTATTCCGTTCCTGCTCTTGTTTGTGATCGGGTACTGGTACACGGGTTTGATGTCACTGCTGCAAGGCCGGTTCGACCGACTCTCCCTTTCGCAGCAAGCTGAGCCTCATACAAAACCGTTCCCTGTGGGAGTTTAAGCTATTTGCGTCAGGCGCATCGCAGTGAGGAAACCGTTCCGCGCTTCGCGCGGGAGACGGTGCTCCACCCCATCACGCGCAAAACAAAAAGCCCCGCGTGCCGGGGACCCCGGTGCTGAGCACCGTCTCTACGTTCGTAGCCCGCATCTTTCCCCGCCTACTGCTCCATATAAATGACGTGAGAGTTTCCCCATAGCCCAGGCGGGATATTTTCCGGCTTGCGCGCGGTGATGATCAGGTTGTATTCCGATGACGAAGGAAGCGATTCAAGGATCGACTCTTCATCCAGCGGTTCTACTACGGCGAGCCAGGCCAGGAAATCATAAACATGCGGAGATCCGTTATACCTTGGCGCGGCATAATAGACATCCAGCCCTTCACCGGTAAAACGTAAGGCCAGCGACGCTGCCAAAGAGACAGCATGCTCATAGGCGTCAGACGAAACGGCTCCAGGCAGCGCATTATCAAATACGATACGCAGCCGGCTATCTTCCTCGCGCGCGAATTCCCGCACTTTCAGGCTGCCCGTCTTGGCCGAGGCTTTCCAGTCCACGAAGCGTGCCGGGTCTTCAGGCGTGTGCTCGCGGATGCGGTACAACTCGGAACCGCGTCCGCGCACCAGCGTCACGTACTCTCCGGTGATCAGCGGTAGCATTTCCAGAAACTCCTTTGATTCCAGCAGCGCGGGATAAACCAGCAGCTCACGCGTAAGATTCACGCGGCGGCTCTTGACCAGAAAAGAGAATGGAAAGCGCGTGGCCAGATGAAATCCATCCTGGGTATAACGGCCACGCCGTGTAAATTCGAGTTCCACCTGCGCCTCGGCGCTGGAATTCGGCGGGACAAAAGTGAAGTAGACCGGCTTATCGAAGATTGCCGGTGGGGGCGGCTGAAGAATGGTGCGCCGCAGAGCGTAGTCGGGTACGCGAACCCACTCGCGTTTTTTGGGAAAAACAAATTCGGTCTTTTGCCACTCCCATTTCGTCTTCTTTTTCTTTTTACTCTTCAGTTCGGTCAAGACACGGACGGAAAATGCGGGAATCACGCGCCTGGAATTGCGCAGCAGAACATGCGCCGTGACCGGCTTGCCCGCAAACGCAATTTCCGGCGCCGATACTTCTAATTCCAGCCCACGCAAGACCGCCGCGGAGGCGAATCCGGAAACAATGATCGCTGCCAGCATGGCTGCCAGCACGATAAATAAAAGGTTATTAGTGGTATTCAGGGCGGCAACGCCAATAATCAGCGCCACTCCCAGGTAGGCCATGCCCTCGCGGGTGATTTCGAAGTCAAGCGCATCGCGCAGCCGCGAGCTGACCACCCGTTTTGCCAGATAGGGCACAGTAATTACGCCCACAGCACCCGCCAGTAACAACGCCGTCGAGGCAAACAGTGCCGTGGCAGCCACGTTGCCGGACTCGCGCGCTATGGTAGAGAGAATGGCTGCAACAAAGGCCAGGCCTAAGCCGAGGATCGCGATCAAGAACCGCAGCCAGGCTTCGGCATCTATGTTGGCCAGAACGGATTTGAGTGTGGTTGGAAGCCGCATCGACTATCACTCAAGCTATTGCAATACGGAGCGCTTTGGCAATGCCTTTCTTCCCTTGGGTGGTTACCGGCGATACGCGGAGGTGTGTGGACCGCAGTTATTTAACTTCGAGGTTCACAGTCGTGGAATGCTGCAGTGATCCTGAAGTGCCGAGTACCGTAATGGCATAAGTGCCGGTGGGAGTTCCGCCTACAGGCGGTGTGCTCGGCATGGAATTGCTCGATTGCGAGCCAACTCCGCCACAGCCGATTAGCCAGGTCAGAGACAGAATAAACGCCAGCATTGCTGCCAGTGTCCAGCCATATTTCTGACGCTTTTTTAGCCGCAAAACTCCAGCTAATGGAATCCAGAGAGTGCCAACCACCGCTCCGGTGAGGATGGAGTTTGGCAAAGACATTGCGCTTTTGGGGGCAGCAGTCGTAATTGTCAACTGCGATGTAACTGCATTTGCCCCCGGAGTGACCGAACTGGGCAGAAAAGAGCAGCCTGCATTTGTGGGCAAGCCACTACAGGAAAGTGTGACGGCATTCTGAAATCCATTCTGTGGCGAAACCGTAATGGTATAAGCCGCTGACTGCCCTTGCGTGACGGTAGCGCTGCCAGGAGTGGGTGCTACGCCGAAGTCGGGGCTGGGTGCCGGCGCGGTGCTGAGGATCTGCGCAATGGAAGTAGAGGTTGTATTCGAAGTCAGTGCCAGTTCCGCAATTCCCCACACTGACTGCCCGTCTGGATCCGGCGATGCGCCACTGTAGTCGCCCCAGCGCGACACATTATAAGTGGTTGTACCCGCCTGGTAGATACCGGAAACAGGCATGGTTCCAGCAGGATCGGAGGGACTGCGATGAGCAAAGCCCGCGGACGCAAACTGAGTAGCGCTGGACGTCGAGTAGATCAGAGTGGCTTCACCATCGGGTAACACTGTGATCACGCCATAATTCGCGTTGCCGGCGCCCGCCACCGTTCCGGTTTGCTTCACTGTCTTTGTGTTCGTATCAATTTCGTACCATCGAATGACAGCCGTGGACCCATCATCAGAAGCAATGCTTTGTGCAGTCCACAGCGAGTTGTCGCGCGAAACTGCACTCAGAATTTCACTCGGGCTGTTGATCAGTTGCCCTTGCCCGGGTTGCGGCGCAAACGGAGGGGGGTCCTTGTAAGCGGGCACAGCGACGTCTGTGGTGGTCAGGGTTGGCGTTCCCGCCGTGTTGATCATGTAAAGATGCAACACTACTCCCGCCTCTGCGCTTCGCAGCAGGTACTCGGTGGGGGAGTCTCCGTAGGTTATGGCGCCCTGGATAGCCCCTGACGAGGCATTAGCAGGAAAATGAGTGATGTTCAAATTGGAATTGCCGGCCAACAGCTCAGCCAGCCCGACCACAGTAATATCGAACCCCGTAGCCGTGCCGCCGCTGTTGGCGATCGGATCAGCCGAGATGTAGACCGCCGAAGAGCTTAGCCCGAGGGTGGGAAAGTCATACCAGTTGGTCGTGCTGGGATTGATTTCAAATTTGTTCCAGCTGCCCGTTGGGTCAGAGGTTTGCGATACGGCCAACAGGATGGCCGAGGTGTTGCTACGCATTGAGGTACTGAGGATAAAACGCCCGTTGTTCTGGTCATAAAGGATACGGGAATCGAAGCAACCGCACCCGTTTCCCACGAGCGATTGAAAGAAGGAATTCAGCCCTGTCGTCGAGAGGGTATTTCCAGACTTGCTTATGATTGCTACCACTGAATTCACCACGCTGACCAGGTGGTTGGGTCCGGCCGCGATCTGCGAATCAGGTGGGATTCCGTCTGCGGGGCCGGGAAAGACCACTCCAAGCAGCGAGTTTGCTGCCGTGCTTTCAGTTTGCCGCGCTGATGAAGTCGGTTGGTTGCTCCTTGAGTTCAGGAAGTCGGTCCAGTTTTGTGGCGCGGGAACAAGCAAACCGGCATTCGGGGAAGGGAAGCCCGCGGTTTGCGTTGCCGCCCAGGGCTCCGAGATCATGCGAACAGGAATGTTTCTGGTTTCACCTCGCACTTGAGCATACGTGGCGCCGTGCAGTGACACTGCTGCGACTACAACCACTGCTTTGAGGAACAACCGAATTTTCACCGGAAAACCCCTGGGGAAGATGGGGATGCAGAGAAAGATGCTGGTTTGAAATGTCTGAGTTGTCCTGTGTTGCTGCTTGAGATCAGTTTCTGGACAGAAATTCCAGCACTGCGTCAGCGAACTGCTGCGGCGCCTCTTCAAAGGGAAGATGTCCTGCGCCCGGAATCAGCTTGAGTTCCGATTGTGGCAGATGCCGCCGCAACGGATCAGCGGAACGCGGATCAACCGCCTTATCATTCGTGCCCCACACCAACAATGCAGGGATTCTCAACTGGGGAATGATCCTTCGCAATGACTCAATATCCCTTTGCCATTTGCGCAAGGCGGTCAAGACGTTCTGCGCTCTCCCAGGCCGCAGAATAGATGCGCGATAACCCTTCAGCGCGTCTCCTGGAATGCGTTTGGGATCGCCGTACATCCGCCGCAACGCAGTCCCGTGAACCGGGTGGGAAATTGGCAGGGTCATACGCAGAAAATGACCGCCGAGAGGTGAACTGAGAAATCGTATCCGACCGCGACCAAAATCTGACCAAGGATTCACCGGCGCGGACAGCACCAGCGAGCGTATCTTCTGGGTTTTCGGTGCATCTCTACCGGCAAGCAACATTGCTACAGCACCGCCAAACGAGCAGCCCATTACGCGTACGTGCTCCAAGTCTGCTCTGCCAATGAACTCAGCCAGCCGCTCCGCCTGGCAGGACATGCTGCAATCCGCCTGGGCGTCGTCGGCAGGACCCGAGCCCGGAAGATCGACGGCATGGACGGAATAGCGTTGCGCCAGTGCTGGAAGAACAAAACGCCAGCAGAACGACCCTCCCAGGAGACCATGAATGAGCAGCAATGGAGGCCCGCTTCCCGCGCAAAAATAGCGCATGCGCTGATTGCCGACTTCTGTCCAACGCTCCTCTAGTTGGGTGCTAATTGAATGATTGGGCAACCACGTATGCAGTAGCCATCCTCCAATGAGTAAGATATCGCCTCTGTCGCTTTTTTGTGCGGGACGCTTGAGCGTCCCGTTTTTTTGCTGCCGGGTTTCATCGACTCAAATTTGCACCAAATTTTGGGCTAATTTGCGAAACTTCGGCTCCCCTTGGACCTTATCTTCCTTATCTCGGTAACTTTAGACGCTTCTTGACATCCGACCTCAGTGGAATTGGGCTACAAAAATCCACACCCAAAATTCCAAATTTTGTAGCCACCAATAGTTTTGCAGACTATAATCCTGTAAACAGCTAAAAGCACGACAGTTATCGTCGACTGAGTGCTTTATCCCGTGGCAATCTACTTGCTTAAATCCTCTCACAAGACGTTCGCTTTCAGCAGCCAGTCAGGCTTGGAAACGCAACGCATGCGAAAAGACCTCCAGCTTCGATTTTCCGCGGTAGTTCTGGCCTTCATCACATTAACTGCCGTTATCTTTGCCGGAATCAATTTCTGGAAGGAGAGGCAGTACCCTGTTCCGTATGACGGAGCATGGTGGATCGAAAGCGGGGATGGACTCAAAGCAGCGCATTTAAGCCTGGATGGTCCGGCTGAAAAGGCCGGCATCAAACCCGGGGACCGGCTGCTCGCGATCAATGATCAACCGATCTCCAACCTCAAGGACGAGCAGGGAAGGGTCACCCGAAACGCGCAGTCTTTGCTCGAGATTCAGCAGCACAGGACAGGAGTCTGGTCCAAAGCGACATACAAACTGGACCGCAATGGCTCAGTGATTGAAACTCCGGTCATTCTTGTTCCTGCGGACAAATCACTGAATCAGGGGCTGCGTCTGATTGCCCTGATCTACCTGGGAGTTGGGCTTTATGTACTGCTGCGACGCTGGACAGCTCCAAAGTCCACCCATTTTTATCTGTTCTGCCTGATCTCCTTTATCTATTACGCATTCCATTACACGGGAAAATTCAACAGCTTTGATTCTATTGTCTACTGGTCGAACGTAGTGGCCGGCGTGCTTCAGGCAGCGCTGTTCCTGCATTTTGCCCTTACCTTTCCGCACGAACAGAAATTTCTGGAGAGATGGCCCTGGATGGCAACGCTGATTTATCTGCCGGCAGCAGTTCTGCTGGGCCTCCAGGTTTTCGCTATTTTGCAGTGGGATTTCACCGAGGTTCTGCGCTGGAACCTGGACCGGCTGCAAATGCTGTACCAGACGCTCTGCTTCATTGCCGCAGCCGCCATTCTCTGGAACAGCTATCACAAGGCTTTTATCCCCATTGTGCGACAGCAGATGAAATGGATCTCTCGTGGCACAGTGGTCGCAGTCGCGCCTTACACTCTGTTTTACGTAATTCCGTATCTGTACGGCTCACCGGCCACTGCGGCGATGAAGCTTTCATCTTTCTCGCTTGTGTTTTTACCCCTGACGTTCGGCTACGCGATTCTGCGTTACCGCCTGATGGATGTGGACATCATCTTCAAGCGTGGCGTCGCTTATACGCTGGCGACGGCGGCGATTGTCGGCGGTTATTTCGGCATCGTGGCTGGACTGGCGGAGGCCGTTCATACGAAACTCCCGAATGCCGGACCGGCGGGACTGATTGTCGCCATTGTCGTTACCGCCCTGGCTTTCGATCCGCTGAAGAACTGGATCCAGCAGCATGTTGACCGCTTCTTTTATCGCAAACGCTACGACTATCGCCGCACGCTGATTGAGTTCGGGCGTGAGCTGAGTTCTGAAACCGACCTCGGCACCATGTTGACGTCCGTCATCGACCGGCTTTCGCGCACGCTGCTGGTCAACCGGATTGCTATTTTCCTGCCCGGAGAAAACCAGTTTGTCATGGCGAAGTCGTTCGGCATTTCCTACACCGGCACGCTCGATTTGAGTTTCCTCGTTGTAGACCGGCCGGAGCAGTATGCCGGGCACATCTTCTTTGACAACACCCGCAAAGCCCTGCGGGAAAGCGCGGCCGCGCGCGAAACCATCGCCAAGCTGGACCTGAATTACTACATTCCGTGCACGGTGCAGAACCGCACCGTCGCGGTGCTGGGTCTGGGCAAAACCATGGCAGGCGATTTTCTTTCCAGCGATGATGTCGAGCTGCTGGAAACTCTTGCCGGTTACATTGGAATTGCCATTCAGAATGCGCAGCTTTATGCATCGCTGGAGCAAAAAGCCAGTGAGTACGAGAGGCTCAAAGACTTCAACGAAAACATTGTGGAGTCAATCAGCGTCGGCGTGCTGGCCGTCGATCTGGAAGACCGGGTCGAATCCTGGAACGCGCAGATGGAAGTGATGTACGCCTTAACGCGCGCGCAGGTGCTGGGGCAGAAGATCAGCGAAGTTTTTCCCGCAGCTTTCATGGAAGAGTTCTACCGCTTCCGCCAGAATCCGGGCATTCACAACCTCTATAAGTTCCGGTTGCAGACTCCTGCAGGCGACACGCGGACGACCAACATCGCCATCGCTCCGCTGGTGACCAAGCGCTTCCACGTGATCGGCCGTTTGATCATTGTCGACGACATCACCGAGCGCGTCGCCCTCGAATCTCAGCTCTCCCAGGCCGACAAGCTCTCTTCGATCGGTTTGCTGGCGGCAGGCGTCGCGCACGAAGTCAACACTCCACT
>DATDNH010000293.1:0-38239 GCA_036518395.1 Candidatus Angelobacter sp. | reverse complement strand
AGTGAAAACGCGTTCTGGGTTACGGGCGCAAGAACAATTGTGGAGCCATTGTTTGGCAGGTTGCCGGAGAGACGGGAGCGCTGCGCGGAGAATCCGACTGTTGCCTGGGGAAAGAGTCCCGATGCGGTAATGCGGGCGGAGGCGCGTGCCTGCTCCAGTTGATTGCGGGCTGCTTCGATGGTCTGATTCGCGCCAATGGCCCTGGTCTCATAGTCGTTCAATTCCGTATCGCCGAAGATTGTCCACCAGGCGCCTTTGGGAATTGAATCCTGCGGAGTGGCGGTACGCCACGGCGGCTGTTCCTTCCACGCAGGAGCAGTTGCCACCGGAGGACGATGATAGTTAGGTCCGACGGTGCAGCCAGCGGCGAGGAACAAAGCCCAAGAGAGGAAAAAGGTAGACGTTCGGATGCTTGTGCGGTTCTTTATGTGAGTATCGTCGTGCGCGACCTGCGCCGTTTCCGCCGAAATGCGTGCATCAACCGGAATCTTGTGAGAACGCCTTGGTGCAGCGTCGTTGTTTTCAATGTGTGGGGATCCTTCAGCCGCTAAAGCGGCTTCAGGATGACAAAGGGTTAGGTTGTTGGTTGTGGGCAAGTAAATATCGTTGTTCATGGATTGCTTAAAGCGAGTCGGTTGCTCACGGCACGCCGGAGATGTCACGAACTTTGTTTGCCCTCCGCTTTGATGCGCACCTGCTGTCCATCCTCGAGCGAGTCAGGAGGATTCACCACGATGTTGTCGTTGGCATCCAGTCCGCCGAGAACCTCGAGGCTGGTGCCGAAATCGCGGCCAAGGATTACGGCCTTCATGTGGATTTTCTGATCGGGACCGACGACGGCAACGCGCGGGCCTTCAGGACGAAAGAGCAGGGCATTCACAGGGATCGCCATGCGCAAGGTCTGAACGGGAACGGCAAAATGCACCTGCGCGTAGGCGCCGGGCAGCAAACGGCCATCATGATTATCAACGTCCACTTCCGTAAGCAGCGTGCGCGTGGAAGGATCGATGGCGTCAGCCGTGCGAACTACTTTTCCGGTGAACTTCTGTCCCGGATATTCTTCCAATTCAACATTCGCCGCTATACCCTGACGAACGGCCGGGGCATATGTCTGAGGCAGATTCACATAGACGCGCAGAGGATCAACCTGGGCCACGTTGAACAATCCTCGTTGACCCACGCTGCCCGCGGTGATGAGCGCTCCCACATCCGTACTGCGCTGAGTGATGACGCCGGAGAATGGCGCGTAAATGTGCTTGAAGGATTCCATCTGCTGCAAGCGGCGCACATTCGCGTCAGCCGCAGCCAGGTTGGCCTGGCTTTGCTTGTAAGCATTGATCTGCTGATCGGCTTCCTGCTGCGAGACGGAATCGCTCTTGCGAAGATTGGCCCAGCGCTCGGCTGTGCTCTTGGCCAGCTCCAGTTGCGCGGCGATCTGCTCACGCGCGGCTTTGGCCTGCGACAGCTCCTGATCAACTTCCGGAGTGTCAATCTCGGCCAGCAGGTCACCTTTTTTTACGTGAGCGCCAATGTCCTTGTACCAGCGAAGAAGATAGCCGTTGGTGCGCGAGTAGATGGGAGCATCGACAAAAGCCTGGAGTTGCGCGGGCAGGACGAGTTCGTCGCTCGCGGGTTCGGCAGAAGGTTTGACCACGCCCACAGTGGTGAGCGCCAATTTTTCAGTTTCAGCGGCTAATGCTCTGCGTTCGGAGATGCGCCGGCCGAGAGCGAGGCCGCCGGCCACCACGAGCAAGAGCAGTAAAACGACCACAACACGAAGCCGGTACGACTTTGCCGGTTTGGCGGGTTTTTGCCTCTCCAGAACTGGCGGTTCGTGTTCCATAAGCTGTGTCATAACTCTATCTTTTTTGTGACGCCTGCTTGAGCATTCAGCACTCAGCATTCAGCCCGCGGCACGCCGGGATCTTCGACATTCAGCCCGCGCACATTGTTGCCAAGCCACGATACTCTTCGGCACGGCTGGAGCATCGTTCGCACCAAACCCAGTCGCGCCTTCGGCGCGTAGACGTTGCAGTGCAACGTCTCTACGTTTGGGGCAACGTGTCAACAAATTGTTTTCCACGACACCTGGTAAATTTATTCACTCAACAACTTCCTATCGTCTGCCGGAAGAGCAATAGCTTCCTCTTCCTTGTGGCGGCCATGCATCACGCTGAAGATTACCGGGACGAAGAACAGCGTCGCCACTGTCGCGAAAATCAATCCACCGATTACAGCCCGCCCAAGCGGAGCATTTTGCTCGCCGCCTTCACCCAGTCCCATCGCCATCGGCACCATGCCAATGATCATGGCCAGGGCCGTCATGATCACGGGACGCATGCGCGTAAATCCGGCTTCCAAAGCAGCCTTCATCGAGCTGCGCCCAGCCTGCATGCGCTCGCGGGCAAAGGAGATCATGAGGATGCTGTTCGCCGTGGCAACCCCCATGCACATAACCGCTCCAGTTAATGACGGAACGCTTAATGTAGTGTGAGTCAAAAGAAGCATCCAGCAGATGCCAGCCAAGGCCCCGGGAAGCGCGGTGATAATGATAAACGGGTCAAGCCATGACTGGAAGTTCACCACGATCAGCAGGTACACCAGCACAATGGACATCACCAGGCCAATGCCCAGGCCGACGAAAGATGACGACATGGTTTCTACCTGGCCTCTGAGCACAAGGCGAGTTCCACGAGGCAATTTGCCGTCAAAGCTGTGAACAACATTGCGCACGTCTTTGGCCAGTCCGCCCAGATCGCGTCCCTGGACGCTGGCATAAACATCGATCACAGGATTGATGTTGTAGTGGGAAATCACGATCGGCGTAGCGGCAGGTTTCACCGTTGCGAGATTTGCCAGCACCTGCGGCGCTGGAGCGCCGGGAGCGCTCATCGGCGTATTCATGAGCGCCTGAAGCGAATCCACGCGATATTCCGGCGTTTGAACGGCGACGCTGTAGCTGACTCCGTTCTGCGGATTCAGCCAGAAGGTAGGAGTGGTTTGGAAGCTGCCACTCAAAGAGACCAGCAGGTTCTGGGCAACATCGCGTTGTGACAGTCCCACCTGCTGGGCGCGAGTGCGATCAACATCCAGCTTGAGTGAAGGACCATTCATAAGCTGCTGCACATGAACGTCTGCGGCGCCCGGCACCTGGCGCAGGCGATTGGCGATCTGCTGTCCGATCTGATAATTCTGCTGGAGATTCTGCCCCACCACCTGAATATCAATGGGAGAAGGCAGGCCGAAATTCAGAATCTGGCTCACGATGTCTGCGGGCTGAAAGAAAAATTCCGTTCCCGGAAACATCGCAGGGAGCTCCTCGCGCAGGCGCTTGACGTACTGCGCGGTGGGATGGTGATGCTCCTGGTTCAATGAAACCAGAACTTCGGCGTCCGAGGTGCCAACGGTTCCGCTGGTGCTGTAAGAGTTGTTGATGGAGCTGTAGGGCAGCCCGATGTTGTCGAGAATGGTGACCAGTTCGTCTTTGGGAATCGTGTCGCGTACCGCTTTTTCCACTTCGTCGCAGAGACGCGCCGTCTCCTCGATCCGCAGCCCAGGACGCCCGCGCACGTGCATGCGAAACAACCCGGCATCCACTTCAGGAAAGAAATCTTCACCGAGAAAGAAAACCAGGCCAATCGAGATCACGCAGAAGCCGAGGAAGCAGGTAATCACGATCCGGCGGTGTTGCAGGCACCAGTCGAGAGTCTCTACGTAGTTGTTGCGGAGCCGGTCAAAGCGAGTCTGGAAGCCGCGGGCAAAGCGTTTGAAGAAACCCGGCCTTCGGATGGCATCCTGCTCGGCATGGTCGTGCACGTAGTTCTTCAGCAGATACATCACCAGCGTCGGGATCAGCGTTCGAGAAAGCAGGTAGGAAGCCAGCATGGCGAACACCACGGCTTCCGCCAGCGGCACAAACAGGTAGCGGGCAACGCCGGTGAGGAAAAACATGGGCACAAACACAATGCAGATGCATAGCGTAGAGACAAATGCGGGAACGGCGATCTGCTGGGCGCCATCGAGAATGGCCTGGCGCAACGGCTTCTTCATGCCGATGTTGCGCTCGATGTTTTCGATTTCGACCGTGGCATCGTCCACGAGAATGCCCACTGCCAGGGCCAGGCCTCCCAGAGTCATGATGTTGAAGGTCTCATGCAGCGCGCTCAAGGTGATGACGGAACACAAAATCGAGAGCGGAATGGAGATGGCGATGATGAGCGTGCTGCGCCAGTTTCCCAGAAACAAAAGGATCATGGCTGCCGTAAGGCAGGCCGCAATCAATGCTTCTTTGAGCACGCCAGAGATGGATGCGCGGACAAACAATGACTGGTCGAAGAGCGGCTTCATTTCCAGGTCGCGCGGCAAAGCTGGCTGCTCCGCAACCTGAGGGAGCACATTCTTGACGTGGTCCACAATGTCCAGGGTAGACGCCTGGCCGTTCTTCATGATGGTGAGCAGAGTTCCGCGCACGCCATCCTGCCGGACAACATTGGTTTGAGGCGAAAATCCGTCGCGCACATTGGCCACATCGCGGAGATAGATCGTGGTTCCGTTTTGGGTCTTGACCGGAAGCCCGTTCAGCTCAGCAACGGTGTTGGTGCTCTCGTTGAGCTGAATGGCATATTGCAGTGAGCCGATCTTGGCCTGGCCGGATGGGAGAATCAGATTCTGCGAACTGACGGCATTGACGATGTCGCTGGGCGTCAATCTCTTGGCCTGAAGTTTTTCTGTATCCAGGTCCACTGCAATGACCCGCTGCTTGCCGCCATAGGGCCAGGGAATGGCAGCGCCGGGAACGGTGGTGAGCTGCGGGCGCACAAAGTTGACGGAGACATCGAAGAGCGATTGCTCCGGCGCGCTCTTGCTGCTGATGCCCACCTGCATGATGGGCACGCTGGAAGCGGAATAGACGATAATCAGCGGTGGGGTGCTTCCGACAGGCAGTTGCCGCACGGCGGTTTGTGAAATCGCCGTGATCTGGGCGAGCGCCAGCTCCAGATTGGTGTTGGGATGGAAGAAGACCTTGGTGATCGCCCGGCCATCCATGATCTGGGTTTCCGTGTGCTCAATGTCATTCACGGTCGTGGTCAGGCCGCGTTCGGTGTTGCTGACAATGCGGTCGGCCATCTCCTGGGCGGAGAATCCTGAGTACTGCCAGATAATGCTGATGACGGGAATGTTGATGTCAGGGAAGATGTCAACCGGTGTGCGCAGAATGACGAATGGAGTCAGGATCAGTACCAGCAGCGCGGCGACGATAAACGTATACGGCCGGTTAAGAGCTAAGCGTACGATCCACATTTTTTAAACGAGGTCCTCGCGTGCGTCCGATGGGAGATACCCGACATAGAAAAAGATTCCTTCGGATTCGCCGACGTCTCAAAACCTATCTTGTAAAGGGGAACTTGAGGCAGTCTCCGCAACGCATTAATCATAGCGCGGCAGGCTGTTAAGAAGGGTAAATTTTCCGTTAATCGCCTGGTTCCGGTTCCATATCCGCCGACGAAAATGGTTCCCGCGCACGGTTTTTACATCGCGCATCTAATCCCTTAGTAAGTTGCTCACCTTACTGGACACTCCACACGCGGTTTTTTCTGCAGCTTACCTGGCCGAAGGAAGGGTCTTATGCGCCTCCGCTTGCCTGTCCTGCCGCTCATTTTGTTGATTATGGCCTCATGCGGTTTTTGTCAATCACAGCCTGAAACTTCCCGCCCTGTAGGCGCTGAGATGCGAAATGTGATGTATCACTTTACCGACACCATCGGTGTGCATATCCTTGAGCTCAGCGGCAAGCTGGTACCGAAAGGAGCGATTCCCATCTTTGATGACAAGCAGTCATTCATCCTCGAAATCGATGCGGCCAATATCTCCATGAGCACGGACGCGCTTTCTCATGTGCTCAACGAATATGTATTCGCCGCCAAGGATTCTCCGCTCAAGAATTTCGCCGTCACCACTGACGGAAATCAACTCAAGATTAAAGGCAAGCTTGCGCACAAGGGAGATATTCCGTTTGAAATGGTCAGCGAAATACAAGCCACGCCCGAAGGAAAAATTCGCATTCACGCCAAACACATCAAGGCTGCTCATCTGCCGGTAAAAGGAATGATGGACCTTTTTGGCGTGAAGCTGGCAAACCTGATCAACACAAAACAGGTGAAAGGAGTCACCACGGAAAAAGATGATCTCATTCTTGATCCGGAGCAGATCCTGCCTCCACCCCAGATTCGCGGCAAGCTGACCAGCATCAAGGCGGAAAACGGGCAGCTCACTCAGGTGTTTGGAAACGGCAACACCAACCTGCACTTTAAGGGAGCGCGCAATTTCATGGCCTACCGCGGGGCGGTATTGCGCTTTGGGAAACTTACGATGCACGATACGGACCTTGTGTTGATCGATTCTGATCCAAAAGATCCATTCGATTTTTATCTTGACCACTACCGCGAACAGTTAACTGCCGGCTACACCAAAACCACGCCGCAGTTTGGATTGCGTGTGTACATGGTGGATTTCGACAAGCTGGGGAAAGCAGGGAACAGGTTACAGGCTACAAAGCAGGGAACAGATTAGGTTACAGGTGACAGGTTACAGGTTACAGCAGAACATAAATCCATGAGGCCACGGCTGATTTTCTGGTGGTCGATTGATCGATTCACCGGGTGTCCCTGTCCCCTATAACCTGTCCCCTGTAACCTGTTTCGTGTAGACTCGATTGCCATGAAACGCGCACTTGCTCTTGTTTTTCTCTCACTAGTATTTCTCATCCCGGCTTCTGCCCAGGACTGGGCGAAGCAGACTCTGGAAAAATCCACTCGCCACCAGGAGTGGGTAACACTCAAGCACGATGATCGCACCGTGAAGGCGTTCATTGTCTATCCTGAGGTTAAAGGTAAAGCGCCGGCGGTGGTTGTGATCCATGAAATTTTTGGGCTGACGGACTGGGTACGCAGCGTTGCCGATAAATTGGCGGCTGCGGGATACATTGCCATCGCTCCCGACCTGCTTTCGGGATTTGGTCCCAATGGCGGTGGAAGCAGCGAGTTTGCCAGCAGCCAGGACGCAATGAAGGCAATTTCCGGACTCAACCCGGAGGTAGTGACTGCTGATTTGAATGCGGCCGCCGATTACGTGAAAAAACTGCCGGCCTCCGATGGCAAGCTGGCGGTTGGCGGGTTCTGCTGGGGCGGAGGACAGACCTTCCGTTTTGCCACCAATCGCCATGACCTGAAGGCAGCGTATGTGTTCTATGGACCACCGCCCAAAGACGTGAGCAGCATTAACGCGCCAGTTTACGGGTTCTATGCGGGCGACGATGCCCGCATCGGCGCCACCATTCCCGACGCACAAGCCGCGATGAAGCAGGCAGGAAAAACCTATGATCCCGTAACGTATGAAGGCGCAAAGCACGGCTTCATGCGCGCAGGCGAAGATCCAGCCAACACAATCGACGCCAACAAAAAAGCCCGCGATGAGGCATGGGAGCGCTGGCTCAAGCTGCTGAAGCAGATTTAAGTGAGGCCGCAGGCGTTTTGTTTGGCGCGTGATGGGGTGCAGTCAGCGGTGCGTGAAGGGTAAGCGTTAGTGTGAGCGCTGTAAGAACGGATTTCAAATCAAAAACCGACAATCAAGATCATAAATCCCAAGCTGTTGCCTCGTCTGTTGTGTGCGCTTTCGAACAGTCCATCCCATTAGCGAACAAGTTCGTCACCAGGCTCGGCCCAGATTGCCCTTTGCCATCAATAATTTGCGGACGGTCTTCCCGGCTTTAGAATTGCTTTATCCAAATCCGCATTTCGGATTCGAAAGGCGGAAAAGTTGCATGCGGAGCTGGTTCCAGGACATTCGATACAGCTGGCGCACACTGCGCAAGGCGCCCGGGTTTGCGGCGGTGTGCATTTTGACCCTGGCGTTGTCCATTGGCGCCAATACTGTGGCTTTCAGTGTATTGAACGCGATCCTATTACGCCCTTTGAATTTGCCGCAGGAGGAGAGTCTCTATTCCATCGAGCGCGATCACCTGGTGATGGAATCGTATCCCAACTATCTCGATCTTCGAGATCGCAACCGCAGCTTTGATGGACTGGCCGCCTTTACTGTCGATCAGCCGGCGCTGGATGCAGGGCAGGGTCCATCCCTGCTTTGGGCTGTGGAAGCCAGCGGAAACTACTTCGACGTATTAGGCACTCAGCCGTATCTCGGGCGTGTCTTTCACGCCTCCGATGAGCATGGCCCGAACAGCGCCCCTTATATCGTGCTTAGCTATGCGTACTGGCACAGTCACTTTCAGGACGATCGCGGCGCGATTGGCCGTGTTGTTCAGCTCAACAAGCATCCTTATACGATCCTCGGCGTGGCGCCGCCCGAGTTCCATGGGACCCTGTTATTTGTTCACCCCGATTTCTTTGTGCCCATCGTTAACCAAGAGCAGGTCAAAGGCTGGAGCGGCCTGAACGATCGCGGAAACCGCTCATTGCTTATGGCGATGGGACATTTGAAGCCGGGAATCACTCCGGCACAGGCGATCGCCGACTTGAACTCGATCGGATCCTACCTGGAAAAAAGCTATCCCAGAGACGACAGCCGGATGAGTTTTACGCTGAGTCGTCCGGGGCTCTTTGGCGAGTTTCTTGGTCGTCCAATGCGGGCGTTCGTGGCGGGATTGATGCTACTCGCAGGGCTGATTCTGTTGGCCGCCTGCGCCAACCTGGGTAGCCTGTTTGCGGCGCGCGCGGCTGACCGTTCCCGGGAAGTCGCTCTGCGACTCGCTCTGGGGGCGGGCCGCAATCGCATTCTCCGGGCATTGTTCACGGAAGCCCTTCTGATTTCACTGGTGGGAGGCGCCGTCGGAGTATGGATCAGCGTCCTGGTGTTGCGTTGGGTGAGTGCGTGGCGGCCGTTGCCCGACGCGTTTTATGTGCTTGTGAACCCGGATGCACGGGTTTATGCAGTAGCTGTGCTACTGGCCTTAGCCAGTGGGTTCCTCTTCGGCGCGGCCCCGATGAGGCAGGTACTCCGCACCGATCCCTACCAGATCGTCAAGGCCGGATCAACCGGCGCAGTTGGGCGGCGGATTGCGCTCCGCGACATCTTGCTAGGCCTGCAAATCGCCATCTGTACTCTGCTGGTTACTTCCTCCCTGGTTGCCGCACGCGGCCAGATGCGCGCGCTGCACAGCAACCTTGGTTTTGAGCCACGCGGCACTACGCTGGCACAGATCGATCTGAACATGGCTGGTTACAGCGGCGAAAAAGTGCCCGCCATGCAAAAGCGGATGATCGATGCTGTGCAAACCCTTCCGGCGGTGAAGTATGTGGGATTGATTGATGTTTTGCCCATCACTGATACGCACGACGTACCTGTCTTTGCCGACAAAACCACAGAGCTGACCGCAGCCAATGCCGCCGCAAATCAGGTCAACATGCTCAGCATATCTCCCGATTACTTCCGCGCGGCCGGCACTCTCTTGCTTTCGGGCAGGACGTTCACCTGGCACGATGATAAGAATGCGCCACGCGTGGCTGTGATAAATGAGGAGTTTGCGCGCAAGGTCTTTGGCTCCGCTGCCAATGCTGTGGGCGCGTATTACAAGATGCAGGACGGAACGCATATCCAGGTGGTGGGCATAGTAGAAGATGGAAAATATCGGACCCTCACTGAAGATCTTCACCCCGCGATGTTTCTCCCCATCCTGCAGGCGCCATCGAAACAGACGTGGCTGGTGGTGCGCTCGGACGGCGATCAGCAGCAACTGGCGGCAGCCATGGAGAGCAAACTGCGGGAACTGGATGCAGGCCTGCCTCTTCCGATCGATACATGGAACGACGAACTGGTAACAGTCTTATTGCCTTCCCGTATCGCTACTGTTGCCCTGAGTGTAATGGGAGCGATGGGCGCGATGCTGGCTGTCACCGGCATCTTCGGATTGGCAGCGTACTCGGTCAGCAAGCGTATGCGCGAGCTGGGAATCCGCGTTGCCCTGGGCGCGCAGCGTAAGGGAGTGCTCGAGGCGGCGCTGGGTCGCGTCCTCAAATTGTTGGTCTTTGGTTCCGTAGTGGGATTACTTTTGGGAATTCTGGCCAGCCGGGTGCTCGCTTTCATCGTCTATCAGGCAACTCCGCGCGATCCACTGGTGTTGGCCGGCGTTGTGCTGGCCATGGCGCTGCTGGGCCTGGCAGCCACATGGATTCCAGCCCGGCGCGCTCTCGCGGTCGATCCCTTAATCCTGTTGCGCGAGGAGTGAGACCAATTAGAAACGCTTGCGCATCGCGCAAGATGATAGCGAAGACCCTGTTCAATAAATTGGTGTGGAGCGCAGCCGCCGGCGTCCCCGACGCGCGTCTGTTTTTTTGTTTTGCGCGTGGCGGGGTGGAAGTGCCCCCGCTGCGTCTTCGTTCGTCACCGCCAAAGATCGTCGCGAAAACCAAAAGTTTTCGAGCAGTGTGGTAGCTGCCCGCGGTCAACGCCCACTTGGTTCGTCACAGACTCCCGTGATTGTGATCACATACAAGCCCTTTGCCTGGGCAACAGAATTCGTACAGGATTTTGTACTCCCCTAACGATGTAATCAATAAATCCGGAGAAACTATCATGAAGCTGCTTCGTGCTCTTCTTGTTTGTGCTTGCCTCGGCCCCCTGGCAGGGGCAACTACATTTACCGTCTCGCCCACTGGGACCTGCCCAACGGACATCTTCAGTGTTCAGGGAGCGATTGACAGCGCTCTTCCCAACGACGTAGTTCAACTCGCCGCGGGCGAATTTAATTTTACTTGCGCCACAGACTTTGGCGGCTTGACCATCGCGAAGGCAGGATTTGTCCTCTCCGGAGCACCGGGCGCGAGCATCATTCATGGCCCTGGCGTTCTCGATCCTTCAGAAACCATCGCCGTCTTCGTCGCAGCCAACAGTGTCACCATTACGAATATCTCTTTCCGCGATTTCTACTTCGGTGTTTTTGTCCAGGCCGGAAAAGGCAACTTCACGCTCCGCAATTGCACGTTCGATCGAGTGCTCCTCTCGGCCCAGGTGGCCCGCCAGGGTCATGGCGCAAAAATTCTCAACAACGTGTTCAACGTGCCTGCGCCGCCCTCCCCTGATGTCACCAGCGATTTCGGCACCGCCTTTGCCTTGTTTGTAGGGCGGCAGAATGAGTATCTGCTGGTTGCAGGCAACACGGTGACGGGTCCTGGCCGCGTGGCGAATTTCCAGCAGCCCCAGGATCTATTTGCGGGGAACACCTCGCCCATTCATACCGCCGGTATCTGGCAGGTCGATACGGTGGTTCCGGCATCCACCTGGGGACGCATTTCCAATAACACAGTGACCGGAGTTGATCTTGGAATCCAGAGCTCTTCCAACTTTAGCGTCGTCAGCAACAATCAGATCAACAATTCCGCGATTGGGCTTGCCGTTTCCAACGACACTGACGATGGCGCCACGCAGGTTACAGACGGGATCATTACCGGAAATGACCTGAGGGGAAACGAAGTCGGCTTATGGATGGCCTCGGCTGCCCGCAACGTAATCTCGTTCAACGATGTCCTCTTCAACAGCGTCGTCGGGCTGCTCTTTCTGAATAACACCAACGGAGCGCCGAGCGACACCAATTTGTTCATTCTCAACCAGGGAAGCAAACTAGGTGTCGCTGGAAACCAGGGAACGTTTATCCGCGCCCCGAAAGATTAAGGGAATGAATGGGCGGCAAAATTGCAATTGGTGACGCAACGCCCACGAGGATAGCGAAGAAACCTGTTCAATAAATAAGTGTGGAGCGCAGCCACCGCGCGCAAAACAAAAAAGACAGCGGGGAGAGGTGCCTCCGGGAGACTTTGGCCCACATGCCACTTTCGATTCCGCCGGGCGCAGCAAGTAGTTGCCTTTTCATAATCCACAATTGAACTTGCTGGTGGTTACGCTCCAAGACCATCAGAAATCATAAAGTCCCAACCCCATTAGAATTGCTCTATGCGAGTCGTGATCATCGGCGGGACCGGTTTTGTCGGGGGGCCTGTTACACGCCTGCTTTCCACTCGCGGCCACGACGTTTTGACTGTCCAGCGCCATCTTTCATCCGCCCTGCCGCAATCCGTTGCGCAACTCAAGTCCGACCAACTCGAGCTTTCCCGGATAGCTTCGCAGTTGCGCGCATTCAGGCCGGACGTTGTCATCGATTTCGTCTCCAGCAGCGCCTCGCAAGCGCAAAGCACCGTGGGTGTGTTCGCCGGCCACGCCGGACGCCTGGTCGCCATCAGCAGCCAGGACGTCTACAAGGCCTTCGGCATCTTCTTTGGCTCAGAAGAAGGATCTCTGCAGCCCGTGCCAATCACTGAGGAGTCTCCGCGCCGAGCGCGACGGCAAACGTATCCACCAGAGCTGTTGGCCCGGCTCAAGAGCATGATGGGGTGGGTGACAGATGACTACAACAACGTCGAAATGGAAGATGTTGTAATGAATGTCGCAGCGCTGCCCGCCACAGTGCTGCGGTTGCCCATGGTCTACGGCCCCGGAGATTACCTGCACCGGCTTTATCCCATCCTCAAACGCATTCGGGACGGAAGGGAAGTGATTCCCGTTGCAGACGGCGTAGCTCAGTGGCGATGTGCCCGGGGATTCGTCAGTGATGTGGCTTCTGCAATCGCGCTGGCGGCGGAGAAGCCGGAAGCTGCCGGCAAAGTTTTCAACGTGGCGGAAGAGCAAAGCTTTTCTGAGCAAGAGTGGACAGAGTTGGTGGCGCGCGGCGCTGGGTGGAAAGGCGAAGTAGTAACAATCCCATTCGAAAAAGCGCCCGCTCACCTGCGGGTTCCGGGCAATGTAGCGCAGCATGCCAGTTGCAGCAGCCGTCGCATCAGGGAAGAGCTGGGCTATCGCGAACCAACCAGCCGCCAAGATGCATTGCGCGAAACCATCGCCTGGGAGCGCGCAAATCCGCCAAGTCCTGAGCCGCAGTTTGACTATGCTGTAGAAGATGCGGCGCTCGAAGCTCTTAGCTAACACCAAACCTTGGAAACACAGAGGTGCAGAGCCGCAACCAAACATCAAAATTTCACCACGGAGACGCGGAGACACGGAGAAAAACAAGAAGTTGGGGAAGGCAAAACCATAGGTAAGACCTTCAACGGAGAGGAATTGAGGGAACAGAGGAACTCAAAGAGGAAGGCGGAAGACGGTTAGAAACAAAAGCAAAGACAAAACCTAAACCCAACCCCAGAGCTACACAGAGGCAATGTGAGGACACGGAGAAGGCTAAAGACAAGGCGAACAAAAATAGATAAAAAATGTTTCGCAAGAGAACAATAATCTGCCAGATAGTAATACAGAGGAAACGAGTAATCAGAGGAAATCCCCTGTAGAGACGTACCATTAATACGGGTCCCCGGACGCGACGCCGGTTTTGCGCGTGGTGGGGTGGTTGCGTCTCCAACTTTTGCCGATAGGTTTACTTTAGGCCAGTGATGAAAAATCAAAGGCCAAACGTTACCCGAGGAAAACCTTAGGCGGCAGAATGGTCGGCGGCTGCTCATGCTGAGCAAGTGTGGGTTTGAGTTCAAATCAACAATCAAAAATCAAACACCAAGAATTCCGGTACTCACTGAAGCTAATGAAGCTTCACGCCGGGTCCCAGTCCTGCGATGAACCCTATGGCCACGACAACCGCGACGATGATCCATGCCAGGCTCCGTTCCATTTCGGGCATCTGGAATTGGCTGCTGGGCATGCGTGGGTTCTGGAGCAGGGTCCACATCCATGCCAGCCCGGAGAGCCCACCAAAGGACGCCGCTGCTGCAGAGATCAGAACCAACAGTGGTCCAACCGGATTGAGCGCGCCTGCAACGCACGAGAGGATCCCGGCACTGAAGTAAGGCACGAGCGTGAGCTGACGCGCGCGGCGCACGCGGATTTTCATATCCGTTCCCACGAATACAAGCAATTTGCGCAAGCACAGAGGCACAAACAAAAAGAAATAGGTAACGCCCCCGAGCGCGGTCAGGCCTAAGCGCCACGCCCACGCCGGCTGCCATCCTGCCACCACCACCGCCCAATCACCAATCTTGCCAATGCCGGAAAACAGGAGATATCCACCCGCGTCGAAGAGATTGAAAGTCATCAGCAGCCAAAAGAAGTAGCGCCAGAGTGCGGACTGCTTGACCGCACGCGCAGCCCCCCAGGCGAGGATTCCAAAGATCAGATTGGCGAGAGTTCCGCCAGCCGCCACCAGACGCGTGTCAGCGCTACATTCGAAGTGCACTGCGGAGAGCACCAGCGGCTGCCCACCCGTGGCTACGCACATGCCTCCGTGACCGAGCCCTTCGTGGATAAAGTCCACAATGACTCCGGCAATAATGGCCACTGCAACAATGGTCAATAGATCGGGAGCAGTTGCTTCCCGCGCGGGCGACCGCCCGGACTCTGTTCTAGCGTCCCTTGCAGCATTGGCCAACATGCGCTGCATTGTAGCAGCGGACTTGATTAACTCAGTTGGTCGGGAAGAGGTATTACTGCTGGAGTCCGTCCCAAGACCAATGTGGGATGCTGAGGCCGTTCGGGACATCATCGGCGGACCGGTGGTATCGGTACATCGTTGTGGTGGTTGCCCAGGCGAAATAGTCGTGCAGCACCTGTCGCAAAACATCGTCCTTGGTTAGTCCGGCATCGGCCAGAGCCAGGTCGAAGCAGGCAATCGCACGCCGATTCATTTCCTCGTGCTCCCCGTTCCCGCTGTGGATCTTGACGACGCTGGTTTCGTCACCATAGGAATCAGAATACGTAGTCGGGCCGCCAAGTGCCTGGGCCCAATAAGCGGCCAGCCGCTCGACATGCTGAGGATGGAAGCCATGGCTGAACGCATGACCCACAACCTCGTCGGCCATCACCCGCTTATGCCAGGCGTAAGCGAGACGCTGCAGGCCGTCGTTGCCACCCGCTGCCTCGAAAACAGTCTTCATGCCTCAATGATGACAACCCATTCGTGCTTATGCAAGGATCAAGAAAAGATGTGGAGACGGCCGCAGGGTGCGGAGTGCACATTCATTATCCCGAATCGCAGAATGAATGCAGGCAAGCGCCGCAAGCATCTCCGAAGCGCGCATCCTTGATCCTCCCGGGGACTTGCCGCAATAAGTAAAACGCCCCCGCGATCGCGCAGGGGCGGAATTGTGAGACTTCTATTTATTTGTTGCCCATGCCGCCACTGTCGCCTTCTCGCGTATCGATCGAAATCAGGAAAGCGTTGCGGTCGGAATAGGAGAACGTGTGGCCTGGAAGATCGGAGCGGTGCTCGATGGAGCGGTACAACTCGAACCCGCTGTTGTTCTGCGCGCCAAAGTACTTTACATTCCGCAGTACGACACCCGTGCCGTCCGCGCCCGGCTCGCGCTTCAGTTTCATCGCGGCCATTTTACCGCCCCCAAGTGTGGCCTCCGCGATGTCGCGGGTCCGCGTGATCTCGATCGCGGCTTCCTGGACCTTCAACTCACCCCATTCCAGGCCGTAGGTCTTGAGAATCATCGGCGCCAGAGCATCGCGTTGCCCTTTTGTGGTAGCCGGATCAAACGACACCACCACCCAATTTCCCTTGTTGTTGGTGCCCCACTCGTCGCCCAGATCTCCGGTGAGCCAGTATTTCGCTCCGGTGAGACTCGTGTCGCCCGAGTAGCCTTCACGTACTTTTACCGCCATGTTGAACTCGCAATGCGGGTGCTCCGCATGTTTGTTGAAGTAGCACGGACAAAACAGATGGCAACTACAGGCTTCCACATAGTCCGCCTTCATCTGCCATGCCGGCTTTCCCGAGGCTGAAGCACTTTCCGGGGTAGCGGCGAACCAGTTCCCGGCCGGCATCGCCGAGTCAGCGCGCGAAGCCCGGATGAACGGTATTTGTGCCAGCAGGCCAAAACCGATCGAGGTCAAAACAGAGCGTCTTTTCATCGCAATCTCCTTAATTGGGCTGCGTTCCTTCTACGCTATATCGATGAACGGTCAGAATGAACGGTCAAGGTCACGTTCAAATCGAAAGAGTTGTCCTGGAACGCTTTTCAGGGCAGATCTTCGCGGTTGAGGAAGGCCCTTTGCAAGCGAAGAATACTCTCCAGGTAGAGAGATTACAACCAGAAATCGTAACAGTGCAGATCCTGCGCTGCTTAACCCGGAGTCAATACCGCTCGTCAAATACAAGCGTAGGCGGTCGCAGTGGAAGGTGTGGTGAGTTAAACAGTCACACTGTAAAGTCCGTGCAGGCTGGCCAATTAACGCTGTGCAGTCAAAGTGACAGCATTGTGGGCAGTAGACAACAGGCAATAGGCCACAGCGGATGTAAAAACCCCCGCAGACTACCCCTGATGAGCGCTGATCACTTGTCCGGGAATGTCACATTGCGTCTGAATGAATAAGGAGTTTGGTTTGCGGGGTCCTCGGGCCAACCTTTGCCGGGTGCATTTGCCAGTCGTGCGAGTCTCTTGATGTCAGTCTGACGGATGGAGTTTGTCACCTCGCAACGTGAAGTGTCCAAAGTTTTGGCTTTAATTGACTTCAGGTATGCAGGCACCGCGGCGGCTTCGATCAAAACTTTTCCTGATCCGGCCCAGTGGCGGTCTTGCCCGTTCTTTTTTACGCCAGAAACCCAAAACGATTCGCCAGTTTCCATATCGATGTAGTTGCCGCCAGATTCGCCGCGCCGCTGGCCTTTGAGCTTCATCAGCCCTCGGCCATTGAAGTACAGGGTCCGCCCAGTCTTTGATTGCTCCACGCAGGCAATCCAGGCGGGGCCATTATCCGAATGGCCGCTCTTCAACTCGATATATCTCAGTATCTTCATTGTTCAAGAGTGTGCCAGAGCAATTCGTGCCCACCCACTCAACCCTGATTATGCACTATGGATCGGAGAAATGGTCCGCCAGCTTTTCGCGTGACGGCAATCACAGCTTCATCGACGGGGGTCTGTCAATCTTCTAGTAGGAAATCTCCTCGATTGGCGGGGAGCCTGAAAGCTTTTCGTGTACGCCCATCGCGTGAGGAGGTAATTATGACAAACCATGCTGTTGGAACGATAGGAGATCGGCGGGTCACCCTGCAGAGACTGGATGGGTTCGCCTGGGGTCTCTTCTTTATATGGATTGGGATTGCGCTGCTTGCGAATCTCAGTTGGGGAATAGGTTTGCTCGGGGTTGGGATCCTGGTTCTTACCGGGCAAATGGTAAGGAAGTCTATGGCCGCAGGCCTTGAGACATTCTGGGTTCTCGTGGGCCTCTTTTTTGTCACGGGTGGTATCTGGATGTTGCTTGGTGTTCGCATCAGTCTGATGCCGATCTTTTCCATTGCCGCGGGCCTGGCGATCCTGATATCTGCACTGTTTGGCAAGCCAGGAGACTAAGGAGAATCAATGATGAAAAGACATTTTTTCATGGCAGTGGCGCTGGCATTGGTTTTGCTGATCGCAATGGCGTCGGCCGTCGCTCAGCAGACAAGCAAGGAAATAGTTCCCGGCATTACTAACTTGGCTCGCGTGGAGAATACCGTAGCCACATCTGGCGCGATCATGCCAGAGGCTGTGCCTGAAATTAAGAAGATGGGCTTTGCCACCATCATCAATCTGCGCGAATCCAGTGAAGCGGGGGCAAATATCGAGGCCGAGGAAGCGGCTGCAAAAAATAGCGGCCTTCGCTACTATCACATCCCATTCAATGGCGCCGCGCCCGATCCCAGGGCGGCTGACAGGTTTTTGGACGTCATAACCGCGAAGGGAACCGAGCCGGCGTTCATTCATTGCGCCAGCGGCAACCGCGCCGCTACGATGTGGCTGATCAAGCGGCTGGTGGTCGATCACTGGGAAATCGAAGGCGCGACCAGGGAAGCCGAAACGCTCGGACTCACCAGTCAGAAGCTGAGGCAATGGGCCGTCGATTATGCCCAAGCCCACGAACGCTGAGAGAGAGTTTTTCAATCCCCAAAATCCGAATCTGGTTGAACACCAGGGACATCGCACGTGCTGCGCTATTCCATGCTATGGCATTGGCCGCACGGGGCCGTGGCCGGGATAAACGCGAACTGCGCCGTGCCTTCGTAATAGTAGCCAGCTTGCAGTGGCAACGCTTGCGCCTTCGTCTTCTCCGATGAGTGCGGGATGGGTTAGATCTCCTGTAAAAACAGAACCATTGTCGAGCAAGAGCGATACGCTGTCTTCGGAGTGTCCGGGCGTGGGCAGAATCTCGCCGCCGATCCCGATCCGCTCCAGGACTCGGCGGCTCTCTTGGAATGAAATTCCGACATTATCGTGCGTTGTGATGTCCACATATTGATCCTGTGGCTTGGTCCAGGATTTCATCAGCGGGATAGCGTTGACTTGTGTCTCAAGCACCAGCAGAGGAACTCCTGCCAGTTTGAACTCCTGGGCCAAGCCTGCATGATCGATGTGATAGTGCGTGGCCAGGCCGTAACGAATCTCATTGAGCGGCACACCCATTCGATTGAGGTTCGCGCGCATCATTCCCATCGTGCCCGGATATCCGAGGTCAACCAGCAGTCGAGACGGACCCGCGCTGACCACCCAGTAGTTGGTCGAACGGTATCCGACGTTCACGATTGTCACAGGCTCGGATTTGGGCATGGCAATTTACTCGAACAGAGTTTGTTGCGGGACCGCACCTTCGGCCTCGCGAAAGTTGCTTAAGCCAACGCCAACCAGGCGAAAGCGCTGATCTGGAGCTGTCTCTACCCGCTCCCGCAGCGCCAGAGCAATGCTCGTCAATTCCTCGCAGGAACAGGGCGGCGAGGTGGGCGTATGACTGCGGGTGAGAATCCTGAATTCGCTGGTCTTCAGTTTGAGAACTACAGTATGAGCAATGCGCGATTCCTTGCGGGAAGCAGACCAAACGTTTTCCGAGAGACGACGTATCATCGGCTCTGTTTCTGAGAGCGGCACGTCCCGCTCAAATGTATCCTCAGCCGAGATTGACTGTGTGGGCCGGTTCGGGACCACGGGGCTGTTATCGATGCCGCGGGCCAATTCGTACATGCGCAGGCCGTAGCGGCCGAAATGGTCTTCCAATGTTTCCTGATCCAGACTTCGCAGATTGCTCACGGTCTTGATTCCAAGTCTCTCCAGTTTCTCTTCTGTCACTTTTCCCACGCCGGGTAATCGGCCGACTGGCAGCGGCGCGAGAAAAGCATCCACCTCGTCAGGCTGAATAACGAAGAGTCCATTCGGCTTGCACCAGTCGGAAGCAATTTTGGCCAGAAATTTGTTTGGCGCTACGCCCGCCGAGGCGGTCAGGTTTAATTCCTGGCGGATTTGCTCACGAATCTTGCCAGCCACCCGAGTGGCTGTTGGCAAGCCGGTTTTATTCTCGGTAACGTCAAGATATGCCTCATCCAGCGAAAGCGGCTCTACTAGATCCGTGTGTCGCTGGAAGATCTGACGCGTTTGCCGCGCCACAGCGCGATAGCGTGTGAAATCCGGCGGGATGAAGATACCTTCCGGACACAAGCGCTGAGCCCGAACTGACGGCATAGCGGAGCGTACACCAAACTTTCTTGCTTCATAAGAAGCAGCACAGACGACGGAACGATTCGCCTTCCACGCGACAATTACAGGCTTGCCGCGCAGTTGAGGATCATCCCGCTGTTCCACGGAAGCATAGAATGCGTCCATGTCGATATGGACGATTTTGCGCACCGCAATAATATTATTGCCTGTTCTGCAGCCGTCTGCGCTTAAGCTGCCCATGCCTCGCTAGGACGCACGACAACGCTCGGCTTTGCACTTGTCTTTGCTTTTGCTCAATACTAACTGCTAAGTACTTAAACACTGAGACGTGAAATTCGCTACCTTTAACATTAACAACATCAATAAGCGGTTGGATAATCTGCTGGCCTGGTTAGCCACAGCAGAACCGGACGTGGTCAGTCTGCAGGAACTGAAGGCCGAGCAGAGAGCGTTTCCCGTCCAAGCCCTGCGAAGCATCGGATACGAGGCAGTGTGGCAAGGGGAACGCTCGTGGAACGGAGTGGCGATTCTCGCTCGCAATCATGCTCCGGTGCTGACCCGCTCCAGCTTGCCCGGCAATCCTGAGGATCACCAGGCCCGCTACATCGAAGCCGCGGTTCATGGAATCCTGATCACTTCCATCTATCTCCCCAACGGGAATCCGCAGCCTGGCCCGAAATTCAACTACAAGCTCGCCTGGTTTGAGCGCCTCATCAATCATGCTGCCGAACTGCTGTCAGCAAATATACCCGTGGTGCTGGCGGGTGACTACAACGTGGTGCCCACACCGCAGGACATCTATCCCACTCGATCATTGGAGAACAACGCGTTAATCCAGCCTGAAAGCCGCCAGGCCTTTGCGCGCTTGCTGGCTCAAGGCTGGACAGACGCGATGCGGAAGCTGTACCCATCGGGGCCGCTGTGGACATTCTGGGATTATGAATTTAACCGGTGGGAGAAGGACAAAGGCATGCGACTCGATCACTTTCTGCTCTCGCCGAAAATGTCGGAGCGAGTCGTAGATGGCGGAGTAGATCGATGGGTGCGGGGTGAGGTGAACGCCAGCGACCATGCTCCCGTGTGGATCAGGCTTGACCTTTAGGTTCGATGGGAGGGGCGAAATGATGCGGAAGCACGTGCGTGCGAGCTGCCCAGAAGTCGGTAAAGATTCTTAGCCCCAAAGTCTGGTCAAGATAACTGACTGAACCGCCACCGGTACCGACCCGCCTGCCAATGACTCGCTCGGCCACACGCGCATGGCGAGTGCGCCAGAGAAGCAATGCCGACTCCAGATCGAGGACTGAGCTTATGACCATCCGCGCCCAATTCAGCGCCGGACGGTGATCGTATGTCTCAATGTAAAAAATGGCGGCGCGGATGCGGCGAATGCGCTGCCTGTGTGATTCAGGAGAGTCCATCGCCAAAACAAACTCCTCAGCCTCACGATAACTTGCTGCGAACCTTGCTTCCAGTTCTGCGCGGCTCGAGTCCGGGGCCTGCATGAGCTGGCGCTCTTGCGCAGCATAGTATGTGCGAATTGCACCAAGATAAGACTCGAGGAAATGATCCACGTTGATTGAATTGGTTACGTTCTGGGCGCTCAGTTTGGGAATGGGCCAGCGCTCGAGCCATTCATAAAGGGCGGACCGCAGCGTCTTTTCTTTGCGGGCATTCTCGATTCGCGACCATGCGTGCGCGCCAGCCTCAGATTGACTGGCCATTAATCTTATGTGATCCAGTGACCTGGTGTTGCTGGTGGTTGCAAGCAGCGCCTCTTCCAACCCCAGAAGAATCTCCATCTCAGGAAACTGGAAAGACTGAAAGCCGCTGGCGGGAAACAGCTTGTCACGAAAGGCGAGAAATTCCTGGGGAGAAATGGTTTCCATCACCTCCCATTGCTGCGCAGCCGAGCTCAGCGTCCGGTTAATGCGATCCAGGCGGCGGAGCACACCAGGAATTGGAATTTCCGGAGAGTCCTGGTTGAGAAGTGCATCTCGCACTAGCCTCAACTCGCTCAGGATCAACTTGAACCACAGCTCGAATATCTGGTGGACGATGATGAAGTGCAATTCGTCGGGAAGAAGTTGCGATTCGTTCTTGTCTAATCCATTTTGCAGGTTCAGCAACTGGTCAAGCTTCAGATAATCCCAGTAGGTGGTTACCATACTCAGAAGCGTAATTCAGCAAGCCACTACATGTCACTCAGCGGCAGAATCGGGGCACCACGACCAAGCTCACACTAAAAGAAAAACCCCCGCGTTATAGCCGTTCGAAAAGATAAGATGAGAGTAGAGAGGAACTGCCACCGATGAGCGACACCTTTGAAGTACATTTGACTCTGACTTGCGACAAACCTAATTCAATGGACTTTACCGACACCTATGCCGGGCTGGAAGACATCTGGTACAAGTTCGATGCGGACGCGGATGGCAGCGTGACGCTGTTGGCGAACGCCGATGGGTTTGAGCATCTGGCAAGATTTTTCTTCAAGATGGCGCGTACCGGTAAGTACCCCGGCTATCACTCCCATCACGATCTCGAGTTCGGCAAACCACAAAGTTCGCCAGAGCTAGTCATAGGTTTTGCCAACCGGCCAACTGAATGATTGGGTGCCTGCTGATCTGTATCAGCGGCTTTCAAAATCTAATCTCAACACAAAGAATCTACTCCCGGTAATAGCAACGTCCGATCTCGTGAGCGGCTGCCATAATGTCTCACTGTTAAAATCAACCGTTGGAAAACTTGTACTCCATCTCGCGTCGCCGATTTTTAAGTCTGGCCGCCATGGCTATGACTATGCGCGGCATCGCTTTGGGAGCCGACAATATGCCCAGCGTTCCGGCCGATCTTGATCACATCCTTCTTGGCGTCAATGATCTTGATCATGGTATCGATTGGATGCAGCAGCGCAGCGGCGTACGCGCGATGTTTGGCGGCGTACATCCTGGACGTGGTACCAGGAACGCTCTTCTTTCGCTGGGCCCGCACCGCTATCTGGAGATCATCGCGGCCGATCCGCAGCAGGCGAATGCAATTTCGGGTAATGACATGGTTAACCGTTTGCGTGCCCTTCGCGAGCCACGGCTCGTCAGTTGGGCTTCGCATACTGATGATTTGACTACTCTGGCGCAGAAGGCCGCTGCTGCCGGCATCGCCATTGAGAAGCCGCGCGATGGCTCTCGCGTTCGCCCTGATGGCAAGACGCTGCGGTGGAGGTCCTTCGCACTGAAAAACGATTTCGATGGCGTGCTGCCATTCTTCATCGAATGGGACCGCAACTCGATTCACCCCTCGCAGGACGCTCCAGCGGGCTGCACTCTCGAGCATTTCTTGATCGAGTCTCCGGCAGTGGAAGAGGTGCGCACGGTTGCCGGCAAACTCGGCCTTGAGGTTGAGCTAAAGCTTGCCAAAACGCCTGCTCTTCGCGCCCGGATCATCGGAAAAAAGGGCGCGTTTGAAATCGCCTGATCGACTATTCGAGGGCTCAGCAACGCTCGGTTGCTCCGCCCTCGCGACAGTTCGCGCGCGACAGCGCTCACTGTGGGCTGACCCGTTCTCTAATTACTTACGTGTCTTGTTTTGCCGAATCTTATTTGACCGCACAATCCTTGCGTCCGGTATCCGCGACGCTGGCAATCAGCCATTTGCCGTCCATTTGAACAAGATTGAACAAGTCAGTCCCGCAGTGGTCCACCTTGCCATCCACCAGGAATTCGAACGGAGCCCACACTACCGCGAGATCGTGATCGATCCGCACCAGCGGATCATGAATTCGCTCCTCAATGTGTGTGGTTCCAGGTTTTGCCACCAGATCGGCAAAAGCCTCGAACGTGATCTGAGTCGGCTTGCCGGCCCGCATCAGCACCATCGTGCCGCCGGGCAGCAACGGTTTCTTAATCGCCTCGGCATCGCGTTTCGCCATGCCGTCAAACAATGCCTTTACAGGCGCAAGGACCGCCTGCTGCTCCGCGGTTGCAGCATGCAGAGAAGAAATCAGAAAACCAACGGCGGTTGCGGCAGCTAGAAAGAAAAACCAGCGCAATGAACGAAAGATCTTCATGGCCTCGATTGTAACCTGAGCATTCTCGCCCGCTATCGCTTTAAAACGGCTATCATCCATCCTGTGGATACCTTCGCCAAAGACCATTTACCTTCCCGAGAGCTTTGGCCCGCAATAACAACCAACGGCATCGAAGAACTTAATTATCCGCAGCACCTTAACGCCGCAGTCGAGTTGCTTGATCGCCACGTTGAATCAGGACTTGGTTCGAGGCCGTGCCTGCGAACCGATCACGGTATATGGAGTTATCAGGAGCTGCTGGAGCGTGCGAACCGGCTGGCCAACTTGCTCGTGGCGCACGGACTGCGACCGGGCGAGCGCGTTTTGTTACGCGATGCCAACACTCCCATGCTGCCGGCATGCTGGTTTGCTGTGCTCAAAGCGGGCGGCATCGCAGTTACCACCATGCCGCAACTGCGCGGGCAGGAGCTGGCTGCCATCGTGATTAAGGCCAGCATCCGATATGCGCTCTGCGCCAACGAACACATTTGTGAACTGGAGAATGCGCAAAAGGCCGCACCCGTACTGGAAAAAATCATTGGTTACGATGATGTCGAGGGCAGGGAACTGCTTTCTTTGCTCGCAGAACATCCCGTAGAATTCAATAACGTAGCGACATCACAGGACGATGTCGCTTTGATCGCTTTCAGTTCAGGAACAACCGGCGAGCCCAAAGCAACAGTCCATTTCCATCGTGACCTGCTGGCTGTATGCGATACGTTTTCCAAATACATACTCAAGCCGGAAGCGAAAGACATCTTCTGTGGAAGCCCGCCGCTGGCGTTCACGTTTGGTTTGGGCGGATTGCTGTTGTTTCCCATGCGCGTGGGCGCTTCCACGCTGCTGCTCAAGAAGGTCACCGCCGAGGGACTGCTTGCAGGCATTCAGCGGCACGGCTGCACGATCTGTTTCACCGCGCCCACTCTCTACCGCAGAATGCTGGAACATGCATCGCGTTTCAAGCTGGCGTCGCTCAAGAAATGTGTATCGGCAGGAGAGCACTTGCCCGTGGCTATATTTCATGCATGGCGCGACGCGACGGGAATTTCGATTATTGACGGCATCGGCTCGACTGAACTACTGCACATTTTCATTTCTGCAGCAGACGAGCAAATCCGGCCCGGCGCAACGGGAAAGCCGGTGCCGGGATACGAAGCCATGGTGGTAGATGAGGCCGGCCAGCCACTCCCTGCGAATTCGGTAGGACGCCTGGCTGTCCGCGGCCCCACGGGCTGCCGCTACCTGGATGCGCCTGATCTCCAGCGTAAATATGTAGAAAATGGATGGAACATTACCGGCGATTCTTACCGCATTGATAACGATGGATACTTCTGGTATGAAGGGCGCACAGACGACCTGATTGTGAGTGCCGGATACAAGATTTCCGCCGTGGAGATCGAGGGCGTTCTTGTGGAACATCCGAAGGTGGCGGAATGCGCGGTGATTGGATCGCCCAGTGAAGAGCGCGGAGAAATCGTGAAAGCATTTGTAGTGCTCAAAGCGGAAATCGATGCCTGCGATCTGCTGCGGCGCGAACTACAGGATTACGTTAAGTCCCAGATTGCGCCTTACAAGTATCCGCGGGCGATTGAATTTGTGCCCGAATTGCCAAGATCATCTACGGGCAAGCTGCAGAGGGCGAGGTTACGCGAAGCGGAGCGGAAGTCGAGGAGTGGGATTTAACCGCAAAGAGCGCGAAGATCGCAAAGGATAAACTTCAAAGTAAAGCAAGAACCTGCTCCGGCACCAATGCTTTGATTTCATTTTGATTTGGACCATCCCCGAGCGCCGATCTCATTGATTTCCTTAATCCTCAGCTTTGGCCCATCTCGCCGTGACAAGCAGCCAATGAAATCACCAAGCGCGTCGTCCTGCGCAGCCGCGCGCATAAGAATCCGGCCATTTGCAATGTGTCCGCTTCAATTTTGTCCCCGGGACTCACGCGAAGATGTTTCAGCAACTCTCGTTTGAGTGTTACTCTACCCTTGCTCGTAATCGTCAGCCTCGTCATGATCCACCATCTGCTTCTAACTTTCATCCCTATCCGGCACCACCGCTGTGACTTCAATTTCCACTCGCGCCTGCGGTTCGATCAGCCCTGAGACTTCGACCACGGTCATGGCGGGATAGTGGCGGCCGATGATCTCGCGATAGGCCACGCCGATTTCTTTGGTGGCGGCTGCGTACTCGTCCTTATCGCAGACGTACCAGGTCATGCGCACGATGTGCTCAGGTTTGGCTTTGGCCTCTTTGAGAATGGCAACAATGTTCAGCAATGCCTGGCGAGCCTGGGCGGCAAATCCCGTTCCGGGAAACTTTCCCTGCGCATTCCATCCGACAACGCCGCTTAAAAAAACCTGGGTTCCTTTGGTGGCGACCCCGTGAGCGTAACCTTTAGCCCTGGGCCAATTTGGTGGCTGCAGAAATTTCATCTGGATTCACGATTCCTGGGTTTTCAATTACTCAATACCAAATTCCCACTACCAAACTCTTTTAGTCTCCCTTGAATACGGGTTTTTGTTTGGCGGCAAAGGCCTGATAGGCGCGCTTAAAATCGTTGGTCGCCATACAGATGGCCTGTGCTTGCGCTTCGGCTTCAATGGCTTCGTCCAGCGCCATATTCCACTCCTGGTGCAACATCTTTTTGGTCATAGCATGCGCAAACGTTGGACCGGCGACGAGTTCGGCAGCCAACGCCATCGCAGTGGCGAGCAATTCTTCCGGCGGACACAGGCGATTGAGGAAGCCCCAACGTTCGGCCTCATCCCCGGATATGCTTCGGCCTGTGAAGAGCAGTTCGGCAGCGCGTCCCTGCCCGATGATCCGGGGCAACATGGCGCACGCTCCCATGTCACAACCGGCAAGCCCTACGCGGGTGAAGAGAAAGGCGATCTTGCTGCGCGCGGTGCCGAGGCGAAGATCAGAGGCCATGGCCAGGATGGCGCCGGCTCCGGCGCAAACGCCATCCACGGCGGCGATGATCGGCTGGGGGCAGGCGCGCATGGCTTTCACCACATCGCCAGTCATGCGGGTGAAAGCGAGCCGGCCAGGCATATCAAGCTCAGTGAGCGGGCCGATGATCTCATGCACATCGCCGCCAGAGCAAAAATTATCGCCGGCGCCAGTGATAACGACGGCCTTGATGTCTGTCGCCAATGTCATGGCACGAAACAAATCGCGCAGCTCCGCATAGGATTCAAAGGTCAGTGGATTCTTGCGTTCAGGCCGGTCGAGGGTGATGAGCGCAATCCCATTGTGAAACTTGTAGCGAAAGTGCTGCGCTGTGTAGTCTGCAAGCGCGCGGCTGGAAAAACCAGGGCGAGTCTGCTCACTCATTGGGCCTCCGCGCGGCGCAAACGCTGATCCGGCTTATGCGGTCGGACGGCGTTACGATTGATGTGCTCTTTTAGTTTTGCCAGCTCATTGATCATGCTTTCTTTTTCGTCCTTCCTCAGCCCGCTCAGTAATTCAATGATCCATTGTTCGTGCGCCGCCGCCATCTGGCGAAAACGCCTGAGACCGGCAGCCGTGAGCTTGATGGTATAGGCGCGGCGGTCGCCAGGGCAGGCAGTGCGAACTACCAGGCCTTCGCGTTCGAGCTGATCGGTGATTCCGGTTACGTTGCCTCCTGAAACCATGAGGCGCTGGGAGAGCTCGTTCATGCGCAAGCCGCCGGCGCACCACTCCAACTGCGCCATTAGATCAAAGCGCGGCAGAGTAGTGTTGAAATGACGTCGCAAGAGGAAACGAACGTGGTTTTCTATCCGCACCGTACACGATAGAAGACGCAACCACAGACGCAGTGCATGGTGGTCGCCTTTTTGCGCGCGCGTTTCCAGGTCCAGCACAGCGTTCTTTGCAAGGCTGGGACTGTGCCCGTTTTTGCGTAGTGTTTTTTTCACATCACCTCACCGCCGGCAATGGCTATGGACTGTCCGGTAATGGCTTCACTGCCGGGAAGGCAGAGCCAGGCAACGGCGTTGGCCACCTCTTCTGGCCGAATGAATTTCTTCTGCGGATTTTGTGCGCTCAATATTTCCCGCGCCTGCTCCGGCGTGCGGCCTGTTTTGGTCACGATGCCATCGATGGTCCGCTGCAACATCTCCGTCTCCGTGTAGCCAGGGCAGACGGCATTCACCGTGACGCCGTAGGTCGCAACTTCCAGTGCCAGAGAGCGCGTGAGACCTACAAGCCCGTGCTTGGCGGCACAATATGCGGTCACGTAACCGTAGCCTTTAAGTCCCGCAGTGCTGGCAACATTCACAATACGTCCCCATTTGGATTCCAGCATGGCGGGCAAGACGGCTCGGATGCAATGGAATGCGCCTTCCAGATTTACCTCGATCATGCTGCGCCAAAGGGCAGCATCAGTCTTCACGAAGGAGGCGGAGCGCGCCTGGCCGGCGTTGTTTACCAGAATGTGAATCGGGCCGAAGCGCGCGCGTGCAGCATCAAAGGCTCCGGGCAGGGTTGCAGGTTCAGAAACGTCCGCTTGAATGTACTGAAGTTGCGGATCGTCGGCCAAATCCGGAGCCGGACGCTCGCTTCGGCCCAGCATGGTAACTTTCGCGCCGTGAGCGGCGAGGATCCGAGTTACAGCGGCGCCAATACCTCGCGCGCCGCCGGTGACCAGCGCGTGCTTGTCAGCCAGTGCCGATGAAATTTGTTCCATTTCGGTGCTAAACCTGCAACATCAATTGCGCGCGGGCCAGGTTTCTCTCCAATTGCTCTTTCCCGCTCAGATATTGTTTCGGCCAGGTTATATCGGTGAATCCCTGCTTGGCCGCCTCATGCAGAGTCCAAGCAGGGTCGGCAAGGTGCGGTCGCGCAATCGCACACAGATCGGCACGGCCGGCCGCGATGATGGTATTCACATGATCGCCTTCGAAGATGTTGCCGACGGCAATCGTGCGAATGCCAACTTCGTTCCGTATCTTGTCGGCGAACGGGACCTGAAACATTCGGCCGTAGACAGGCCGTTCCGCTTTGCTAACCTGGCCGGAGGAGCAATCAATCACGTCCGCTCCTGCTTCCTTGAACAGGCGCGCGACTTCGGCGGCATCATCCGGCGTAAGACCGCCGGGCACCCAATCATGGGCCGAGATGCGCACGCTCATAGGACGATCCTGCGGCCAGACGGCGCGCATCGCACAAAAAACCTCGAGCGGGAATCGGCAGCGGTTCTCCAGGCGTCCGCCGTACTGATCGTTGCGCTGATTGGTGAGGGGCGAGATGAAGCTGGACATGAGATAACCGTGAGCACAATGGAGTTCCAACCAGTCAAAACCAGCCTCGACCGCGCGCCGCGTAGCCGCTACGAAATCATCCTTCACGCGGCACATGTCTGCGCGCGTAGCTTCCTGCGGAATCTGGGACAGATTCTCAATGTAGGGCAAGGGTGAAGCTGAAATCAGGGGCCAGTTTCCCGACTGCAGAGGCTGATCAATGGCGTCCCATCCCATGCGGGTGGATCCTTTGCGTCCTGCATGGCCGAGTTGAAAAGCAATCTTTGCGTCGGTGTGGGTATGGACAAAATCAACCACGCGCTTCCACGCATTTTTTTGTTCGTCGTTCCACATCCCGGGACAGCCGGGCGTGATGCGAGCATCGGGCGAGACACAGGTCATTTCAGTAACCACCATGGCAGCGCCGCCCATGGCGCGCGCCGACAGGTGCACAAGATGAAAATCATTGGGCAGGCCATCCTGTGCCATGTAAGTGGCCATAGGAGAGCAGATCACGCGGTTCTTCAGGGTGGCGCCGCGAACGGAGATGGGTGTGAACATGGGAGGAAGCTGGCGGTTCACGCCGCTGTGTCCGGCAAACCATCGTTCCACCCGGTCGACGTAGTGCGAGTCGCGCAGCTTCAGATTGGCATGGCCTACTCGCTGGCTGCCGGTGAGCAGACCATAGGCGAACTGTTCCGGTTCCTGGTGGACATAGCGTTCAACCTCTTCAAACCACTCCATGCGATTGCGCGCCGCGCTTTGCAACCTCAACGCCTCGATTTCGCGTTCTTCCTGGTACCGTTGCAGAGCGCCTTCGACATTGCCGTCATGGGTGGAGAGCACGCGAGCCAGCACAGTGGCGTCTTCCATGGCCAGCTTGGTGCCGGAGCCGATGCTGAAGTGCGCAGTGTGTGCCGCGTCTCCGATGAGCACAATGTTTTTGTGAAACCATTTTTCGCACAGCACGCGATTGAATTTGAGCCAGATGGCGGAGCCCTGAAGATGTTTTGCATTGGAGATGAGGGGATTTCCCTCCAGGCGTTCGGCGAAAAGCTTCTCGCAAAGCGCGATGGAGTCTTCCTGCTTCATCTTGTCGATCCCGGCTGCCAGCCAGTTCTTTTCCGGTGTCTCCACGATGAAGGTGGACCACTCGTCGTCAAAGCGATAAGCGTGCAGGTTGAACCAACCCCACTCGGTTTGCTTGAAATCGAAGGTGAAGGCATCCAGCTTCCTGCGGCTGCCAAGCCAGACAAACCGGTTCCGGCGGATCTGAATGTTAGGCTTGAAGATATGCTCGTATTTCCTACGAGTGATGGAAGATGCTCCATCCGAGGCGATCACGAGGTCGTATTGACAGGCGTAGTCGTCAGGATCGGTTACTTCGGTCTGGAAGACAAGCTTCACGCCCAGCCCCGAGGCGCGCTGCTGAAGAATTTGAAGCAGCTTGATGCGGGCAATTCCGCAAAAGCCGTGTCCTCCTGAGGTAACCCTGGTTCCTTTGAAAAAGACGTCAATATCGTCCCAGTGGCGGAAGGAGCGGGTGATTTCCGCGTGGGTCTCCGGGTCTATCTGCCGGAAACCGTCCATGGTCTTGTCGGAGAAGACGATGCCCCACCCGAATGTGTCTGTGGGGCGATTGCGCTCGATGACAGTGATGTCCCAGGAAGGGTTGGTTTTCTTGAGCAGGATAGAAAAATAGAGTCCAGCAGGACCTCCGCCCAGGCAAACGATTCTCATAGATTGCCTTTGTGGGCGAGCCTTTGCTCCGCTGACGTAACCTCAAGCTCGTTTTGGACGAAAAACGCCATGAAGATAAAACCGCATATATTCTAAGCCTAAATATTTTAAATATAAAGTTAATTAAAAGGAACTTTGGTATGGGGCTACTGTTCTGCCTAGGAGCACTGAGCCTGGTCCTCCTGGAGGACGGAATCCAAGGTTGCGATAAACAGCTCTGCATCTGCCTGAGAAAACATCAGCGGCGGGCGCAACTTGATCACGTTGTGATGTGGGCCATCCGTTCCGGTCAGGATGCCGCGATCGCGTAGCCGATTTATGACGTAGGATGCCTGCTCGGTCGCAGGCTGGCGCGTTTCGGCGCTCTGAATCAAGTCCAGCCCAAGAAAAAGTCCTGAGCCGCGAACATCGCCAATCAACGGATGACGGGATTGCAGCTTCTTGAGGTCAGCCACCAGGCGATTGCCGATTCGCAGCGCATTCTCTTGCAGGCGCTCGTTCTCAAGCACACCCAGAACGGCGAGACCGGCTGCGCAGGAAACGGGATTGCCGCCAAACGTGCTGAAGAATTCCATGCCATTGTCAAACGATGCGGCAGTTTCCCGAGTTGTGATCACGGCGGCCAGAGGAAAACCGTTGCCGATCGGCTTGCCCAAAACGACAATGTCCGGCACAACTCTTTGCGTTTCAAATCCCCAGAAGTGTGTACCCAGACGGCCGAAGCCGACCTGAACCTCATCGGCAATGCACACCGCGCCCGCAGCGCGGACGTGACGATATACCTCCGCGAGATAACCCGCTGGAAACACGATCTGGCCGGCGACGCTGGGCAGGGATTCCGCAATAAATGCGGCGGCGCGACGACCCTGTGTTTGCAGTCGATCGAGGATTTCGGCAACATGGCGAGCGTATTTTGGGCCGAGGTCGGGCTCGCCCCGGCGATAGAGGCCACGATAATCATCCGCAATTGGCGCCACGTGAACCCATGGCTTGCGCCCAGATCCACCCAGTCCGTTGAATTTGTACGGGCTTATGTCATTGAGAGTAGTGGTGTGGCCATGGTAGGCATGCTCGAGAACGATTACGTCTTCGAATCCGGTATGTGCTCGTGCAAGCCTGATGGCCAGTTCGTTGGCCTCGCTCCCGGAATTCACGAAGTAGCAGACTCGCAACGGATCGGGCAGTTTGTCCGTGAGGCGGCTGGCATAACGCAGCACATTTTCATGCAGGTAACGAGTATTGGTATTCAGAACGCTCAGTTGTTGCTGGACGGCTCGCACAACTTCAGGATGACTATGACCTACCAGCGGCACGTTGTTGTAGACATCGAGGCAGGCCCGGCCAGTGTCGTCATAGAGATACTGACGCCAGCCGCGCACGATCTTCAGCGGATGGTGATATGAAATGCTGAGATTGCGCCCGAGAAGTGCGCGCCTCTGAGAGAGCGTTTCTGTGAACGCCATTTCCCGAGGGAAGCGGTCAAGTGGAATTCCGAGCAACAGGTTGGGGTCAGGGCAGATGCTTTTCCAAATCTGGCGTTCGGAAGCGGCGGCGACCCCGGGAAAGTCCTGATTGCGTTCCAACAGGTCGGCAATAATCTGGAAGTGCAGATGTGGCGGCCATCCTCCGTTTTCCTGGATGGTACCGATGGTGGCAAAAGTCTCGCCTTTCGCGATACATTGTCCGACTGAGAGTTTTTGGATTGACTCGCGCGAGAGGTGTCCGTAGAGGGTGAAAAACTCCTTATGGTCACCACCGGCATGATTCAGAATCACCACCGGCCCGTAATCGAGCGGCGCGTTGTTGTCTGCAATGGTGTGGATGATTCCATCGAGTGGCGCGTGAACTTTGGAACCTGCGGAAACGAAAAGGTCGATTCCGAGGTGGACTGTGCGGCGTTCCTCGGTGGGATTGTTGGTGCTGCCGAACAGCGCGGAGGTATAGAGCAGGCGTGGCTCATCGTACCGGCCGATCCCTACTCCAGTCTTGACTTGCTGCAAGGCCTGATCGATCGCCTCTGTCAGGGCCGACATTTCGAGTTTTTGCGGGTCTCCTTGCACCAAGGTGCTGGAAACACTGAGATCCAATACGTGACAAGGTTCGGTCCGCAAATCAACGTCGAGAACGGAAGCCGCGTTCTTGCCGCAACTCGCAAGCCGCGCAAGGAGACGGGAGGCCTCCGGCAATGGTGGCAGGCCGCAGGCATGGCGAAAGGCGTAGTGCGCAAACCGGGGATGGATGCACGCAAGACTGCGGAGCGCTTCCCACGCCGGGGCTTCAGAAATGGTGACGTAAGGATCATCGGGTACAAGCTCTTTGCAATGGGCTGAGTTCACCACGCTTACAGCGAGACGCATCTGGATGAGCGGAAACAATACTGACAACTCTGTTTCGTCGAGTGGAAACGCGTGATGGAAGCCACTCACCAGCGCTGCTGCCGCCGCAAGTGGCCGATTCTTTCCCAAAATTGCATAAGCTGCGGCGATGGCCGGTTCTGAGACTACCAGCCCGTAGTGCATGTCACCGAAATCAATGATGCTGACACTCTCGGACTGCGCGCCGTTGACCAAGACGTTGTAGTCGTTAGCGTCGCCGTAAATCACGCTTTTGCGCAGCTTCGGCAGTAAAGGAACAACGTCTGACTCGTAGCGTGGGAGCACCTGCTCGACCACTGCTCTGCGTGATGGATCTTTGATATGAGAGAGATATTCGCGAATCCACAAAGCTTGTGCCGAATCCCATTTCAGCTCCCGCCTGGCAGCCGGGTGAACGAAATCCTGGAGCACGCGATCAACCTCACCCAGCAATCGGCCGAGATTCTGAAGCAATTCGGTGCTGTGGGGGCGCACATCGGCCAAAACCTTTCCATTGAGGAAATTGAGCAGCCATACAAAATGCTCTTCTCCGCGCAGCGCAATTTTCGTAAACCGCTCGCCGGAGCGCGTCAATTGGACACGAGGCAGCGCAAGGCCGGGAGCACGACTTGCGAGGTGCTGCAGCGCTTGACATTGCAAGTCAATGATGGATCGCTTTCGATCAGGGTGCATTACCTTTAAAACGAATGCCTGACCATGTTGGGTGGTAACGTGAAAATTGCAGTCGTACTCTCCGGGCAAAGGGTGGGCACGTACTTCAAGGCCGTAGATATCTCGCGTGAGTCGAATCGCCTCTTCGCGTGAAACCGATTGAGTCCTGGGCGATTCAAGCAGCATGGCTTTCAGTTTACAGTGTTACGGCGCCAGATGAAGTACACAGGCGCTCCCAGCAAGACAATTCCCAGCCCAATGGCAGCGCGCCTGGGTTGAGCAACCATGGCATTGGCCACCACTGCACCGGCCGTCACGACAAAAATCAGGGGCGTGACTGGATATCCCACTACGCGGTAGGGACGCTCGGCGTTCGGTTCGCGCCTGCGATAGACAAATACACATGCGGCCGCGAGGGCATAAAAAATCCAGCTGGTAAAGACAACATAGGTGAGCAATTGCTCAAAGGTTCCGCTGGCGGCCAGCACTGCCGACCACGCGGATGAAACAATTACTGCAAAAGCCGGCGTGCCGAAGCGCGGATGTACTTCCGACAAGCGTTTAAAAAATAGACCATCCTTTGCCATGGCATAGTAAACACGCGGAGAAGTCAGCACCACGGAATTCGCCGCGCTGAAGATTGAGATAAGAATCGTGATCGTGATCAGTTTTGCTATTGCAGGATGGATGGCCGTAGCGACAGCGGTTGCGGCTACACGGTTGGAGCCAACAATGCCAGCCGGTCCCAAAGCCGCGAGATAACCAACATTGGCGAAGAGATAGATAAACATGAGCGCGGCCGAACCGATCAGAAACGCCAAAGGAAAATTGCGTTTGGGATTAACGGTTTCGCCGGCACTGTAGGTGGCATACTGCCAGCCTTCATAGGCCCACAGGACGCTGATCATTGCCAGACCAAAACCAGAAAGCAGAGAACCGGCCGGAGAGGGCGACGTTGCGCCCGCAGTCAGATGAAGCGGCGTCTTGCCTAACCACAACAAGGCTGCACTCATGGAAAGCAGCACCAGAACTTTGATGGTGGTGGTTAGATTCACCACATTGGCGCTGTGGCGCGTGCCGCGCACGTTGACAACCGCAATCACTGCAATCACGGCTACGGATACCAGCTTGGCCATCCACGGCGTGAGCGTAACGAATTCCGCCAGGTAATTGCTGAAGGCGACGGCCAGGGTGGCGGCAGATCCTGAACTGATCACGAGAAACAATGTCCACCCAAAGATGAAAGCCGGGAATGGCCCAAAGCAGTCGCGGATGTAAACGTAGAGGCCGCCGGCAGCGGGCTTCATCGCGCTGAGTTCTCCGTAAGTGAGGGCGCCGAGAAGCGAGAGCACACCACCCACCAGCCATACACTCATAGCCAGGGCAACGGAGTTTCCCACGGAGCGCAGAATGGTCGCAGGAACAAGAAAGACTCCAGAACCGATTACGGTTCCGATGATCAACAGCACGAGGTCACGCAGTCCCAGTATGCGTCGCAGACGAGCTTCCGGCTTTGCCGGGGCTGGCGATGTCTGGACCGCTCCGAGATCTGCAGGAGTCATTGCGACCGCCGGGCTGCCTCGATGGGGGCTATGTCGATAACCACATCGCCGCGTACGAAGAACATAACGTCATAGCGGTCGACTGTGGGATCGCAATGCGGCGGAATGAACTCAACGCGTTCGCCCAACTTAACGTGAGAACCACCTGACGGGCGCGTCAAGCCACCATGTTCGTCGCCGAAATAGAAGTAGCGCGAGCCGCCAAAACGCTTGCCCGTCGGTCGCGGCACGGGACCGTCAGTGGCGAATGCCTTCAGGCCCGCATCGACAGTGACCCACTCTTTCGCATTAATGCTGATCACTTGTGCCTGAACGAAAAGGCTCTGTTCGAAGGCGCCGTCTGCGTCATCGCCAAGAGCATCGCGGTATTGGTTATCCATGAAGATGTAAGAGCCGGGCTGGACCTCGTTCAGAACGCGAAGCGCGGCATCCGCTGAGAATGTGCCTGTACCGCCGCCGGTAATGAGCGGCACTTGATATCCGCCGGTGCGTAAGGCGTCCACTGCCGCGGCGAGACGTGCCATCCCGCCTTCTACGGCATTGCGCCTCTCAGCCAGGCCAACTATATGCTGCCAATGCCCACCATAACCTTGCACACCAGCCAGGCGAAGCGATGGGTGTACGGCGATCTTCTTGGCCAAGGCAACCGCCGCGGCTGGAGTAGTAACGCCGGTTCGCCCGAGGCCTACATCGATATCGATCAGCACAGAGATACACACCTCGGACGTGGATGCGGCAAGTGCCAGATCCTCAACTTGTTCCTCATGATCGACCACCAGCCGTAAATCAGGATCAATGCGTACGAGTGCTGCCGCACGCGCCGCTGCATGGCTCCCTACAATCGGCGAAGTGATAAGCAATCGCCGCAGCCCGGCTTCGGCCAGGGCTTCAGCTTCCCCGAGTTTGACGCAGCAAAGCCCGACTGCACCAGTCTCAATCTGCCGGCGGCCAATGGTTGCCGATTTGTGCGACTTGGCGTGCGGCCGGAGCGCCAGGCCGGCAGTGGCAGCACGTTGCGCCATGCGCGCGAGATTGCGTTCGAACGCGTCCAAATCAACGATAAGAGCAGGAGTTGGTATTTGGAAACGGGAACCAGCACAGCCGACCAGAGCCTCCGCCTGTTTTGTAATTGGCAGACTGAGCGTCATGGCCACCCGTTCTCGGCGACGATCCATCCGTGAAAAGCATGGAGCATCTCCTTTTGCCTGGAATGCAAAATGGCGTATTTTGAATATCTGAACACTCCGCGAGCATCTTAAATTAGAAACATGTACAACGCGAAAGCTTACTTCGTTGGAATTGCGACATCGTCGCTGGCCTCTACAAAGATCAAGCGGCATTGCCGGGCAGTTTACAAGGATCAGCTCCGCGGTCACGAAGTTCAAATCTGAGTAGGAGAAAGAATGCAAAAACGGAAACTTGGAAAAAGCAATTTGGAAGTGTCGGCCATCGGTCTGGGATGCATGGGAATGAGCTTCGGCCTTGGTCCGCCTGCGGACAAAGAGGCAATGATCTCTCTTATCCGGACAGCGGTCGAACGCGGCGTAACGTTCTTCGACACGGCCGAAGTTTATGGTCCTTTTACCAACGAGGAACTCGTGGGCGACGCTCTTGCACCGCTGCGTGATCAGGTGGTGATCGCTACCAAGTTCGGCTTTGCCCCCGATCCCAATGGCGGGCCGCGTTGGAGCGGCCTGAACAGCCGTCCAGAACACATCAAGCAAGTTGCCGAGGCCTCACTCAAACGTCTCAAGACCGAGGTGATCGACCTGTTCTATCAGCACCGCGTGGATCCGAATGTACCGATTGAAGAAGTTGCAGGTGCGGTGAAGGACCTGATTCAGCAAGGCAAGGTCAGGCACTTTGGTCTTTCTGAGCCGGGAGTGAAAACCATTCGTCGCGCACATGCAGTTCACCCAGTGACTGCAGTGCAGAGCGAATATTCGCTTTGGTGGAGAGAGCCTGAAGCGGAGGTGATCCCGACACTTGAGGAATTGGGAATCGGATTTGTTCCATTCAGTCCTCTGGGTAAGGGTTTTCTTACGGGCAAAATCAGCGAAGATACGAAGTTCGAGAAAAATGATTTCCGCAACGTCGTGCCCCGCTTCACGCCAGAGAACCGGAAGGCAAACCAGGCACTGGTTGATCTGATTGGCAGATTTGCGCAACAAAAGAAGGCGACACCTGCCCAGATTGCCCTTGCGTGGTTGCTGGCGCAGAAGCCATGGATTGTGCCGATTCCGGGCACGACGAAGCTGCATCGTCTGGAAGAGAACATCGGTGCGGTTGACATGAAACTCTCGCCCAATGATCTCCGACAACTGGAAACGGCTGCGGCAAAGATCCCGGTGCAAGGCGCTCGCTACCCGGAAGAGCTGCAGCGATTGGTCGGCCGCTGATCAGGAGGAAAATCCTCGGGATCGATGAGCCGATAAAACGGTTTCGGCATGGGGTGGCGCTTAGTTCCTATTCCGGAATCATACCGATCGTTGCCAGCCATGTCTCTACCAGCTGAGGCCATCGCGTGATCGGAAGTTTTGTGGGCCGCAGCCCAAAGGCATGGCCGCCTTGCGCGTACAGATGCATCTCTACGGGAACTCCGACGTTTTTCAGCGCGATGTAGTAAGCCAGTGAGTCATTTACATTGTCGACGTGGTCATCCTCCGCCTGGAGTAAGAACGTAGGCGGAGTCTGGCCGGTGACAGGAACGTCAGGATTCACTGTCAAATCTTTATCGGCATTCGGAGGATAATGAAGCACATACTTTTTCGTGCCTTGCCTGGCGTCCCATAGCGCGGCGGAAATCGACAGATGCCCGGGATAAATGGCCACAGCAAAATCCGGGCGGCAGCTTTCTTTGTCCGCGGCATCGACAGCAGGATACAAACGTTTCTGAAAATGCGTGCTTATCGCGGCCGACAGATGCCCGCCTGCGGAAAACCCAAGCACACCAATCTTGTGCGGATCGATGTGCCACTCGGCGGCGTGAAGGCGCACCAGTCCCAGCGTTCTCTGCGCATCCTCCAATGCCATGGGCGATTCCGGGTACGGTCCTGATTTCGGATACGGCGCCGATTTTGGATAAAATTTCGCACCCGGCACACGGTACTTCAGCAGCACACATGTAATCCCTTTGGGCACGAGCCAGTCGC
>DATDNH010000292.1:0-9390 GCA_036518395.1 Candidatus Angelobacter sp. | reverse complement strand
CAAGGTAGATGCTTCAACACCGGCAAAGGACAAGAACACGGCGGCGGGTGAGGTTAAGAAACAATGAGTACAGGCGCGACTCCAAAAATTGTTATCACCAAAGACGAGCTGACTGACGCTCGCATTGACGAAGCACTGCAGCTTCAACATAAGTACGTGCCGCCCGCAGTGGAACCCGCAAAACCAAAATTTCGGCTTATCTATGCAGCCTGGTTTTATCTCATGATTGCAGGCGGAGTTGGCGCGTTTCTTGCCTGGGCTATCCTTGAGCCTCATTTCCACGACATGATTACTTTCACGGGCAAGATCGAGCAAATCAACCCCGAGGCCACTCCCATAACTGCACGGGAGGCACCAATTAAGGGCTCAATCCGGGTAGCCGGTATTGATGTTTACTTGATTCCCCAAGCCACTCGGATCGTGGAACACGGCACCAACAACCTGATGCCCCTGAATCAGTTGGCGCCAGGACAGGTGGTAACTCTCTTCGTCGAGCGGCCAAAACGCTCGACCATCCCGATTGCATTTGCTATTCATATGGAACCTCCGGATAAGCCCGTCGATACTGATGTGAACATATCCGACCTCGATACCCAGCAGACCGTTGTGGGTTTCATTCTGTTCCCCCTGGTCGCAGGGATGGTTGGACTGTTGATTGGCGCCGTCGAGGGCATCGTCTGCCGGACGTATGCCCGGGCAGCGTCTTCAGCTCTGATTGGTTTGCTGGCCGGGTTCATTGGAGGAGTGGCCTCCCTGTTTGTTGCTGGGCTCGTGTTTACCGTTCTCGGAAAAGTAGGTCCTGAGTCCGTTTCAACCGTTCCCTCATTTCTCTACTTCATGTTTCGTCGTGGTCTCGCATGGGCTATAGCCGGCACTGCCATGGGCCTGGGACAGGGATTCGCCCTCAAGTCAGGCAAGCTGAAATTCAACGGTTTCATTGGTGGCATGGCAGGGGGCCTGCTCGGGGGACTCCTGTTCGATCCCATCAACCTGCTGTTCCTGGGACCGGACGGTATCTCAGGAGCGGCCATCAGCCGTGCCGTTGGTTTCACGATTATCGGCGCCGCCGTGGGGCTGCTGATCGGTTTTACTGACCTGCTCACCCGTGATGCATGGCTCCGAGTTCTGAGCGGGCCGCTGCAAGGCAAAGAATTCAGCTTTAACCGCACGCCGATTCGCCTGGGTAGTTCACCAAAGAACGAAATCTATCTTTTTAAAGATTCCAAAATCGATCCCATTCATGCAGAAATCAATAAGCTTCGTGATGCTTATGAGATCGTGGACAACAACTCGTCCTCAGGAACGTTCGTGAACGGACGCAGAGTGCAAAGAGAACGTCTGGTGGATGGCGTACAGATCAAAATTGGCAATTCAGAATTTGCCTACTCCAGCCGCGAAAATAAGGCTGGCTAAAAGAAGGGAGAAAACTATGAGCAGCCCACAAATGGGAAGTCCTTCCAGAATGAGAGCCAATCGCAGTGTTGTTGAAGCCAAATGTCTTACCTGCGGATTTGGTTTCAATTTCGGTGAAGAAGTGGTTGTCTGCAACGTCTGCGGTGGATTTCACCATTCGGCGTGCTGGGATATGGCGCCCATCTGCAATCACAATGTTGCAGGCGCGGCTCCTGCCGCAACCACAGCGTCGGAGGGAACCGCTCCTGGCGCCGCTGCGGCGCCTCTACCTCCTGGACCTGCAGCTACACAGGTTGCGCCGCCGCCGGTGTCCCCGGCCGCGCCGCGTACTCCTGCCGCAGACGAGCAATACTGTCCGCAATGCCGCGAGATCGTCAAACGTGAAGCCTTGAAATGCCGTTTCTGCGGTTACATTCTCAGCGCGCAACTTGCCGCCCAGCAGATATTGCCGGCTGTGGCGGCCGAGATTAATAGCGCCGCTAATACCGCACTCTGGTGCGGAATTATCGGTCTTTTCATTTGTGGTCCAGTTCTCGGCACCATCGCGATTGTTCAATCCAACAAAGCGATACGCGAGATTGACATGGCGCCGCAGTACTCCACCTACAAAGGCAAGGCGACGGCGGGGCGAGTTCTGGGGATCATTGCAGTCATAGGTTGGATCATCGTTATTGCTATTCGCATCGGCAATATGAGTTAACAAATGGCTACCACGAATCTACCCGAAACCGCATGTCCCTACTGCCTGTGCGCAGTTGAGCCTGCCAACGCCGTTATGTGTCCCGCATGCGGCTTTGCTCATCATCGCGAGTGTTGGGACACTTTGGGCGGTTGTGCTGTCGAGGGCTGTTCCAAAATGGTAGAGGTAAAGAAGGCCGAGATGACATCGACCTATTGGGGCGAAACGGAAAAGGTTTGTCCCATGTGTGCAGAGAAGATCCCGGTCGCGGCCCTCCAGTGCCCATCCTGCAAAGCGTCATTTACAGATATGCGGCCGGTGGCTCGAGAAGATGTTCTAGGCAAGCCCGATGATCCCGAACTCAAGATATACCAAACCAAGGCCATCTGGCTTTTGGTGTTCAGCTTGCTTGCCTTCACCAGCCCCTTCGCCCTGATTATCGGCTGGGTTTGGTACTCCCGCAATCGGGCACAGATAGAGCGCGCGTCAACTACGCGTGCCCTGGTTATTGCGTCATTCGGGATCTGCGTTGCCTACCTCATCATGGGGGTAATCGGGAGTTTGGTCTACTTGGCAGCGCATTAGAGACCGGGAAGATGTATCAGGACGGAGATGTACAAGGAAGTAGATTATGAGCGTCAGACTTCGAAGACTCTATGCCGAACATGAACGCCTGAGAGTGCTCTTTGCGGACCATCAACGCATCCACATCGCCGAGGCTTTCGGAGATCCGCCTGATCGGTACATCGTCGAGTACAGAGTGAAGGGACTCACGGAAGACAAAGCAGGCGTGCATGAGTCTTATCTGCATCGCGTTCAGATAACCCTGGGCCCAAACTACCCCAACGAGATGCCGGCCTGTATGGTTGTTGGCAATCCCGTGTTTCACCCAAACATCGACCACCTGGCAGTGTGTACAGCAGATGTCAGTTCAGCCAGCCGCACATTGGATCAGACGATTGTTTTCATCGGAGAGCTGATCACATTTCAGGCTTATAACCTTCAGAGTCCACGCAATGGTGAAGCGAAGAAGTGGACTGAGGCGAACCGGGATCGGCTGCCCCTGGAGCGTGTAGAACTGCTTCCGCGCAAGTTACTGGAAGGAGCTGCGCTTCCCGTGCCTCGCCCGGCAGAGACTCCGGCGGAACGAAAATGTGCGAATTGCGGTCGTAGCGCCGCCGAGGCTGAAATAGGAAAGTGCTCGAGCAATCACTTTGCCTGCGCGGATTGCACCGTTTCTTGCAGCAATTGTGCGCGACGCCTGTGCTTAACTTGCGACCTGCACTGTTGTCATCATTGCAGGTCTCTCGTCTGTGCCGATTGCGGGATTACTTGTCCCAGGTGCAATCGTCACGCCTGCGTCCAGCATGCGCTGCAGTGTGCGGTTTGCGCGGCGATTCAATGTCAAAGTTGCTGCGCCAAGTGCAGCGGCTGCGGTCGCAACATTTGCCCAGAACACCTCGACGCAGCCGGACGATGCCCAAAGTGCGTCGCAGGCACCGCGAGTGTAGCAACCGTTGCTGCCGCCGGCCGCCAAAATTGAAACGTTATGTCGTCGAATTTCAGTTCACTATCTGAATCAGCAGACGAAAAACGATCGTCGGCTGGATTCAAAGAAGGACCAGCTCGCGTTGTGATCACTACCGAGGAAGCAATGAGCGTGCCGCAGTCGGCGCTGCAACCGCCGAAGGAACTTGAGGTTACGCCCGGCAAAGAGCCCGGCCTCAGCGTTGACGCGGTGATCTCCATGGCCTTGGGGATTATAGGCGCCCCGCTGATCGGGATTCTGGTAGGCTTCTTCGCAATATGGTTTGGCATTCGGGCGCTTAAAGAGATAAATGGGCCAAAACGCCTCCGGGGCCGCGGTCTGGCGCTCTGCGGTATTGCTTTGGGGGCCTGCGACATAGTGTTGTGGCTCGTCCTGGGGTTTGTTTATGCGCATGTTTTATTTTCAAAATCTGGTGACTAGTCTTTCAATGAAGACAAAGTCTTGGCGGGTGGGCGCTCAGAGCTTTACCAGGGTGGCGGCTTTCCTCTCTCGTCTGGCGCTGCCTTCGGCTTTCATTATTTTGTCGATCGTCGATGTACGTCTTCTCGATCGTATGCCAAATCTATGTGTTTATCAGACGCTGTTTCACGTCCGCTGCCTCGGTTGCGGCATGACGCATGCTTTCTGCTCAGTTTTGCACGGCCATTTCGCCGCAGCTCTCGCCTTCAATCCTCTGGTGGTCATCGCTTTCCCCGTGTTTGCCGCGATAGCTATCCGCAATCTGCGCTCTCTGATTCAGGATGCAGCCCGGAGTCCAGTGAGGTTAGGTTGGGTTTAAAAGTTAGCATGCAACAATGAGCTGTCGATTTCGCCGAATGCAGGAGAGTTCCATCCGGCAGGAGCTTGCGTAAAGGCGGAGCCCGCGACAAAGAAAGTCAGGCCAAGCAGAAAAGCACATTGAAACCTCGTATTCTCATGGTTCAGGAATGACCTATTCCTGCCGCGTGAGCCTGATCGGCTCAGACTGTTCCTCGCTCACGTTGTAGAGAAGGGCGTGATTGTTTTTCGCCAACTCAATTCGAAACTCGACGTTGGGTCCGAACTCGGGACTTCCACGGGTTTTGTGATGCTGCACCTCGAAGTTGAGTATCTTGTCTTTTGCTGTAACGCAAAGCAACGGAGCAATGAACTTGCCGGCGACTCGCCATTCTCCGTCATCCCCCCGCGTTTGAAAGTAGAAGGCAACGACTCCTCCGGGCTGCCCACCGCCAGCGTCCGCGACGATCAGGTTGACTCCCGGAAGATCATTCATTTTGCCCTCCCAAGTCCCGTCAAACGGCGATCGCTGTGGGCTTTTATGGTCTTCGTCGCGCTGGGTTGTGCGGTCCCAGGGCTTCGATTGATGCTGATGGCAATCGCTTTTGAAGGCCGATAGCTCAGATTCCGGAGGCGGGGGTGGTGGAACTACGATCGATGCATGAAGATCCTTAAGATCCCTCTCTCGTTCCCGGCTCCAATAATCCATGGCCGGAAAACCAACCAGCGACATAAACATCACGGTACTGAAGACGAATGCAATAACCCCCGCCTGGTGAGGGATGAAGCGCAGCAATACCGCAAATCCAATACCCAGCACTGCAGCAAACACAAGAAAGTAGATCAGTGCTGGAATGCCCATGAGAAAAACACTCAACATGCCAGTGGTGAATACCAGTCCCGGAAATCCTGCCTGGACAGGGATCTTGTGCATGGTGATGCCGGGATGAAGCTCGTTATAAAAACCCTCGATCTTCATGTCGTCCTTACTTGGGTCAATTACCTTTGGCTAACGCGGTGGTGGCCAGAGTTCCTCCCAGGCCCATAGTCTCAACGGCAGAAGAGGGCACGATCACCATGGAGCCTTTTTCTTTAATAGCTTCGTACAGCATGTTCATGGCGCGAAGATGGAGCGCGATAGGATTTTCGGCGTAGGCGGCGGCCGCGCTGACAAACTTGTCGGAGATCTCCGTCTCCGCCTGTCCCAGAATGATGCGCGCCTGGCGCTCGCGTTCCGCCTGCGCCTGCCGCGACATCGCGTCTTCCAGCGCCTGCGGGATCTTCACATCGCGTATCTCAACGGACTGAACAGTGATTCCCCAGGGCGTGGTCTTCTCATCCAGAATGGTCTGCAACTGCTTGCCCAGGGTTTCGCGTTCGGTGATCATCTGCGCCAGTTCGTGCCGGCCAATGGATTCCCGCAAAGCTGTCTGCGCGCTGCGCGTGATGGCGTCGTTAAAGTTTTCCACTTCCAGGATCGCCTTCTCTGCGTTCCAGACCAGCCAGAAGACGATCGCGTCCACATTCACGGGAACAGTATCGCGGCTAAGAGCGGCTTCGGCAGTCACGCTGGCCACGCGCACGCGCTGGTCCACAAATGGACTGATGCTCTCAACAACAGGCACAATGAAAAACAACCCGGGACCGCGCAGCCCAACATATTTGCCCAGCCGCAATAGCGCCACCTTTTCCCACTGCCGGATCACTTTGATGGCGAACAGTAAATACATGCCCACCAGCACTCCGGCAATCACCGGCGCCGGACGCTGCGTCAATCCGCCGGTCAGGCCGCCTGCAATAATGCAAATGACGAAGCTTGCCACAGCAACGCTGTTGAATGAGGTGGTTTCGGTTTTCTGCGTAGTTGAACTCTTGAGAAGCATATTCATCTCCTTGGAGCCTGTTCCTGCACAAGCTCACGCAATTCCTTTAACAACTCTTCCGCAGTGAAGCCGGCGGCCCCGGCACGGGCCAGAAATTCCCCCACGATCTGGTTGAGCTGCCGTTCCCGTTCTACTGTCGACTTATGCGGTTTACGGTCCGTAATGAAAGTGCCTGTGCCCTGTTGCGTCTCCAGCAGTCCGCCCAGTTCCAGCTCGCGATAAGCGCGCAGCACGGTGTTGGGGTTGATGGCAAGATCCACCGCCAACTGGCGGACGGTGGGGAGCTGGTCGCCGGCGGAGAGCGCTCCGGACGCAATGGCGCCGCGCACCTGGTCAATCAACTGCCGATATACCGGGACGCCGCTGTGCAGGTCCAGCCTGAATCTGAACCCCACTTTCGAATTTGAGTTGACCGGTTTCACTGTCACACTCACATAGTGTTATATAACATTAGTACAATATGTCAAGCAAAAAGTTGCTTCTGGGGGAAAAATAATTTTGGGGACGCAGCCACCCCCGGCAGAAGCGTCAGCGCGGGCGGAGGCCGCCAACAAACTTTAGTCGTGGATCAAAACTATTGGCCCCGAATGAACGCGGCGATGCGAATTTCAACCGAGCATGCCGTGCGGGCGCTGTTCCCTGTTCCCTGTAACCTGTCCCCTCTCTTGCTACACTAGGGCGAGGCTGGAATTCCCTTATGACAGATGAGGATTCGGTTGCATTGGCTTACCTGGATGAAGTTCGCCGCAATTTCCGCGGCTACAAGCGCCTGGCGGAGGGAGCGTTGGCGCAATTAAAAGATGCGGAGTTTTTCTACGCGCCCGATGAGGAATCTCTCAGCATGGCCCTGCTGATGAAACACATCAATGGGAATCAGCGTTCGCGCTTTACTGATTTTTTGACGACTGACGGCGAAAAACCTGACCGCAATCGCGACCAGGAATTCGAACTCGAGGCCGGTGTCACGCGGGAGCAGTTGATGCAGCGCTGGGAAGCCGGATGGAACTGCGTTTTTGATGCGTTGGCGTCCCTTAAGTCCTCAGACGTTTCGCGAACTGTTTACATTCGTGGCACCCCCCACTCCGTGATCCAGGCGCTGCAGCGCGCTTTGGCCCATTACGCCTATCATGTAGGCCAGGTTGTCTATTTAGCCAAACATATTCGCAAGGCGGAGTGGCAATCCCTGAGCATTCCTAAAGGAGAATCCGCCGAGTATAACGCTGTAAAACCCGAGGACCGAAAAGTGAAGTCGCCCAGCGCGGGCTGACTGTCCGTGTCCGAAAGTACGATGTCCAACCGGCCGTTGAACGCGCCGACTACGATAAAATTTTTCATCATTAGCCTTGGTACTGATGAATTCACAACAACTTTCAGACCGTGCCCTCGTGGAATCGTGTCTCCAGAGCAACACTGAGGAGAGCTGGGCGGAGTTTGTGCGCCGATTTCAGCCCTTGCTGGCCGCGGTTACGGCAAAGACCATCCGGCGATGGACACGCGCCACGCCTGCCCTGGTGGACGACCTTGTGCAGTCCTCGCTGCGGAAACTCTTTGATAACAATTGCCGGGCCATACGCGGATTCCGCTGGCTGCACGACAATTCATTCCGCGGGTTCTTGAAGGTAGTGGCATCCAACATGGTTCAGGACCACTTCCGCAAATACCCGCCCACACGCGTAGAAGAAGACCTGGAGCAAGTGAGCCCTGAGCTGGTGAAGACTGAGGCCTTTTCCCACAGTGTGGAAACGGAGGCGCTGGTCCACAAGTTGATCGCCTGCTTGCAGAGACTGCTCACTGCGGAGACGGATTTAAAACGCGATCTTTCCATTTTCCTGCTGTATTACCGCTACGGCCTTACGGCGAAAGAGATTTCCGGGCTCTACCCTCTAACCGTAAAAGCGGTTGAAAACACGTTGCTGCGGCTGGTGAGAATCGCAAAGGCACGGTGTCTTTAAGTTAAGTCACCACAGGGGTTTACAAACTGTTAGATTTTTGATGACAGGTTACGTTATTAATAAGTGAGGGTAAGAGGAGACGTTGCATAGCCGGGATCGCCCCTTCACGTGGCGATGGCGAGCTTCGTCCGGACGCCACCAGTTTCCTCCTTTTATCCTCAATGCAATCGGCAGAAAGTGATTCGTGCATAAGGATCAAATTGCTGCTCTGCGTTATTACTGATGGAGGCAGGCGCAAACGGTGAACCAGGCGACAAGCCATTTAACGGATAGCGAGATCGAGACGTACGTAAGTCAGGATTCAGCAAACAATCCTGACCAGCAGCGTCTAAGGCTTGAAGCCCACATTACGGATTGCGAATCTTGTCTGGGACGCGTGCTGCACGCCGAACGAAATCGTCTTGGCCTCCTGGAGGGTGATCGCATGAAGGAAACGCCATATCCAGACTGCCCCCCGGAAGAGACCTTGCAGGAGTTGGCGGCCGGCATAGCCCCGCCGGATACCGCCGAAGCCACGACTGAGCATGCCGCGCACTGCGATTTCTGCGGGCCTCGATTGAGCCGCTATCTAAGAGAGTTTTCCGATCCCGCGGAAGAGGAAGACGGGGCTATCCTGAAACAACTGGAAACCTCAAAAGCCAGGTGGCAGAGAAAGTTTGTTCGCGAAAACATTGTCGCTGCAGAACCGCGCCCGAAGTGGTCGCTGTTCGGTGGGCTGTGGCCCAAAATGGCCATCGCCGGCGCCGGCGTTGCCATCGCCGCCGTCCTGTTTATCTATCTGCGTCCCCCTGACGACCTCCGTCAGGCGCAGACGCTGGTTGCGAGCGCATACTCCGAGCGTCGCACCACGGAGATGCGCTTCCCTTCTGCACCTTTCGCGGCGTTCAGCCCCGTTCCTGTAGTCAAGGGTCCGGCAGATGGCGGCGACTGGAAATCTGCGCCTGCGCCACTGGTTGAGGCAGAAGCGATCATTACAAAAAGAAGCACCACTGGTGATCTGAATCCGCAATGGCTACAGGTTGAAGGCCGCATTGACCTGCTGCAAGGGAATGCAAAAGGAATTGATCTGGCCATCGACGCATTTGAAAAAGCTCTGGCCAGGGATGCACAAAACCTGAGCCTCAAAGTCGATCTGGCGTCTGCTTACTTTGAAAAGGA
>DATDNH010000291.1:0-2525 GCA_036518395.1 Candidatus Angelobacter sp. | reverse complement strand
ACCCAGAATCGGCTTTCTCCTAGTGTTTGCCGCAACCCTGTCAGCAGTGCCCGCCTTCAGTGATGATCAGCAGAAAGCAGAAAAGCAGATCAGAAAAATCAGCGCCATGGCCACGGATGTGAATGCCCGTAGCATTGTCAGCCGATCGATGTCCGACATGTTGAAGCTGGAGCGGAACCAGCTGCAACGAGAGCGGCGTGCCATGAACCTGAATTATGGATGCCTGTTTATCGCGCATGAGCTGACCGCGCGCGGCATGAAAATGCTCGACGTGGCCATGCGCCTGCAAGCTCATGAAACAATTTTTCAAATCGCGAATGAGCAACATGCCGATTGGAAAAAGATTGCGGACGACGCGAAGAAGCTAAACGGTCGGATTGAAGACAACATCTACAAACACTTTTTACATGCCGACGCTGACAGGGACCGCGATCTGACCGACAAATACGACGCAACTGCGGATTGGGTAAAGACAGACGCTGACGCCACCCCGGCAGAAATTGTTGAGGCACAGGAAATCTATGTTCAGTGGCGCGATCGCGCCGCAGCCATCGAAGGAAAGGGCGGCGGGGTCAGCGCTTCGGATAAATTGGCTTCGCAGAAGCTCGAAGACCAGACCCATGATGTGGGCCGGATGACTGGCCGCGCGCCCACAGGTGCGGGCCCGCACTAAAACAAACCTCAGCTTCCGTTCTTGCAGACAGGTTGGTCGGGACCGCGATAGCTATCGGGATGACAATAATTGCTCTCGAGTCATCCTCCTGTTACGCTCTCGTGGCTATGCGAATGATTGCCCTCTTGTTGGCCTTCTTCCTCTCGACAACGGCCTCAGCTCAACACTTGCTCGAACAGAAAATCTTCGATGCCATCGCGGGGGAGTACTCCGGCGAATCCGCACAGGAGAACACGGGGCGCATTGCCGAATACCACCGCATACAGGGTAGCCCGATGATGGCGGCCGTCGCCGAACAAGTGGTCCTGCCGCGATTAAAAGAGTACGGCGTGGAAGCAAAGATCGAGCAATTTCCGTCCGATGGCAAAACCAGATACGGAACCTACTTATCTCCCATGGGCTGGGACATGCGTAGAGGCGAGTTGTGGATCGAGAGTGCAGGCAATAGCAAGGATTTCAAACCCATCATGCTGTGCCGCTACGCTGATGTGCCCATGTGTGTTTCCACGTACTCCCCAGGTGGTGAATGGGCGGGCGAGTTGGTGGACGTTGGTAGTGGCGTTACGGACTCTGATTATCGGGATAAGGACGTGCAAGGCAAGGTCGCCCTTGCCTCTGGTTATGCAGCCAACGTTGTCCGCCAAGCTGTACTAAAACATGGCGCGGTGGGTGTGGTCATCTATCCTGCTGCCGGCGACCGGCCGGATCACCCGGACATGATTCGCTACAACGGTATCTGGCCGCGAGCCGAAGAGTTAGAAAAGACCAGGGGCGGATTCCAGATTTCGCGCAATCAGTATGAACAGCTCAAAGCGATGATGCGGTCAGGCCCGGTGCGCGTTCATGGAAAGATTGATGCCACACTCGGCCCCGGCAAGCTGACTCTGGTTCACGCCTACATCCGTGGCGCCGAACATCCTGAACGTGAGGTCCTCGTGACTGGCCATCTGGACCATCCCAAGTGGAGCGCCAATGACAACGCCTCCGGCTCAGGCGCGATGATGGAAAGTGTCCGCACTCTGCAAACGCTCATTGCCGCTAAGAAGATCTCCGTGCCGCGATTGACCCTTCATTTCATCTGGGTGCCGGAAATCTTTGGCACGCTCGCCTATGTTAGTAATCATCCGGAGGCTCGCCGCTGCGACACAGCCTGGGACGATCCCCGGAACCAACCTGAAGCATTCGCGCCGGGCAAGCCTTGCGTGGTCGCCAATATCAATACTGACATGGTGGGCGAAGATACCGTCAAAACCAATTCACGTTTTTATTTCACGCGTGCTCCGGACTCCGTACACTCATTTCTCGATGCATTCATGTCTGACGTCCTCCAGCAAACACGTGAAGCGAGTCTCTACGCTCCCACAGGTACACGCAACTACTGGCCGGCAGAGGAAATCGCCTACGCCCAGGGTAGCGATCACGATGCTTTCCTGGGACTGGGAATTCCAGCGACCATGCTCGGCCACGATCCTGACTGGACGCACCATACCAGCGAAGACAAGATCGATAAGACCGACGCCAGCGAGTTTCGCCGCGTAGGTGTGCTGGCGAGTGCCGCTGCTTATTGGATGGCCGCGGCTGACTTTGATCATTGGGACCGGCTGAGGGCGGGTGAGATTGCCGCACGTGTGGAGGTTCTCGCCCAACGCGTGGCTTCTGATGTTGCTTCTAATCCGGTTGGCGCTGCAGGGCGGATCAAGAAGAATGAAGAGGAGTTGGAAGCGGCAAGTAAGCAAATGCGGGTTGCCAGCCGGCATAACTTTGAAGCATTCACGACTGACTCAGGCGCACAAAAATCGACACAAGCAAACGCTCTGCTGCCTTACACGTCAAAACCCCGGGGGCTTCAACG
>DATDNH010000290.1:0-5902 GCA_036518395.1 Candidatus Angelobacter sp. | reverse complement strand
GGACAAAGAGTTGGACGACATGGAAATAATTGCCAGAACGGTGCGGCAGTGGGCACAAAAGAATTTCGACAAGAAAGACGAAAATCCTGAAGGCTTCCGCAACGTGATCCTGTATTACAAAATGGCGGTGCAGTATGGTGTTGAGCACGCTCAACAGCAGCAGTCAGCCCGCCACGGCGGATCTGCGACACTCAGCACTCAGCAATCAGCCAAACGAAGGCAAACGCAACAGTCTCCAACAGCAGATTCCTCTCCCGCCCATTTACCTGAAACGCAGAACGTTTAGCCAGTGAAGAGAATGGGCGGGATCGGAATGACAAAAGAAGGGAACAGGGAACCGAGCAACAGGCAATAGGCAATAGGCAACAGGCCACAGCAAAACTAAGTAGCGATCAAACGAATTCACGCTGATGAACGCCGATGACTGGAAATTTGCGAGAAAGCTATGCGGGCGGAGTTTTTTTTGCTTTTCCTGGTTCTGGGTCCGCGATCGGCTGGCCGCGAGCTTTTCTTCACCGCAGCTTTGATGATAGCGATGAGTTTTTCCGGGCCTTCCAAAGAGTTAAGCGAGTAGTTTGCTTCGGGAACAGGTGGATCTCCGAGGCTGAACAACGAAAGCACGCGAGTGCGGGGGTGCTTCCGCAGTTCAATCATGAATGTTGCTCGATCCTGGGGCGGCACGGCGTGTCCAATGATTGCAACATCAAAAGCTCTGTTGCGGCACTGAGTGACCGCCTCAGTAAAATCGGCTGCGGAGACTACGTTGAATCCGGCGCTCTTAAGAATCCACTCACGGGTGTGGCGGAGTGGCGCATAGTAAGAGATGGAGAGTATAGATGGGGGCTGGTCCATCGCTGATTCTACTTTTCTATTAAAACTGGGCGTCCTGGGCGTCCTTAAGCGCAGATAGTAGCATGACCAGCAGGTAGTCGCACTCCGACGATTTACCTAATCAATCGGAACTAAGGATCAGGGAACAGGGAATGGGGAATAGGGAATAGGAACACCGAAGAGGAGAGAATCGGCAACGGGGAACGGCCAAGCAACAGCAAACAAGTCCGGAGTCAGAAGTCGGAAGAGAACAATGAGCGTCGTCTTCCCCTGGAACGTGAGAAAACAAAAGGAGGAACCGCGTCTCTTCTGAGGTCAGATCACGTCGAAGCCTTCGTTTCCAGGCTCTCGCAACGCGGAGTCGCTGTTCTGGCGAGATGGGCAATTTCCCGTTTTTTTTCAGACAAAATTTGACCCCTGCCGGCGTTCGATTCCGGTTCTCCCCCCTGGGAGCAACGCAGGAAAGCGCGGGACAGAGGCCCATTGGATAGTCATACGTTAACGACAGAAATGCAAGCGCCGAGATACGCCGCAAAAGGGAACGCACATGGGAGTCTTAGCCGGAAGCGATTTTGTTATTGCGTTTCCCACAGCTCATCCACGGCGCACAGACTATTTCCTGTTACAATCGTGGAACGCTGGGGATAAAGGAGACTGATGGAACCTTCTGCACGTTTTCGCTCCGGTGATGTTGTTCAGCGCTCTGGCATCTATCGCGTTCACCACTACGCACACCGCGCTCCGCACACTGTGATTATCCTGGCTGGAACAGTTCTGCCCCGATGCAAACGCTGCGGCGAGCGCGTCCAATTCGTGCCCATTGTGGCAGGCGAGCCCATTGAGCAAGACGCAGATCTGGTGATAGCGAAGCGCGCCGCCAGCTAAAGAAATCAGGTTACAGGTCACAGGTTACAGGTGACAGCAAAGTCAGGGCGCAGGGAATAGGGAATAGGAAAACCGAAGAGATCGTAGGCAAGAGTAAACCCCGACAGCAGATTCCTCTTCCCGCTCAGCGGGACTCGGAATGACAAATCTTCGAGCTCCGTATTACCTCCGGACTCGACTTCCGTACCCTAACAAAATATTCCATCAGAGATATTCTGACGGTATACTGTCCCGATGGCGTTACGGAAAAGTGTTGTTCCAAACGGCCCGCTGAATATTGATGAGACGCGGCTGGTGAGCGATCTTCGCATCATGCACGCGAAAGTGGACGAGCTGCATCACATCGTACATAACCTCAAACGCCGCCACAGCCATGAGGATGTATATCGCTATGCCGATGCTCCGCTGCTGACGGAAAACATACGTCGCGTGGATGAAATTTATCTCTGGTTCGTGCGCTTAAAAGAAGAAGCCGAGAAACAAAAGCTATCGCGCGCTTGAGGGCCAAAATGGCTACGCGGCTTTTAGGGCGCTCCGCTCCAAATTTGGGAGCTGCGCGCCAGCCTTCGGCAGAGAGGAAAAGAGACTTCATCATGTTGTCTGTTTACGACCCGAGTAAACTCGGGTCCGGCACGACTCGAAGTCGTGCCCTGATACAGACCATTCAAAGCTACAGCAACTGTGAAAATGTTCTGAATGCCAAAACAGCTACGCGGCATCGTCGTAGCTGGAAATCTTGATAGCTACTCCGATGGCTGCTCCCGGTACGCGCTCCTCTATCCTTATTACTTCTCCAGCACCACTCAAGTTCTCATCTTTAAGTCGCAAGCGGAAGCGCACGATGGAGTGAAGTGGCAGCGTGGAGTTTAAGTAGAGGAAAATCCCGCCGGCACTGATGTCGCGCACGATGCCGTGGATGACCCGAGACTCAAAGCTTACGGAAATTGGACAAACCACAAGCGAGCGCGGTTCCGACCGCTGATTGGCGTACTGCGGCACCATAGTGGCTCGCTTCCTCCGGCAGGTATCTTGGGGGACTGTGCCCAAACCAGAAGCATTGTGAGTACCATTCCAACATTCTTTAGATCCAACGGCTTAGGGCCGTCATTCCGGGGATATGCGATGTAAGCGTTACCCTGAAGGGCAAAAAGTGCTCAACAGTTGGAGCAATTTTACGGCTTGAATCGGCTAATGGGTCAGTTTAGGTGCTGACCCACTGCCAGTATCAGACTGTCCTCGAGGTGAGCTGCGAAGTCGAAGGATGATTGAATCCAATGCAGCAGAGGGCCATTCCAGAAGATCTTCGCCCTATCTTCGCCACCTGTGACTCTTCATATTTCTGGTTGAACCCAAACTCAAAAACGAGCTATGCTGGTTATAACTCTTAGCCTCAAGCGGGTAACATGTCCTCAAAATCTGGCAAACGCCACAATGGTAACAGTGTCGATAAAGACCTCTGGATTAACCCCAAGTCCAACATCATCAGAAGTCCCGAGGGCGCTCGCGCCTGGGACAAAGCCGGAAACATCACCCCGAGCAACGGGGCGAGATTCCTTGAACTCGCTGACATTGCTTTAGGACTTAAGAAACCCATTGCCAAAAAGAAAAAAGCCGCGGCTGCCGGCAATGGTTCCCACGACGCAGCAGAAAAAACAGAGCCATACTTGACCTGAGGCTGCCACCGCGCATGACGCAACTCTCACAAACAAATCCGTCATCGCCGGGGTCTATCCTCTCTATCTCCTACGATGACTCTCTTCTGCGCACTCGGGAATGGATTCTGAAGGCGGAAGGCTACCACGTCACTTCCGCGCTCGGGCTTAGCGAAGCTTTTGAATATTGCCACAAGGGCTCCTATGACCTGGCGATCATTGGCCACTCGATTCCCAAACAGCACAAGCTGGCTCTCATCCATGAAATTCGAAAGTACTGCCCTGCACGTGTGCTTTCCATCGTGAGGCACGGAGAACATAGCCTGCCGGAAGCTGACGCCTGGGTCGATTCGTCAGATGGCCCCGACGCCCTTGTTCGCATCGTCAAAGAAATCCTTCCGCCTCCGACAGCGCAGGGCCGAGCCTCTTCACGCGAACGATAAACAAAACGGGCCACGCCATTACCCGGCGGCAGAACCGCAACCAAATCAAGATCTTCAACGCAGAGGAACAGAGTAAGCAGAGGAACTGAGTAGGCAACAGGCAATAGGCAACAGGCAACAGGAAAAGCGAAAACCGAACACCGAACCACAGAGGCCACGGAGGAAAAGTGAGGACGCGGAGAATCCTGGCAAGAAAAGCGAACAGAAATAGATGAAAATCTTCGCAAAAAGAAATGATTCTCGCGAATAGTAATACAGACATTTGGTTGCCTTTCTCTATGCGAACTTTTAGGCAACTGTGTGCAGGCGATTGGAGTCTATTTGCTCTTGGGGGATAGATCCTTCGGGAGGGGATTTTGTCCATGGCTAAGTCAGTGCTCGTGGTTTCCTGGAATCCCAGCTTAGCAAGCACCCGTGAAATGCTATTGAGCAGTGCGGGATACCAGGTCATCTCGGCTGTTGGACGAGCTGAAGCGGCATCGCTCTGTCGCTCCAGCGCTGACCTGCTCGTCCTGGGACATTCCGTTCCACCTTCCGAAAAGGAAGACGTTATTGCGTGCTATCGCCAACACTCATCCGGGCCAATTCTTTCTTTGCTGCGATCACACCAGCAGAAATTGCCGGATGCAGATTTCGGAGTGGAGGCTTTTGACCCTGCCGAGGTCGTCCAGGTGGTTCGTAAGATTCTGCACGACGAACCTTGAACCTGATCCGTTCAAGAGCCGTGGGCTTCGCCCCTGATATCCCTGCCGGGATATAGGAAGTCAGGAGTCAGAAGTCAGAAGTCTGGAGAGAACCAGCGAGAACAAAATTCTGGTTTCAGTTCACACAACGGCCCAAAGAGACAGACAATGGCTAAAATAAATTACTGACTTCCTGTTGCCTGATCCAGTCCCCTAAAATCTATTCCCTGTTTCCGTCCCCTGTGTCTTCCTGGAATTACATTCGCATTGTGCATTCGCCGTTTGGCAGGATGTTTGTGTCACTTGATCCTGAAGTCACGGCGCAACTGATTGAAAAGTTCGCGGAATTTCTAACCGTGCTGGGAGGCGACGCAGTGACGTGCACTTTGCCGGACTGAAAGCAGCAATTGGCCCACGGCACGCCGGGGTCTTCGACATTTAGCAATTAGCAAATTCGCCAAAGCAAACAAATCTTGTAACCACAGAGGACACGAAGGAACACGAAGAATTAGTCCAAATAAATTAACCACAGGATTAAGAAAGGCAGTCAGCCCACCACGGCGGACCCATTCGACTTCGCTCCCACGGCACGCCGGGGCAGGCAGGTTCTGCGACAATCAGCAAATTCAAAACAAAACCTTACCACTGATGACACTGATGCAAATGATCCACCGCCACTCGGGGCAGGTGATGGTGATTTAAGTGATCTGCACAGAAGGTCAGAACTCAGTGTGAAGTCAGTTTGATCTGTTGCGGTGAGATTTTGATGCTCGAAGCCAAGCGGCTGCTTCGGTTAACGCGGCCTTAGTTTGGCTTTTCCGTTTCTCTAGCCGTGCGTTCGTTTTCCAGGGCTTCACTGCGGCGTGCCTTCTCTTTGCTATTGGGGTCGAGTGCTTTCTCGAATGCCTCTGGGTCAAATTCCATCTCTGGCTTCTTTACCATTGGCTTCGTCCCCTCCCCTGGCACACTGTGACACAACAATTGTGGCGGTGGCTCATTCAATTCGCGCAGCGCGCGCCTGGCGTCTCGTATTGCTTCTTTTTCCGTGGCAACCTGGCACCAGGCGAGGATTTCGGGCGAACGCAGACGCTGGACGGTGTAGTGCCAGACGAATGGGTCGAAGCGCCGGTCGCAACGTATTTCCGCGAAATAATTCCCCCCGGCAATTCGACTGGGCCGGAGCAGTTCGGCCACTTTTTCCAGCAGCTCAGAAGGGCCACCTGCGTTGCTGGTGAACAGGTCCACGTGCTCGGTCCCGGGCAGCGCGTCTATCACTCCGGAGTAGATGATGACCGGAACAAAGGGCCGTTGGCGCTTCATCTTACCAGTCAACTCAGCCCCGGTGGGATCGGGCAGAAGATGGTCGGAGATTACCAGGTCAATGATTTGCGACTTGAATAATTTGAGG
>DATDNH010000289.1:0-3022 GCA_036518395.1 Candidatus Angelobacter sp. | reverse complement strand
AACCTCTGCAAAATATGGAAAGCGCTGCTATAGGGAAGAAATTTGCAGTAAATCAACGCCCAGTGGACCGCGCGAACATTCAGTACTGATTTGAATTTCTCCATCGCCAGCAACGAACTTAGCCGCTGGCGAAATCCTGCTCAAGCGACAAGCGACGGCGGGCGATGATTGCCGCAGAATGTCGCTCTGCCTCTTCCGTTTTTCCTGTTTTTATCCGTGCATCGGTGTCGTGGAGCCTGTCCTCGAGGTGAGGTCGTTATAGACGACCGCTGCCGAAGGACTGGTGCGGTTTTTTCACTTACCCGCTACTCACGATTTTGTGCGACGTTTTGCCGCCTCCGGGCGTCAAACTATATGCATCGTTGTCTTCTGCCGGAATCATGATCTCGAAGTGTGCCAATCCGAGATGCCCCAAAGTTCTCATGCGGCTGGAGGGAGGCAGATTCTTTGGCTTCCATACAACGCGCACTTCCATTGAGCATTTCTGGCTCTGTCTTGACTGCTCGAAGCACTTCACTCTTAAACACCAGCACGGCAAAGTAGAGCTCGTGCAACGCCCAAGAAAGACAGCGTAAGCACTACATCATCCATTTGTGTTTACAACTTCTTTACCGCCTTTACAAAACTTCATTCAGAGGCCGCGTGGTCGTGTTGTAAGGTGGTTGAACGCCGTCGGGGGCTTTGTTGATGATGATCTGCGTTGAGCCGGCGGCATTCAGCACGGGGAGAATAATTTCCAAAGTTGTTGTGGTAAGCGGGGAAGGGCAAGGTCCCAGCCGTGGCTTTTTACGCGCCTGGCGGGGGATGGGGGATTAGGAGGCGTGCTTCAGGACACGCGAGTATCACGTCCAGGAAACAGGCTGGGGCTCGGGACCCAGCTTAAAGAGCAGGATACACCAACACTGAACACGCTCTAACCACCCAGCAAAGGTTGAAAGAAGAGGAAGCCGATTCTGCCTCAGTCGAAAGTCAGAGTAACAGTCAGCGAGCCCCCGTCAACGTTCCCGGTTCCAAGTGAGCTGCGTTTATTGGATCGACAGCCCTCCAGCAAGGCTTATTCAGACTGGGCCGTAATTTTTATCGCCGCCGTCGTCTTCATCGGCTGCATTATCTCCCCTCCGTCATTGATGGACGATGTTGACGCCGTTCACGCCCAGATCTCGCGCAACATGCTCACCTCTGGCGATTGGACCATCGCTCACCTGAATGGAGTTCCGTATCTGGAAAAAGCTCCGCTCATGTATTGGGTCATCACGATCTTCTATCGCATCATGGGCGTGCACGACTGGGTGGCCAGGATCCCGATCGCCCTCGCGGCGGTTTTGCTTTGCTGGATGGTGGCCCGGTATGGCCGGTGGGCCTTCGGCAGGCGCGCCGGCTTCTATGCAGGCCTGTCGCTGGCCACATGTGCCGGCCTTTTTCTGTTCACCCGCATTCTGATTCCAGATGTCATGTTGACCTTGACTGTATGCGCGGCGTTCTGGTCCTTCCAGCGGGCCTTGGAGGAAGACGAGCCGCACCCGCGCCTCTGGGCCGCCTTGCTGGCCGCGAGTTTAGCAATCGGAATCCTGCTTAAGGGATTGCTTGCGGTTGTGCTGCCCATCGGCGGAGCGCTGCTTTACCTCGCTCTCACGAGGCAAATTTTTTCGCTGCAGGTCTGGAAACGATTGCATATCTTTTCCGGTCTTTTGATCGTTTTGGCCATCGCGGCTCCATGGCACATATTGGCTGCTCGACGCATGCCGCCCTTCTTCGACCTCACTCTGCACAGCGGTCCCGGACAATACCATGGCTTTTTGTGGTTCTATTTCATCAATGAACATTTGTTGCGGTTCCTGGGGCTTCGCTATCCCAAGGACTACAACACCGTACCGCGTCTGGCTTTCTGGCTGCTGAATCTGGTTTGGCTGTTTCCGTGGTGCGTCTACTTTCCTGCTGCTGCCCGCTTGCGCTATAAGCCGGTCGACCGCGCCGGACGCACACGCTTGCTCGCGCTCTGCTGGGCCGTATTTCTGCTGATCTTCTTCACCTTCTCCACCACGCAGGAATACTATTCCATGCCTGCTTACCCTGCGCTCGCGCTGCTTCTTGGCTCTGCCATGGCAGACTCCGGCCGCTGGATCCGGCTGGCCACTCGTACCCTGGCAGTCATTTGCATGGGGGCGCTGCTGGCGATCGGCGCACTTCTTTATCTGGTTCGTGGTGTATCTACACCGGGAGATATTTCCAACTCTCTGGTCCAGCACCCGGCAGCCTACACGCTTTCCCTCGGCCATCTCGGCGATTTGACCCTGCGCTCCTTTGCCTACCTGCGTGCGCCGCTCATGGTGGCCGGGCTGGGATTTCTGATAGGATTGTTGGCAACGTGGCGGCGCGCGAGCGCTCGCTTATTTGACCCTGCGGCACTAGGTGTAGCTCTGATGATGGTGTGCTTTGTTCATGCCAGCCGCATGGCTCTCGTCGTTTTTGATCCTTATCTCTCCTCGCGTCCGTTGGCGGAGGCATTGAATCGCGCTCCCGCCGGGAACCTGATTGTAGATGGGCCGTACTACCCTTTCTCTTCCGTATTTTTCTATGCCAATCGCGACGCCTTGCTGCTGAATGGGCGGGTCAAGAACCTCGAGTACGGTTCTTATGCGCCTGGTGCGCCCGATGTCTTCATCGATGATTCGAGATTTCGTGCGTTGTGGTCGAGTCCTGACAGATACTATCTACTGACCGATGGCTCCCAGGTTGCTCGACTCAGCGCGATTGTGGGAAACTTGAACCTCCTGCCGGTGGCCGCGGGCGGCGGTAAATTCCTCTTCGTCAACAATCCTGAGCCTCCTTTGCATGCGTCCAGGGAGAGGGACCACCCACTATGATCGCATTCCTTACAACCATCTGTGCGGTCCTGCTTATAGGCTCTCTCGTCTATTGCGTGCTGATCATTGTGGCCAGCCGGCGCTATCTCTCAGTCAAGGTATCAGTGCCCGGCGCCACTCCACCCATCAGCATCTTGAAGCCCTTGTGCGGAGAAGAT
>DATDNH010000288.1:0-3360 GCA_036518395.1 Candidatus Angelobacter sp. | reverse complement strand
GTTCCTCCCATGGAACAGCCGACCCAGCGAAAGCTGAACGCGCTTGAGTTTCCGGTGCAACCGCAACCCGTGGCGCCGCCGGCAACGCCAGCCAACAGAAATCTTGCGGCCGTGAACCTGCCTGCGGAAGCGCAGGCGGCTGTGCCTCCGGTGCAGGCTCCGGCGCAACGCCCGCTGGGTGACATCAATTTTGCGGCAAGCGCTCCCGCTGTTGCTGAGCCGAAAATCACAGCCCCGGAGCAGCAAGCCGCCGCCAATGGCCAGCAACAAACCGGACAGCCGAGTGAGAAACCGGTTCCTCCGGCGGAACCCATCACTTCCGGAACTGGGAAATCCGAAGCGCAAACGGTGGGGCAATTGCTCGTACTGAATACTCAGCCTGTCGCTCCCACGGGGCCAATGACTGTGCCGGAAGGCAATCGTCGCGGGGAATTTGCCGCCGGTCCCAGTGGACACGCCGGCGCTTCAGGCCAGCCCGAAATTGCCACTGGAACGAACGATTCCGTCGGCGGCACGAAAAACGGCAACAGTACTCTTCCCGGCAACGTCTTTGTGGGCGAGCCGCCGGCAAAGGTTACCGGAAGTGTAGTTGTTTCGGCGCCCAGTCTGCCATCCGCGCCCACGCCCAAAGCTGATATCCGCAGCACGTTTCCAGGCCGCGATGTCCCTGGTTCGGAGAAGATTGAGAATGAGGTTTTCGGCGGGCGCAAATACTATTCCATGGCGCTGAATATGCCGAACCTCACCTCTGTGGGCAGCAGCTGGATCATCCGCTTTGCGGAAATGAATCCTCAGCCCGGTTCCGCAGGCGCACTGGTGAGCGCGCCCGTAGCTCTGCACAAAGTTGATCCTGCTTATCCTCCCGGACTGATGCGCGATCGCGTGGAAGGCACGGTGATCCTCTATGCGGTGATCCACAGCGATGGCAGCGTGGGCGAAGTGCGAGTGCTCCAGGGAGTAGATGATACGCTGGATGAAAATGCCCGCGATGCCATGCGCAAATGGCACTTCCAGCCAGGAACCAAGAACGGAGCTCCGGTGGATCTGGAGGCCGTGATCAAGATTCCATTCCGCGCTCCGCGCAAAGTGTTCTGATTTAAATTTCTCGACTCAATCACAGTCTGGCGTCAGCGCCAGCTTCTCCGGCGGCCTCACGCTGACGCGCAACTCTACAGGATTGTCATCAGAAATAATCCAGGCAATCACTCCCTGACCTCCGGCCTTATCTTCACGATTCTGATGTGCCCGCGTGATCTGTTCATAGGCCCCGAATGGCCAATTGTTCCCCTGAGCTGTGTTCAACAGATGGCGGCGCGTGTTCGCGTCGCTGCCGAGCAGAAAACGCGCCTCAGTAAACAGCGAAATTGCTTTTGCTTTTGGGGCGCCGTTGAAGGCGAGGCTGAATCCCGCAAGCGCCGCGGTTGCTCCGGGACGCCGCGCGATCGATCCAATGAGTTCTGAAGTTTCCTGATACCGATGGCCCAGATCATGTTTCCACAGCAGCTTGCCAATATCCTCCGCAGCTAGATGGGAGACGCGGAAATAAACCTCGCGGATGTTAGTGTCGGGCTGATAACCAAGCATCACAGGCCGCGTGTTGCAATGCGCAATCGGCAGACCTTCAGTGAAAACACCAGGAAGGAATGCCTCGACACACGCGCCCTGCGGAACTTCGGCATAGATTTTGTAGCGGTCTGTGCTTTCAGTATGCGCGCCGCCGAACCATGCGCCGTAAGAAAGCTCATGAGCCATCTGAATGGTGGACATTATTCGTTCCACCGCCGCCGATACGGAACGCCCCGTCAGATCGCGGTATAAACGAAATGCAGTCCGCAGTCGCTGGTTTTCCGGCACCTCCGGCCCGGCAACTTCCAGCGCGTAGCGGACGGCATTTTCAGGGGATGAAGAGAACGTCAGCTCCAGCGGAAACCCGTCTGGAGTCAACTCACTGAATTGCCATGCTACTTCAGGCCACGTCGAAGTCCGCACGCCCTGGAGCAGCACATCCAGCGCGGCGCACGCGCGACGCGTCTGCTCCGGTGCATGTCTCTCCAAACATTGAAGAGCGCAATCCAGAGCAGAGCCGTCACGTGAATATGAGGTCATCACTCGGTTGGTGTGGGCGCCGGCGCATCCGAGATCAGGAGCAACGTTTCCGTTGTCTCAATAAACTTATCCTGACGCATCTGACCGCCCGTTCCTAAGAATGTCGTCCGATAGCGGAAAGTCCTTTGCTTCGGGTCTCTAAGCGCGATATGCAAATGCACCGGTGTGGTCGTGTTCGGCTGCAATTGCAGACGCTCACGCCGGTGATATGCGTGCTTGTCATCGTCATACTCGAAGTCAAGAAAGACCAGCCGGGTAGTGGCCGGGTTGAGTGATGGAACAAAGTCGATATCCAGCGCCTGTTCGCCGAAAGGATCATTGATCGGCAAAGCAGTAGCGGTCGTTTCAACCGGATCTTCCTTGATCTGCGTCCCATCTTTCAGGTTGTGAGTGAGTTGATAGGTGTAGGCGCGCGCCTGCGGATCATCCAAGCGCACTCTCCAGAACTGGGGCTGCGATCCGGGAAGCACATTCAGCGTGCGACGCACTACCTGCCCACCGGGATCGGCGTGGGAAAACGCGACATCGATTGAATCTACAACGGCAGCATCTACCTGGTGCGGGAACACCTGCACTTCCAGGAAGCCGATCTGGTCGTATGGGTTCAAGAAGAGATTGCGATCTTCTGTCTGTTTGGCCGGGAACTGGTAGGAGAAAGAGCGGCCATCCCAGCCCGAATCTGGATCGAAATGGTATTCCGTCGCGTAGGAGTAAGACGTGTCATGATTGGCATTCATGAACACGGCGAACTTGTACTCCTTGGCCCGCGAGGGATCAAAGATGGCATCGCCATGCTTGAAATTCTCCGCGTCCTGCGAATCGCCATAATCCAGCGACACGTGGGAAGAGAGCAAGCCGATCTTCTGGAAATTGATCGGCGCCTGCACCGTGACTGCAAACTGGCGGAAGAATGGATCATCCAGGTCGACCTCCACAAAGTGTTTGTCCTCATCCTTGAGGTCCTGCAACATGAGGCCAAAGAAGCCCTGCGGAGCATACGTGCGCTGGACCGCATCAGAACGATGATATTCAAATGTCATCGTCTTCTTTTCTTCCTGATGAACAAACTTCAGCTTGAATGAAACCGCCGGGTTGCCGGCAATCTGGTCATCGCCACCAGATTTGGCCGGCGTATCTGCCTTGGGCTTGTCAGGAGTTGTGGGCTTACTCGGAGTCGTAGGCGTTGTCGGTGTTGAAGGTGTAGTCGGGGTCGTGGGCGTCGTCGGAACGGTTGGCGTGCTTGGCCGCGCGGGA
>DATDNH010000287.1:0-3087 GCA_036518395.1 Candidatus Angelobacter sp. | reverse complement strand
TCTAAGGTAGTTCTTGGATGAAGCGAAGGGACTGGGTTAAGCTAGTCCCTTCGGCTTTCCATGCTTAACATTGTTTTATTGACGGGCGGAATTCTCCTGCACGCGTGCATAGCTTTCGTTCTGTGGAAGCGGCGATTCAACACGCAGTTTCCGTTCTTCTTCGCTTACAACGTTTATTCGCTGCTCGGAACGACAGCCCGATTAGTTGTGAGCTCGGATTCCTATCTTTATTTTTACGTTTTTTGGTGGACTGACCTCGGGTTTCTTCTGCTGGGCATTGCTTCTGTCCATGAAGGCTTCCGTTCAGTCTTTGAGGGCTTCTATCTATTAAGGTGGTTCCGCTGGTCGTATTTTGGCGCCATTGGCATCGTTGTCTGCATCGCCATTGTGCATTCCATTTTCAACCGGACGGAGCACTTGTATCCAGTATTCCGCATCGTTCTGGATCTTCAGATTCCAATCAACTGCATCCAGGCAGCTATCTTTGGTTTGTTCTATCTTTGTGTAAAGCTATTTAATGTCAGTTTCAGACGCTATCCATTCGCCATTGTGCTTGGATTTGGCATCTCTGCTATAGGTACGCTTGTCCCTCTCGTCGCGCTTTCCGATTTTGGAAAAAGCTTCGGGAGCTTTGCTCTTTATGCTCCTGCTGTGGCATATTACATAACGCTGCTGGTCTGGTTCAGCGCTTTCCTCCGCCCGGAACCGGAGGAAGACGAGAAAGTCCCTCCCCTATCGCCCCAACAGATGGCGGACGAGGTCACGCAGTACACCCGGGTGTTGAAAGGGTTTTTCGGGAAATCTCATGAATTTTGAGTCCTTTCTTCCGTTTGCCATTCTCCTGGGGTTACTGGCCGTGCTGGCCGTCATTTTCCTTTATGAGTGGGTTTACCGCTTTTCCGAACGTACCGCCGATGATGTGATTCCCTATCTGCGCAGCATCAACCTGGAAGAGATGAAGAGCTTTTTCGACCCTGAAGCGGAGAAATACCTGCGTCTCAATTCATCGCCCCAGGAGTTCAGGAGGGCGCAATGGAAACGCTGCCATTTGGCGCTGCAATATATCGGGGACCTCGCGCATAATGCCAGGGTCTTTCAGGAGTGGGGAAAGTACGAACGCACGCGCAGCCGCCGGATGCAGGACAGCGCCGCGCGACGCACCAGCCTGGAGCTCACCATCGCCTGCGCCCAGTGCCGCATCTGCGCCGTGGCGGTGCGCGCGCGGATCCATTACTGGCTGATCAAAATGGCCGTGCTGCCGTTTGCCGCAGCACCCACATTCGCATCATTGCCCAGATTAGGCAGCGTCGAAATGCTGTCTTTTTACCAGCAGATCAAGGCCTCCGCCGTTCAGCTTGGTCAGGCTTACGGCGAGAGCTATCATCAGAAGCTTGGACACTCCATCTAATCCGGTCATCGGGGCACCGTCACCCCATCAGCCGCAAAAGAAAAACCGCGCGTGCTGGGGAGCCGGGGCATCGTGTCATCGGAAGAAAGACAACGTCATTCTCATTTCCTTAAGACACCAGCGCATTCACAACGGAAAAATCAAACAAGTGGTCGTTCCGTGAGCGTAGAGCTTGTTGTCCGCGCCAATGATGCGGCCTTCGGCTGTTCCTACGCGTTTTCCCACTGAGATCACCTTGCCTTCGGCGCGAACCGGGCCGGTATTCTCCAGCATGGTGCGGAGAAAGCTCACCTTGATTTCCAGAGTGGCGTAACCCACGCCCGCCGGCAGCATGGTGTGGACGGCACAACTCATGCAGGAATCAAGAAGAGTTGCCGCAAATCCGCCGTGAACGGAGCCGATAGGGTTGTAGTGATCGAAGGTGGGTTGGCCGGTAAACACAGCGCGTCCAGGCTCAACTTCGCTCAGACGAAAGTTAAGTGCATTTGCAATCGGCGGAATGGGATATTTGCCATCGATGATGCCTTTGATCAGATCGTATCCGCTGAAAAGCTTTGCTTCGCCCGGAGGAATAACGCCGACGTTGATTACTTTGGAGGCTTGAGGTTCCATCGTTTCTCCTGGATTGTGCCGCTGATCACACGAGCGGCTCTATGCCTGGTTTTCAATTCGATGTTGGATTCGACCGAGCGGATTTTATTTTTCCACTGCCGCCGCCACGCCTGCAGTTTCAGCCAGGTCCGCATACCAGAACCCATCGCGCTGCACGCGTTCGCCCACAGTCACTGGAATCTCGTGGCTGAACATTGGTCCGCCGTATACGAACGAATGGAATTCTCCATTTTCACCGCACGGATCAACCTCGGCGGGAAAGTCACGGAGAAGCTGTTCATCAAAGTCGCGGCCGGCGAATTCGGGCGAGAGCTTTTTAGGATCGATGCAGACCAGTTTTGCGCGGAGTCCGCCGGCGATCATGTCGCGCGCCAGAGCGTCTGTAGGCAAGCGCCACAACGGGAAAAGCGGCGTCAGGCCAGTATCCTTGAGCTGGCGTTCACGGTAGGCGCGAATATCCTCCAGAAATAGATCGCCGAAAGCAATTGCCTCCACCCCATGGGCTGTGGCCTGGTCGCAGACAGTTTTCATAGCGCACTCATAGTCAGCATTCGAGCAGGGCCACGGCAGAGGCACGCGAATCAGCGGAAGGCCGGCTGCCTCAGCCTGCTTTTCCACCAGGCTTCGGCGCGAGCTGTGCATGGCTACACGATCAAACGCGGAATTGATAGTGGTGACCAACCCGGCAATGTCATAGAACCCTTGCTGGCGCAGCACGTGAAGGCTCCACGCGCTGTCTTTTCCGCTGCTCCAGGAAAGGAGAATTTTCTTTTTCATTTTCGTTGAGCTTCTAGCTTCTAGCTCCTGGCTGCTAGGTAACCAAGACAGACCGATGACCCGATTCTCATCTCATTGTGTCTGCTTGTACTGAATTCGCTGCCATTGAGGCTGATAATATTAAAATCTTAAAAGAGAATGTCCGCTCCTAACTCCAGGTTTGTCCGGGCCTGCCGCTGCGAACCGGTGGATGCCACTCCGATCTGGCTCATGCGCCAGGCCGGCCGCTACATGGCTGAATATCGCGCCGTACGCAAGCACCATTCTATTTTAGAAATCTGCAAGACGCC
>DATDNH010000286.1:0-10773 GCA_036518395.1 Candidatus Angelobacter sp. | reverse complement strand
CGCGGTGGCCACGCAGGCGAACGTCAACGTTGGATACGGCCAGCAGGCCATCGATCTGCTTCGGCAAGGATTAACTGCGCCTGAAGTGTTGAAAAAACTGCTGGAAGACGACAAATTCGAAGGCAAAGATGGACGCCAGGTCGCGGTCGTGGATGCCAAAGGAAATGTCGCCGCCTACACTGGCCCGAACGCGCCGAAGTGGGCTGGTGACCGCCAGGGCAAGACGTGGTCGGCGCAGGGCAACATCCTCACCGGCCCGCAGGTTCCGGAATCCATGGGCAAGGCCTTTGATGAAACCCAGGGTGAGCTGGCGGAAAAACTTTATGCGGCATTGAAGGCCGGAGACGCAGCCGGCGGCGATTCGCGCGGACGCCAATCAGCTTCCATGCTCATTGTCCGCAAAGGCGGCGGCCGCAATATCAATAATGATCGCTACATTTATATCAACGTTGACGACAGTCCTGACCCATTTAAAGAGCTGCGCCGTCTGCTGGACTTGAATCTGGCCTACAACTATGGCGATCAGATGTATAAAGCTTTTTCCGCCAATGATCTTCCCAAAGCCCGCGCAGCAGCGCAAAAAATGATTTCGTACTCGCCCAGCAACAGCAATGCCCACATGCAACTCGGTTTTCTGAATTATGCGCTCGGCGATAAGGCAACGGCGCTGAATGAATTTTCCCAGGCGCGCACCTTGCAGCCGGACAGTTTTGTCAAACGCTGGCAGGATGAAGCGAATTCTCCGCAGTTTAAGGGCATGCGTGATGATCAGGAATTTATGAAAAAGCTCTTTCCACCGGATGGTGTGCCACCCATTCCGCCAAACGCCGACAAGGGCGCGGCGCACTGACATGCCAAGCATCCGCGGGCGCTTAGCCAACACTCTGGTTAAGCTGGTGGTTAAACGATGGCCGCGCGACAACCCAACTCGACTGGTGCGCCGGGCGCGAAGAATTTTCGGCGAGCCGAAGCTGCCTGGGTTTCGGCAGTCGACAGGGGTAAAGATCGAGCAGGTGAGTGAAGACGTTCGCGGTGAATGGCTCACACCTGAACCATTGCGTTTTCCGGAAGCTGTCCTTCTTTATATCCACGGCGGCGGTTATGTAAGCTGCTCACCTCGCAGTCATCGTCCGATCACGGCCGCCCTGGCGCGTCGGATCGGGTGCCGCGTGTTCTCATTGGATTATCGTCTTGCCCCTGAAAATCCATTTCCTGCTGCCGCCGAAGACGCGGTAAAAGCCGCAGAATGGTTGATGGCGAGCAGCGTAAAACCGGGAAATCTTGCCCTGGCAGGCGATTCTGCCGGCGGAGGGCTGGTAATCACCACGCTCGTCCGCCTGCGCGACCTTAGATTGCCATTGCCGGCCTGTGGCGTTTGCATGTCGCCGTGGGTTGATCTCACAGGCGAATTTACCTGCACCAATACCACATCATGCGCCATGTTTTTTCCCGAAGATGGTTTGGCATTCGCCAAGGTATATCTGAACGGAGCTTCCGCGCGATCCACCCTGGCATCTCCGCTGCTTGCGGACTTAAGAGGCTTGCCGCCGTTATTGATCCAGGTGGCGAACAGCGAGATGCTGTATGACGATTCCATTCGCCTCAATGAAAAAGCGGCGGCCAGCGGCGTACAGACCAGCTTGCGAGTCTATGATCGCGTGCCGCACGTGTGGCAGATGTTCGGCGGCGTAGTGCCGGAAGCCGATCAGGCGCTTCATGAGATTGCTGAATTTGTCCGCGAAAAGCTGACTCGGGCCTGAAGCTACATTGTTTCCTGAGTTATGGCAGTGAGACAGCGTGCCAGTCGAATCGGTGTCAAGCACGATCTGAGGTTCTGTTCTTAGTTCACCTCTCACGAAGTGAGAAGTTCCTACTCCTCGAATCCGATTCTGGGCCTACTCGAAAGGGAACGAAGCGCGTAGGGGTTCCTTCGGCCAGCTGCGGCGCCTTCGGATAAACTACTAAATGCTCTCTCTCAAATTGATGCCCGTTTCACCATACCAGCCAGCACGCGGTTGCGTTCGTACTCGCCCAGGGTGTTGGCGATGCTGATGTACTTTTCCCGCATTGCTCCTTCCAGCGGATATTTGCCGGCGACGGTGAGAAGAATTCGCGATTTTTCGTAATCCGAGTGCACGCGGCCGGCGGCGTCCAGCACCATGTTCAGCGCCTCTTTACTCAACGTGTTGTGAGTCATCAGCGCGATGAGCGTCCGCGAACGTTCATAATCGGAGCCCATGGAATCGACAATCTTCAGATAATTCGTCATCTGCTTTTCGTCGAATTTGCCTTTTTGCACCAAGGAGATCAGCAAACGTGATTTCTCATAATCCGATCCTATGCTCGCCGTTGCATCCATGATCTGGTTGGTCTGTTTTACGTCCAGGGAATACTTCTGCATGGGCGCGAGCAGGTCGCGCGACTTTTCGTAATCCGAGTGGATGGATGCAACCATTTTCAAATAGAAATCGAGATAGGTTTGATCGAAGGACTGCTGGTTCATGAGTGACAGCAGGATGCGCGACTTCTCATAGTCACTCTTAATGCCCTCAGCCGACTTGAGCGCCAGACCCACGCTCTGGCTGGAGATATTCGGCCGCTTCAGAAGTTCGATCAGAACGCGGGAGTGCTCGTAATCGCTCTTGAGCTTTCCGGCCGTATTCAGGAAGGCCGTGCGCGAAGTCTCATCCGGCAACTCGTATTGCTTCGCGACCTCCATCAGCACGCGGGCCATTTCGTAATCGCTGCCAATTTGCTGTCCTGCCTGATTGATGATTCTGACGACAACAGGTGAAGGAAGATTCGGTTGCTGCAGCAGCACCTGGAAGTAGCGGCCACGGACATAATCGCCCTGCAGGTTATTGATTTCGTCCAGAACCGCTGTGGGGCCGCCCTTCTCCAAAAGCTTGTGAACGCGTGATTCGGCGGCGAATCCGGTGCTGCGCTCCAGCGCCAGCAAAAAGTTTGAGAACCACGTCCTGGCCTGCTCGTCGAATGCCTGCTCGGTTCCGTTGACCTTGTAACTGTATTGCAGACCCTTGTCGGAAGGAGTCACTTTGATCTGCTTCCAGGTATTCCCCTCGCGCTGGTTCACTTCAAAGAAACCGCCGGAAGAGATGCTCTGGATCGCAGTGGCCTCGGCGTTGAATTGAATTTCACCTTCCGCGCGCAAATCGATGCTGCAATCGTCGCCTGACCAGTACGCCGTCCAGCGCTTATACCCGTTGTTGCTGTTAATGCTCATGTTGTGCAGTTTGGAATGCTGACCGCATACGATAAGGTCAGCGCCCGGCGCAGCGGGGACCGCAGGAACAGCGGGCACTGCTGGGACAGCGGGAACTGCGGGTACAGCGGGAACGGCAGGGACAGCGGGAACTGCGGGTACAGCGGGAACGGCAGGCACGGCCGGTTCCGGAGGCTCAGCTGGCTCTGCAGGCTCTGGCGGCTCTGCTGGTTGGGCGGGTTCCGCCGCTCCTTCGTCATTCATGGTTCCCGCACGCGGTGTGGTTGCGTATGGCGATTGCTGCACCGCTCCGCCAGGCGTGGAGGCACGCTGGCCTGGTAGTGCTGCGGCACCCGGTGTGGAAGCTGGAGCCGGTGTTGAAGGTGAAGGTTTCGGTTGCTGCGCAGCGCGAATGGCGGCCAGCGGAAATACTACACACGCGATCAACGCGGCGATGGTGAGGGCACCCTTGCGCGAGACCGGACCTCGATGCAATCGAGGATTCAGTACTGCTGTAAGTCTTCCTTCCAGTTGTGACCGGCGCGCCATGGCTACTGCCGCAGCCAGACCGGGCCGCTGAAGCGACGTAGCGATCTCCAGCAGCTCATGCGCATATTCTGAAGGCTTGGCGCCGGCTGCCAGCACATGATCGTCACACGCGCGTTCGCGCTCGGCCCGCATCGTCAGCGCTGTGATCCAAACCAGCGGATGGAACCAGTACAGCGCAACGGCACAGTCCGCGATGGTCTGAGTCAATGTATCCAGCCGTTTGATGTGCGCCAGTTCATGATGCAAAACTGCGCTCCGGCGCGCTGCCGACCATTCGACGTGATCACCGGGCAGAATGATTCTTGGATGAGCCGTTCCAGTGGTTAATGAAACTTCAGTGTCCGAACTCTCCAGCAGGGTTACGTGGCGGCGTATTCCCAAAATGCGCGCGATCTCCCGCGTCTGCATGCTCCACCGTTGGTGGATAACCGGAGCAGCGCCGCGCACAAGGCGCGCCAGCCGGAGCCTGCCGATCAGCAGCCGCAACCCAACGATCACGGCTCCAATGATCCATAGCAAGCTCAGCAACGCGCTCCAGTCTACGTGGAAACGGCTGGTGGCGTTGTGTTCCGTTCGAGCCGGAGATGCCGCCTGCGAAATTGCCTGTGGTTGTACTTCCGCGACAGCGACTGCTGCAGGCGTGGGTGGCTTCGCCGTCGTTAGCCGAGTCCTGGCGTGTGCGCGCGATCGAGGCGGCGTCACCGTATATTCCGGAGTCACGGCTGCTGAAACCGTTGTCTCAGCGGCAATCTGTGGTTGGGTTGTGGGCGCGAATTCCGGAATTCCTTTCACGTGCCATTCAGGAAGCAGGGAAGCGATGAGCGGAAGCACCAGGGCTGCGAAGAGAGCAAATGTGCGCAGCATGTGCCGCGATGCCGAAGACCGGTTCTTGAGCAGGTAGCCCACAGCCCAAACCAGGGCCAGCAGCACCGTGATTTTCAAAGTCGTATCAATGATGATGGCGAAGAGTGAAGATAAAATATGCATCGCTACCTCCCTTCCTGCTGCGCTTTTCTGATTAATTGCGAAAGGTACTGCCTGTCTTTGCTGGAAAGCTTGCTGTCTGACATCTCCAGCAGAGCGGCTACGGCCTGTTCGGGAGAGCCGCCAAAAAAAGTTTTGACCATATGCCGCAGTGCCGAGGCGCGAACCTGGCGCGTATCCTGCGCTGGTAAATAGACGTATTTGAGCCCCGTTTGTTGGTGCCGCAGATAGCCTTTATCTTCCAGAAAACCCAGCATGGCCCTGACGGCCGAGTAGCTGGGCGGGTCGGGCAGCTCTGCCCGCACCTCCGCCACTGACGCTTTGCCCCTGCGGTAAATTACGTCCATGATCTGGCGCTCTCTGCGCCCCAGTTGAAGATGTTTTTCGCTCATAAGAAGCACTCAGCGATCAGCACTCAGCCCGCGAACATTTTCGATTGATGACCGGGATCCGCCGGCATGGACGCTGCTTCCATTAGTGCTAATCCACTAGCACATGCTAATACATTAGCAGGGATTGTCAAGGGGGGATTTAAAAAATATTTTTGTGAAGGAGTGAGAAAAAAGTTTTAGTGAGAATTCCTCAGCAATGAGTGTGAAGCTGTCTATTGAAGTGGTTTTCCCAAGGGCCAAAACCGGGGTCCCCAACGCGCGCCGGTTTTTGCGGCGTGCCTGGGGTGGAAGGGCCAAGCGCCAAGGGCAATTCTCTTATGCACGAGCCACAAGCGAACTCCTGGATGCTGCTGTTGCCTGTTGCCTGTGGACTGGGGTTTTACTCCACCGGCACGTGCGTGCCTTTTTGCTCCTTGCGCGAGAGGTGGGCGATGCGCTCGTCCAGCAGGCTCCGCAATGCCTTGAGGAATTCAATTCGGGAATTGCGGAAATGATGCCGGGTGGTTTCCGGCCAGCAACGCTCGAGCAGCGATGCCGTGGCGCAGAAAAAACAATCGTGTTCGTGTCCCTGGGCCGCGGCAGTTGTGGTTTTCTCTTCCATGTCAGCTCTCCTTCATTTCCACTGTCAGAATCTTATTCTCTAATATTGCGCGGCTGGGGGAAAGGCTGACCATGGAGGTTGGCAGGCCGATATGCCGGCGCAACGTGCCTACCTCGACAACCAACTCGTCGCCTTTCTTGAACAATCCCACCTCGCCCTTGGTGGCAAAAGGCAGCCGCAATCGAATTTCATAATGAGCATTGTCACGCTTGGTGAAAGTATAAGGCGTATCGGTGCGCGAAATCGCAGCCGGATCTTCCTTGTCGCCGTAAAGCGCACTCCGGACCTCTTCCAGCCTGTCGCGGCCGAGCACTTCATGCGCAAATAACGGAACGCGCTTGACCGGGACCGGCGCAAAATACGCTTCGATTTCAGTCAGCGTATGCGCCTGGGATGCACGCCACTCCTGAAAAAATGCGTCCGTAACTTCCTGCGGGAGCACGCGGTTGACGATAATCTGGTCCACCGTCAGGCCATGCAGGGAGAAGTAGACAAATGCGCGCTGGGTTTCGCGCAGCACCATCTTCTCGGGATTCGTGACCAGGCGGATGCTGGTGACTTTGGGATCTTCCAGCAGCGCACCAATGCCATCCAGCTTGCCGAAGAGGTCCTGAATGTTCAAAAAGTAATTGTCCGGCGGCAGTTCCACCGGAGAGACGCGGTTGGCAATCGGCCGCACTGCTTTTAAAAGAGTCCGCTCGAAGGCAAAGATATGTTTCATGTACCACTCGAGCATGGTAGGCATGCTCACAAAGCGCATGGATTCGGCCGTGGGCGCGCAATCCAGCACTACCACGTCATAGCGCTGCTCGCGGCGAAACTGGTTCACGTACATCATGGCGCTCAATTCTTCCATGCCGGGAAGGATCGCCAGTTCCTCCGCTTCGACGTCGCGGATGCCCGTGGTGCGCAGTACAGAAGTCAGATAGGCGGAGATCTCACTCCAATGCCGCTTGATCTCTTTTTGTATGTTGACCTCATGGATGGCGAGATTGTTCTCGATTGGGTACGGATCACCAGTCGAGCCGTGGAACAGCTCTTCTTCCAGATCGAAAGAGTCTGCCAGGCTGTGCGCCGGGTCGACGCTCATGACCAGCGTGCGATATCCGAGACGCGAGAGTTGCAGCCCTGTTGCCGCGGCGAGACTGGTTTTCCCAACCCCGCCTTTGCCACTGAATAAAAGAATGCGCATATCTTGTCCTATTTTAGTCCCAGCGCCCCCTCCCAAACTGACGAGCGGCGCCTTGTGTTGTTAAAAACTTTGTAAGGCTGACAGAGCTGAAGGCATGCGGAAGCAAACCCTCTGCCCTGCCTGTACTACTCAAGGAGGGTGGCGGCCGGTTCCATCAAAAAGATCACTGCCAACTTTTATTTTCCTGAAAGGTTGCTGGCCGCTATGGCGCTGTCGTGTTGCTGAAGCATCTCGTAGGCGCGGGCGATCGTCATGTCATCGGCGACGCGACGAAAGTCGGTGAAGACTTGTTTTTCGCGAACATTGATAGTTTTGAAAATGATGGCGCGGCCCTGCATGTTTACATCGAGAAAGATCGTGTCCCAGTGATTATCGCCAACGTTTTTCTGTACTACTTTGAAGGTGCCGCCTTTATCGAGGTGTCCGAGAAGACCCCAACCGAATTTCACGTCTTCCGTGAGGTGGCCTTCAATCATGGCGAGGCGCGAAGCGGAGCGATCGACCCACAGCTTCCCGGTCATCGCGTGATAGACCATGAGTTCGCGCGTGGCTGGAGAGTAACGCGGATTCGGGGTGAAGGCGAGCCGCGTGAGTTCTCCATCCATGCCGTCATATCGGAAAATGAACGCATCCGGAATGGCGCGGAGAAGCTCTTTGGCTTTTTGCTCATCCTGCTTCGCCCGATGCTCACGCTTGGCGCGCTCATTGGGATCGTCGACAAGCTTTTTCATCCGCTCTTCATCTTTGCTGCGCTGCTCCGGGGTAAGGGGCTTGCCATTGATGAGGAGAGTCCTGGCCAGAGAGCCTTCTTTCGTTTCAATTACGTCACGGTCCTGGGCTGCAACTTCATCTTCCTTGTGCAGGCGATAACGCCATAAGGTGTGGTCTTTGCTTTCAGCATCCATCTCGTGCTGGATCATCTCGCGAACAAACTGATTGGGATCAGAGGGTAGAGCGGGATCGGGGGGCGAAGAGTGCTGTGCGTCCGCACCGGTACTGACGACCGCTGCTACCAGAAACAGCAATCCACTCCGCAGACGTGTGGGGAACATAAAGCTATTCTGTTAGAGGTGACATTCCAGCAGCAAGTTGCATTTTATCATTTTCAGCTCTCGCGGCGGGCTGATTCCTCGTAGAAGCACGACAGGCGGCTGTGCGCCGCCTGTTGTGCAATCGACCACTCGGAAAGGCAGTCCCATTGGCTCTTTGTAGCCGCAGCTCCGATTCAGAACCGCTGTTCCCCTGGTTTTCGGTTCCTGTACCGGGGCCGCGACAGTTTTCCGTCCCGGTCGACGTCATAACTAAAGTGCAAACATAAGGCCAATCGTCGGACCACTATCACCTTAGAGGTTGCTTTGTAAGTGATAGAAAAAAAGATAGTTATTTGCCATACGGTGGTATTAACTAAGTAGTAAATATTTTACGTGGTATGCAGCTTCCATTTTGAGTATGAGAATGCCACCATTGGGAATTGCGACACCCATGCACGGGCTCGCCGTGAGTCCTGCCGAAATCGGATTACTGAGGCGACCCCGGTGTGACGCTCTCTCGGTGCAAGGTTTTGACCAAGCCCCTAAGTAACGCGCTTTTCGACAAACATTCATTGCGGAGAGGCTTCTGCTTGGGTATAGTCACCTGAGCAACTGAGCAACTACTGGAGCCAACCATGTGGAAATCACGTCCTGATGAAAAACCAATGTCGTCCACTCCTTCGCAACCAATGCCTTCAACTGTTTCTGTTCCTGTGATGACGCCGCGTCCTCCGGAGCCGGCAAAAGCAGTGGAACCTTTTCGCGCTGACGTTGCAGCTCACATCGGAAAATCCGTTGTGGTGAAAGGGGAACTCTCCGGAAGCGAAGACCTGTATCTTGATGGCGAGGTGGAAGGAACCATCGAATTACGAAATCACTCTCTGGTAGTGGGACCCAACGGCCGTATACGGGCAAACATCAGCGCGCGCGAGGTGATTGTACACGGCAAAGCCGAGGGCAACATCACCTGCACAGAGAAGGTGGAACTGAAGAAATCCTGCGTGCTGGTCGGGGACATTACCACGGAACGGATCGTGATTGAAGATGGAGCGTTTTTCAAGGGATCAGTGGACCTGCATCGGGAGAGCAAACCAGAGCCGCGCAAAGCCATGGCTGCCGCCGCTACCGTTGCTCCATCGCCTTCCCCGGCGCCGCCGCCACTGAGTTCGCAGACCTCATTGTTAGAGCACAAATAGTATGATGGGGGCATGCGATGGTTCGGTGGGGGCGAGGGAACTGAGACCAAGCTGACCGCGGCGACGAGCACGGGGCAGAGAACCAGCCGTCGTTCCACCGGATTTGGGGCATTCACCCACCGTCTCTCTGACTACGAGCAGCTCTCTGTTCTGGACCTGGGACCAACCTCTGCCGCGAACATCACTTTTCTGACCGGCTTTGGCGGTCGCGTTTACAACGTGGACATCCTGCGGGTATCGCAAGAGCGGGAATATGTTGTGCGACAGGACGACGGCACGGAAAAGCTGGATGCGGAGAAATTTTTTTCGGAGAACCTGAATTATCCCGAGCGCCAGTTCGACGCCATCCTGTGCTGGGACATTCCCGATTATCTCGATGAGGCGCTGGTCAAGCCGATGGTTGAGCGCATCCAAAAAATCCTGAAGCCCGGCGGAATTCTGCTGGCCTTTTTTCACACCAAGGATGCGGGCCCCGACTCGCCTTATTGCCGCTACCACATCGTCAATGGAGAAGTACTGGATCTGGAAGTGCGGCCCGACTTCCGTTTGCAGCGCGTGTTCAATAACCGGCACATTGAAAATCTATTTAAGGGATTTGCCTCTCTGAAGTTCTTTCTTGCCCGCGACAATATTCGCGAGGTGCTGGTCGTGAGATAACTAAGAGCGATTAGCACATGGCAGTTGGCAATTGGCCAAAACAAAACTTCAGGCAATAGGCAACAGGCCACAGCAAGCATCGCCGCTGATACCGCTGATCGCCGCAGATACTGTTGGGTAAAAGCGTCAGTTCAGAAAACTCTGCGAGCGGTTGATACGTTGATACTTGAAAAGCAGCCATTAGTAGTTAGTTCTTAGCAGTTAGCTCGACTGCAACACCAAAGGCAAAACCAAAATCTACAGCCGTCCCACCACAAAGGACACGAAGGAGAACCAGCCGCCAATTACGGTTAAAGCGACTATTTGAAAATTGCACGAGCGGTTGATAGGTCGATACCACCCGCATAAATCCACGCTGGGCGGGATTTCGTTTGGCGGCTCGTACGCCGCCAGAACAGCTCAACATTGATCAAAACTTAGCCCTTGGCCCTTAGCCTTTGGCCTTTGGCTTAAGAACCCAACGGCAACCCCAAAAACCTCCGCCGCTGATAACCGCTGATCGCCGCAAGATGCATGCTGGGTAAAGCGTCAGTTCAGAAAACTCTGCGATTCAGCCGAACCACCCAAAAGCAACTGCGCCGCTGCGCCAAGGATTGTTGGTTATAACCATCACTGAAGGTAGGATTTAGGTAGGTTTCAGGTTACAAAAAGGGGTGGGTGTCACCTCGACCTAATAGTGACCGCCGCAACCTGCTGAATCCGTGCGGGATATCTGCTGGGTGAAAAAGAGCAGAAGCATCTGGAAGCAGCGCTCAGCGAATTTAGCACTTTGGCCATTGGTCAAGCCAACCGAACCGAACCAAGAATGGGGTCGGATTCCGCGATTCCGCGAGACACCGCGTCTTTATTGGCGAAACCGCCTCGCGGAATGGCTCGCGGAAGGAAATTTCTAGCGCGAGGAAACGTTTACGACTTTGCAACTTTTAGCAGGTTTTTGGCGACATTTTG
>DATDNH010000285.1:0-2574 GCA_036518395.1 Candidatus Angelobacter sp. | reverse complement strand
ACAGGGTGCGGCAATGTCGATCCTCTGCTCAACGAGCAAAAGAACATCCGCTCAGACGACCAGACGGCGGTAATGAAAACGCTCAAGGATCTCAAAGACCTGCCTGACCCGGTGCCCGGCTTCAAGATCGGCAATCAGCGGGACAAACTCAAGGAACTGGGAGAGGGACAGAAGATCACCGTCGTTGCATACGCGTTGGTGGCGAGAAAAGGCGCCAAGGAATCCTGCAACTGCGGGCTGAGCAAGCCAGCCGACACGGACAATCATATTGTGCTGGTGGATGAGAAGACGCTTGCCACTGAGAAGAAAGCTACGCGGGCAAAACCTGCGACTGACACGAGGAAGGCGGTTCCGGCAAAGACAGCCCAGCAGAACACGCTTGCGGCCCGGGAAGAAGATTCGGAGACGGCGGAATTTACACCACGTGTGCGGCTGGATCATCCCAACCTGGCGGGGGCAAGGCTGCAGAAATTGATTGCAGCAGCCACGGAGCAGGCGCTTCAGGTGCGCGTGACCGGCCTGTTGATGTTTGATTCGGAACACTCGCTTGGACGTCACTTGAAGAGAATCAACAACTGGGAAATCCATCCGGTGATGAAACTGGAGTACTGCCCGAAAGGCCAAACATGCGCAGCGGACGGTGATAACTGGAAGGACCTGGAAGCGGAAGACTAAATGTCACCACGGAGACCTCGGAGATACGGAGAGATTTTTGATTGTTGGTTGTTCTAGAAAACTCTCGATTTATTGAATGCGTAGGCATCACCTAAACCGCAAAAAAGTTACTGCTGTCGCTCGGCCTTCGGCCTCAGAAAGTTTGGGCGGAAGAGATTCCTCGGCCCTACGAGCGCGCTGAAGACGGCGCGCGCTCGCTTCACGGGCGCTTCGGAATGACAGATGGATGGTTTGTCGAGTCATTGATTACTCGTATGGATAGAAGATAAAGAACAGTAACGAGAGGCCGGTCAGGACCCAGAGTGCGGGTTTGATTTGTCCAGGCTTGCCGGCGGCGAGCTTGCATATCGGGTAGAGCACGAACCCCGCAGTGATGCCCACGGCGATGTTGAAGCTGAAGCACATCAGCGTGACCACGGCGAAGGCCGGAATGGATTCGGTGTAGTCGGAGAAATCAATGCGCGTCATCGGCGCGAGCATGAACAGCCCAACAACGATCAGTGCCGGCGCGTAGGCCTGCGGAGGAATCGCCGAAACAAAGGGCGCAAAGAAGAGCGTGAGAGCAAAGCAGCCGGCAGTGACTATGGCGGTGAGGCCGGTGCGTCCGCCGGCTTCGATTCCCGTTGCCGATTCCACGAAAGCGCCGGTCGTCGTTGTGCCGATCGCGGGGGCAACACAATTTGAGATCGCGTCGACCAGCATCGGGCGTTCGATCTGAGGAAGATTCCCCGCGGCATCGAGGAAACCGGCGCGGGCAGAGACCCCGATCAGCGTCCCCATGGTGTCCACGAAGGCCATGATGAAGATAGTGAAGACGATGGGGAAAGCATGCCAGGTGAGCGCGCCGCGAAAATCGAGCTGCCACAGAATGGGACGCAGGCTGGGCGGCATGCTGACAAAATGCGGAGGCGCGGACGCCGTTCGCATCAGGAACGCGACGATGGCGGTGATGACGATGCCGAGCAGAATCGCGCCGGGAGCTTTTCTGATGATGAGAATTGCAATCAGAACAAAACCAAAGATAGCGACCAATACGGGCGCAGCAGTGATATTGCCGGAGCGCACCGGCGCACCCTGCACACCAAGAGTTACGATGCCTGCCTGATTCAACCCGATGAATGTCAGGAACAAACCGATGCCAACGGCAAAGCTGTAGCGCAGCGATTGTGGTACGGCGTCCACCACCCACTGCCGCAGGCGCAGGACGGTCATAAGCACGAAGAGAATTCCCGCGATGAAAATTGCAGCCAGCGCCGTCTGCCAGCGATAGCCGAGCAGCTTGCAGACGGTAAAGGCAATGAAGGCGTTCTCGCCCATGTAGGGCGCGACCGCAAATGGGCGGTTGGCGTAGAGACCCATCAGCAGACAGCCGAAGACTGAAGCCAGAACCGTGGCGACAAAGCTGGGGCCGACAGGAATGCCGGCATTGGCCAGGATGGCTGGATTCACCACGACGATGTAGGACATGGTGGTAAACGTCGTGATGCCCGCAATCACTTCGCGACTGGGAGTGGTTTGATTTTCCGCAAGCCTGAACATGAATTAGCTTCTAGCTGCTAGCCGCTAGCTGGTAGTAAAACAAAACAACAACAAAACCAAAAGCAAAACCTTCGACACAGAGGAAAGGAGTAAACAGAGCGGGCAACAGGCAATAGGCAACAGGCCACAGCAAGCCCAACAACTTCAAATCCTTTTAGCCACGAATTCACGCGAGTGAACGCTTTACTGTTCCCTGTAACCTGTCACCTGTTCCCTGAATTTAGTGGTGTCTGGGTTTCAGGGTTTCGTCGAGGTAAGCCAAGTAGCCGCTGACGAGGCGGTAGGTCTGGTTGTAATAATTGGCGCTGAATTGACTGCCATCATTGGCAACATCAGGCGCAGACAGTACAGGGCGATTGG
>DATDNH010000284.1:0-3185 GCA_036518395.1 Candidatus Angelobacter sp. | reverse complement strand
TGGAACGCCCTATCGTTGCCAGGGTCCCTTTATTCACATAGTGAAATACCTCACGCGGCTTGTTGGCCAAAGACCGTTTGATTTGCCGGGCAGCAAACTTGCCCATCTGAATGGCCGCAGGCGCAAGGCCCGGAACCATGTTGCCGTCTTTCATCCTGGAGGCAGCCTGGTCTCCCACCACAAACACTTCCGGATGACCGGGAATGCTCAGATCATCACTTACGAGCACCCTGCCGGCGCGGTCCACCGGCACCCCAAGGATTTTCCCCAGCCCTGAAGCTGACACGCCTGCGCCCCATAGGATCACGTCCGCGGCCAGCCTCTCTTTTCCCACAGTGACGCATCCGGGCTCAACGTTCGTCACCATGGCATTGGTGCGCACCTCTACTCCCAGGTCGGTCAACTGCTTTTCCGCGCTGGCTGAAAGGTCTTCCGGAAAAGCCGGCAGAACTCTTGGGCCACCTTCCAGCAGAATAATCTTCGCCTGCTTCGGATCGATTCCGCGAAAATCCTTCTCCATGTAGCGGCGGGAAATGTCAGAGATCGCGCCTGCCAGCTCCACTCCCGTTGGGCCTGCGCCAATGACCACAAAATTCAGCGCCGGATGCTCTCCCTTGATCAGCGCGGCGCGTTCAGCCGTCTCAAACGCCAGCAGCACGCGGCGACGGATCTCGATAGCATCCTCGATCGTTTTGAGCCCGGGAGCAATCTCTTCCCATTCCGGATGGCCAAAATAGGCATGCGTCGCGCCGGCAGCCACGATCAGGTAGTCATACGGAAGGCTGGTTTCCCCGATCCTGACCAGCCGGTTTTGCAGATCGAACCCCGTCACCTCGCCCAGAAGCACCTGCACGTTCGCGCCGCGCTTCATGATGGAGCGGATCGGGGAGGCAATTTCCGCCGGCGATAAGACGGCCAGCGCCACCTGGTAAAGCAAGGGCTGGAACGTATGGTGATTTTTGCGGTCAATGACGGTGACCCGCACCGGAACCTGGAAAAGCGCTTTGGCGGCATTAATTCCGGCAAATCCCCCGCCGATAACCACCACGTGAGGCCAATGATCGTGCTGTGCCATCGGTAACATTGTAGCTACCCCATTTCCCGCTTACACTACCGATAAGTAACCGTGTAGATGACCGGATTGTTTTCACGATAAAGGCGTGATACGGTTCAGCCAATCAGCATGCATATAGACGATCTGCTTCGAATAGCCATGGACCGCAAGTCTTCTGACTTGCACCTGAAAGTCGGAAACTATCCACACGTCCGCGTCGATGGCGAACTGGTTCCGCTCACCGACCAGCCACGTATCTCCGCCGAAGAGATGCTGAACATGGCATTCAGTATGATGTCCAATCGCCAGAAGCAGAAATTCAAGGAAGCTGCCGAACTCGACATGGCGTATGGCGTCGCCGGCCTGGGCCGCTTCCGTGTGAACGTTTTTCAGCAGCGCGGGAACGTTGGTCTGGTACTGCGCGTGATTCCCACAAAAATTCGCGCCCTGGAAGAGCTTTACCTGCCTAAGATCATCGAGCACATCTGCGATGAACAGCGTGGCATGGTGCTGGTGACAGGTATCACCGGCTCAGGCAAATCGACCACGCTCGCCGCCATGTTGGACCGCATCAATTCCGGCCGCCCGGAACACATCATAACCATCGAAGACCCAATCGAGTTTCTGCATCGGGACAAGAAAGGCTTTGTCAACCAGCGCGAAGTGGAAGTAGACACGCCGTCGTTTGCTTCAGCACTGCGCGCCAGCCTGCGCCAGGACCCGGACGTGATCCTGGTGGGCGAAATGCGTGACCTGGAAACCATTTCCACCGCGCTGCACGCCGCGGAAACCGGTCACCTTGTTTTTTCCACGCTGCACACCCTGGACGCAGTGGAAACCATCAACCGTATCATCGCCGTGTTTCCGCCGCCGGAGCAGAAGCAGATTCGCATGCAGCTTGCCGCGACCCTGCGTTCGGTCATCAGCCAGCGCCTGGTCAAGCGCGCCGATGGCGCGGGACGCGTCCCCGCCTGCGAAATTCTGATTTGCAGCGCATTTGTGCGCGAGTGTATTGTCACTCCGGAAAAAACCCGCCTCATCCGCGAAGCCATCGCTGTGGGAACTTCGCAATATGGCATGCAGACGTTCGACCAGTCGCTCTACGATCTGTTCCAGCAGGGACTGATCACCTACGAGACGGCCATGGAGAATGCCAGCAATCCAGACGACTTCAAGCTCAGAGTTCAGGGCATCGCCTCTACCGCCGACGCCGCTCGCGAGCAAATGGAGCAAACCGGCTTCAGTGCCGGAAGGGTCTGAAAGACGGCAATTAGCAAATAGCAATTGGCAAATGGCCTTTGGCTCTTGGCTTTTTGGTCGTGTTCGCTTCTTAAGTTCCTGAAATCCAAAAACCTAAAAAATCAAAAGCCAAAAACTGGCTCTACGGCGTCTATCATTACTGCTGAAGATGCCATTCAAGCGCTCGAAACCGACTCTGGATGAAGCGGCTCTGTATGACTATGCGATTGGCGCGCTTAGCCGCAGAATGCGCACAGTTGCGGAGCTCAAACGCCTGCTGCGTAACCGTGTTGCTCGCGACGAAGCCGGGGAAATCCTGGTAGAGATGATCATCCTGCGGCTGAAAGAACAGAAATATCTCAATGACTCCAACTATGCGGCCACCTACTCAGCCTTCCGGCGCGACAATGAAAAGTTTGGACGCCGCCGCGTGATCACTGACCTCAAGGCCAAAGGCGTGCATGCGGATTTGATTGAGAAAGCCGTAGAGCAGACCTACTCCGGCGTAGACGAAGAGCAGCAGGCGCGCGCCTTCCTGAAACGCAAGCGTCTGAAAAAACCCGCGAGCGACCGCGAAGCTGCCAGAATCTTCCGCGCTCTCATGCGCGCCGGGTTTCGCTCAGGAGTGGCAATCGGGATCCTGAAGCATTGGGACGTATACGACGAACTACTGACGTCATTGCAGGATGAAAACCCGCCTGATGAATAGCTTCTTAAAAGCTCAAAGTTTTTGATTTCTGATTGTTGATTTTTGATTTGCTGTTACACAGTCTTATTTTGCTGTGTCTGGATCTTTAACCTAAGCGTTACTGATAAAACGCTGCCACCATGCGAAAGCTTCCATACCCATGTTGTTTCCCCGGCCGGAAGCATGCTCCTAGATTCATGCGAT
>DATDNH010000283.1:0-16483 GCA_036518395.1 Candidatus Angelobacter sp. | reverse complement strand
ACTCACCGCATGGACCAGGTAGAAAAAATTTGTGATGCCATCTGCTTGATCAACCGAGGCAAAGCGGTCCTTCAGGGGAATCTCAAACAGGTGAAAGCGCAGTATGGCAAGAACAGCGTGCAGATTGCTTACGATGGCAATGGCGTCTTTTTCGAACAAAATGCCCTGGTGCGCTCATTCAACGATTACGGAAATTACGTTGAGGTGCGGCTGGCGCCGGGCGCAGATCCGCAACAACTATTGCGCATGGCCGCGGAACATTCCCGGGTGAACCGCTTTGAGCTGATGGAGCCCTCACTGGAGGAAATCTTCAAGGAAGTGGTGGGGAAAACCGATGCATAAGATCTTCATCATCGCGCGACGCGAATACCTCGAGCGGGTGCGCACAAGGTCTTTCCTTGTGACGACCGTGTTGATTCCCCTGTTACTGTTTGGGGCGACAGCCCTGCCGGTCTACCTGGAATCCAGGGGGTCAGCCGAATCCAGACATCTCCTGGTGGTTGCGCCGGACGTGGCAACCGCGCAGGTGATCCGGCAACAACTTATACAACTTCCCCAACAGGAAAAGAAGAAGAGTCAGCAATCCGACCCTACGGAAAAACGACAGGCGCCCAAAATGGGAGAGTTGACCGTTGACATTGATACAGATACGTCTGAAGCTGCACGCGCCGCCGCCACGGAAAAGGTAAAACAGAAGCAGTTGGATGGAGTGATCTTTGCCAGCAGCGAAGCGCTTTCCAGCAAAAAGATCCCGTTTATCACTCGCGATGTTTCCAATTTCGGTTTCAACGCCCAGATTGAGGACGGCGTAAGCGAGGCGTTGCAACGCGATTCGCTGAAGAAAAAAGGATTGACGGATGCGGACCTGAACGCTTCTCTACAGCCAGTGGAACTCGAGACCCGCAGCCCTGCCGGCGGCGGCAACCCGCGCGCGGTATTTATTGCTGTGTTTTCGATGGTGATGCTGCTGTACGCGACCGTGATGTGGTATGGGGTGGCGGTGACCCGCGCCATCCTGGACGAAAAAACTTCTCGTGTCATGGAGGTGATGCTCTCCACGGCACGGCCCACGGAACTGATGGCCGGTAAGGTCATGGGCGTAGGGGCAGTTGGTCTTACGCAGGTGGCCATCTGGATCATTGCGGCATTGCTCATCTCGGCGCAGGGTCTGATCGCCGGCGCTGATTTGCTCAAGGGCGTCATTTCCGTGCGGCTCCTCGTATATTTCGGCGTCTTTTTTCTGCTGGGTTATACGCTTTACAGTACGCTTTGCGCTGCGGTCGGCTCGATCGTGAATTCGGAGCAGGAGGCGCAGCAGCTCCAGATCGTCGTCATGATGCCGATGATCGTTTCTGTGATCATTATGGTGAATGTGGTCCAGAGCCCGGGATCACCTTCGGCCGTTTGGGCGTCACTGTTTCCGCTCACGGCGCCGCTGCTCATGTTTTTGCGGGTTGCGATGCAAACGCCGCCGTGGTGGCAGATTGCGCTCTCGATTGCGTTGATGCTAGCAACGACCTATGGACTGATTTGGGCATGCGCGAGAATCTACCGCGTCGGGATCCTCATGTATGGAAAGCGGCCAACGCTGCCGGAAATCTTGAAGTGGATTCGCTATGCATGAGAAATTCCGCTTTTGGCTTTTGGCTCCTGGCTTTTAGCTTTTTGATTTTTAATCAAAGCGCGTTTATTCGCGTTCACTCGCGGCTGAAACGTTTTGCTCCTCCAATCATCTGATCAACGGATCACCCGATCACCCGATTCTGCCGAAGATGGGTTCCGCAAGTTTTCCCTTCGTGAGCGCTTTCTGCTGTGGCTGATTTCCTGGAGCGCTTACCTGCTGGTGCGGCTGGTCGGATCCACATTGCGTTTCCAAATCACCGTGGAAGAAGGCGCGCTTTCTGATGGTGTCAGCCGCAATCTTCCCGGCATCTACTGTTTCTGGCATCGGACGATGATTCCCTGCGCTTATCACTTCCGCAACATGCAGATTGGAATCATGATCAGCCACAGCTTTGACGGCGAATGCATTGCGCGCACTGTGGAGAAGCTGGGGTTTCGTCCCGTGCGCGGCTCCAGCTCACGCGGCGGCGCAGGCGCGCTGATGGGCATGCGCCAGGAACTGGAACTGGGGCACCCAGCGGTTTTTACTGCCGATGGCCCGCGAGGACCGCTCTATGTGGCAAAACGCGGCCCTGTCCTGCTGGCGCACAAGACGGGCTACAAGATTTGCTGCTTCCATGTTGCCGTTGAAAGGGCCTGGATTTTGAAATCGTGGGACCGCATGATGATTCCCAAACCTTTTTCCCGGGCAGCGTTCTATATCACCAGCCCGCTCGAAGTTCCTTCAAATGCAAGCGAAGAAGAGATGGAAGTTTATCGGCAAAAAATGCAGGCTGATCTGGATCGGGCACGGATGGGCGCGGAAGCCAGAGTCGGACAAGCTGGCTGATGAAGAGGCAGTCGAGCACTGCCGTCAACGCCGATTTGCCAATTGCTGTTGCTTGTGTAAGCATTTGGGCCTCATGTTCCAGCTGATTTCCTTCTGCTTCATTTCATCTCTGGTGTTTGCCCAAACGCAAAGCACTTCCGGCCCGCAAACTTACACGCTGAAGGCCACGCCCAAAACGATTGCCTGGGGCTACTACGATGCGGCGACGCAACCTGTATTGCGAGTCCGCTCCGGCGATACGGTTGTTTTTGAGACCATGATCACCAATAGCCCCACCGGGCTGGAAAAAGCGGGAGTGCCTCCCGACCAGGTGCAGCAGAGCCTGCGCGACATCTATAAAGAGGTCACAAACAAAGGCCCTGGCGGGCACATCCTGACCGGTCCGGTCTACATTGAGGGCGCTGAGCCCGGCGACACACTGGAAGTGCGCATCCAGAAGATCGAGCTGGCCATTCCGTATGCTTACAACGGATTTCGCGCAGGCGCGGGCTTTTTGACCAACGACTTTCCATACGCGAAAACCAAGATTATTCCGCTGGATCGGCAGCGCATGGTGGCGAAGTTTGCGCCGGAGATAGAGATCCCGCTGCATCCCTTCTTCGGCAGCATCGGCGAGGCGCCGCCGGAGAGTTATGGAAAGCTCAGCAGCGCTCCTCCGTGGATCCATGCCGGAAACATGGACAATAAAGAACTGGTGGCCGGCAGCACCTTATACCTTCCAGTGCACGTGCCGGGCGCTCTCTTCCTGATCGGCGACGGCCATGCCGGTCAGGGCAACGGTGAAGTGGACATCACGGCGCTGGAAACATCATTGGTGGGCACGATTCAATTCGTTGTCCACAAGGACATGAAGATCGATTATCCGCGGGCCGAGACTCCGACTCATTACATCAGCATGGGATTTGATGACGATTTGAGTGAAGCCACGCGCCTTGCAGTGCGGCACATGATTGACTTTCTGGTCCATGAAAAACATCTTAGCCGCGATGACGCTTACATGCTCACCAGTGTGGCCGGAGACGTGGACATTTCCGAGTTGGTGGACAGCAACAAAGGCGTTCATGTTATTTTGCCCAAGGCGATCTTCCTGAAAGGCGAAGGAAAATGAGGCTGATCATACGGTGGCTGGTAAATGCCATTTCTCTGTGGATCGTGGTGAAGCTCAACATAGGAGTGAGCGTCCCGAATTTTAAGTACGCGCTGATCGCAGCGCTGGTTATTGGTCTGATCAATGCTACGCTCGGGATTTTCCTGAAAGTAATCACTTTCCCGCTGACGATTCTGAGTTTCGGAATTTTCCTGATCATCATCAACGCTGCCATGCTTAAGGTGGCGGCATGGCTTCTCTATCCGGAATTCAGGGTGCGGAGCTGGGGAGCCGCAATCATTGGAGCCATCCTGCTCAGCCTGGTTTCCAGTCTGCTGCACTGGCTGATCGGAGATAAGCGGAGGCGCGCGGAGTACTGAAAGGCGTATGCGATGGCGACGAGTCCACAGAAATTCCGATGCAAGATCGATACAGCCGGAAGCGAAGCGGCAACGTTTATCTGCATCCCCTTTGATGTGAAGAAAGTTTTTGGCAAGGCCCGGGTTCCTGTGAAGCTCACGATCAACGATTTCACGTACCGCACACCGATCTGTGTCATGGGAGGAAAATATTGCGTTCCGTTGCGCAAGTCGAATCGTGACGGCGCGGGCGTCAAGGCTGGAGACGTGGTGCAGGTCAGCGTGGTTCCCGATACCGAACCGCGCATCGTGGATGTTCCGCCTGATCTAAGAAAATTTCTCGAGGCCAACAAGGTGTGGGAGCTATTCGATAGGCGGTCTTACTCTCACAAAAAAGAATTTGTGCAGTGGATCACCGGAGCAAAGAAAGATGAGACACGCACAACTCGCGAGGAGAAGATGATACAGATGCTCAAAAGAAGAGAGCATCTGTAACTCTGGCCACGTGAACAGCCACGCTCTTAGCGGCTAGCGGCTATTTTTTCTATCTGGCCCAAATGATTCAGATCATGCCCGGCATACATGCGCACGATGTGCGCAACGGATTCCTTCCCGCGCTCCTGGTGCATCCCATAGTTTTCCCATAACTCCTTTGGCAGGGTCTTGAGCATGGCCAGATTGTTTTCCCGCAGCACGCGAAAGACTTCCAGCGACTGTTTGGGATCGCGTCGCGCGTAGTTGAACGTTGAAGCCCATACGTTCTGGTCAAAGGCCTGGATGGGACCGCCACTGTTGCCAATGACGTGGCGCAGCCGCCACGCGCCAACGATTTCGGTGTCAGCCAGATGCGCCAAAATTTCAGTGATAGACCATTTGCCCGGGGCCGGTTTGCGCGAGAGCTGCTTCTTGCTCAGTTTGCGCACAATCGCCGCAAGTTTTTTCGGCGTTTCGCGCTGCACCCGCAGAGGTTCTTTCCCTTCAATGTAACCAAGGATGCGTTGAATGTACTGCTGGGGTGTTTCCGGCATGGTCAGCTCCTCACAAAAGTTTCAACCATAGATTCCCGACAGAACCGTCGAGATTCAGAGAAGTTGTTGCTAATGCATGCTACTGTACAGACGGTGCTCCGCACGGTCTCAAATGCGGCCTAATTTCTTTGCTATCTCCGCTACATCATTTTCCTGAAACAACCGAATCGCGGCAATGCCGTCTGCGCCTGCTGACCGGCACTCCTGCGCGTTCTTTTCTGTGATTCCACCGAGAGCCAGCACCGGCATGCAGCGATCAGGTTTGTGGCAAGCTTCCCGTAACCGTTGAACTCCATCGGCAATCGCGCAGCCGTCTTTCTGGAACACTGGACCAAAGACGGCGAAATCGGCAGCGTGCGCTTCGGCCCGGGCGAGTTCCTCAAGTGAATGGACGGAGACACCGATCACCGGATCAGCGTTGCCCGCCTGTGCAAAGATCGTTCTGGCTTCGCTGGCCGAGATGTCATTGGCCGGCAGGTGTACGCCATGTGCTGCACAGGCTAAAGCCACATCAATACGCGAATTGATCAGCAGTTTGCTTTGAGACTCGCGAGCGAACAACGCAGCGGCCTTCTTTGCGAGTTCTTCCAGCGCGCGGATGGTCAAGTCCTTCTCCCGCAACTGGATGAAGTCAACGCCTGCGGCAATGCATTCGGCAATTTTGTCCAACAGTTTTTGCTTCTGCTGTTCCGGGCCGCCGGGGAACCGGCGCCGGTCCGTGATGTAGTACGACAGCACCGGTCCAGCCGGAGGCTGCAAATAGCCGCTATAAGGCAACTTCACCGGCTGAAACCCCTTCTTTCCAATAGGTGTATCTCGGCACACAGATTATCTGGCTGTTCGTGCTGGCCATTCCCATTGCCAGCGTTGCCTGGACTTTGACGCACGAAGAAATTTTCCAGGAACCACGCAATTACTGCATGCGGCAGAGCCAATTCAGTCCTCGATTTTTGCAACGAAAGTTCTTTTTTATTTTTACCTGCGAATATTGCTTCAGCCACTATGTGACCCTGTTCTTTCTCTGGCTCACCCGTTACAAGCTGCTGTTCGACGACTGGCGCGGCTACCTCATTGCCCTCTTTGCCCTGGTCTGGGTGGCCAATCAGTATATGAGCTTATACGGCCATCTGCGTCTCGACATCCGCAGAGAACGAGTGGAGATTAAACACGTCGAGCAGAAGGTGGAACAGATAGAAGAGGGGAAAAAGGCAGCTTAGCTAGACGGCTCAGAAGTCAGAAGTCAGAATTCGTAGAATCCCTCATTAACGAAAACAAAATTCACGTTTCCACGGACATAACGGCCCAAATGCTTCTTCACGGCAGCGTTTTCGCGATCTCCGGTCCTTCTTCGGCGGCGGCCTTCGCGGCATGGGGATCAAGATGATAGCGGGTTAGACCTTCTTTTAATGTCTCCAAAGCTTCTTCCGGCGTGTCGCAAAAGCAGAACAGTTTCTCATCTTCAGGCGAAATCGCTCCCGCATCCACGAGCGTATCCAGATGCAGCACGCGGTTCCAGTATTCTTTTCCGTAAACAATCACAATAATTTTTTTGGCCAGCTTCTGGGTCTGCGCCAGAGTAAGAATTTCAAACAGTTCATCCAGAGTGCCAAATCCTCCGGGAAAAACCACCAGCGCCTTGGCCAGATAGGCGAACCAGTATTTACGCATGAAGAAATAGTGAAACTCGAAATTCAGTTCGGGAGTGATGTAGGGATTGGGAAGCTGCTCAAAAGGCAGGCGGATATTCAGGCCAATGGTTTTCCCGCCGGCTTCTCTGGCGCCGCGATTAGCTGCTTCCATGATTCCGGGCCCGCCCCCGGACGTGACCACAAATCTATGGCGTTTGCCGGGCAAAGCCGAAGTCCACTCCGTGAGCATATACGCCAGCTTGCGCGCATCTTCATAGTAGCGGGCCATCTCGACTGCGGCATGCGCGCGTTTCAGCGTGGCCTCAAGAGCGTCTTTATCGCGTCCGCCAGGTTGTTCATCGCGTGGCGCCGGTTTTGCCGAGCCCGGCTTTTCCAGGATGGTCAGGGCGTTCTCCGCCTCAGAAAGGCAGCCGAATCGGGCCGAACCGAAAAAGACGACCGTGTCCTGAATCTTTTCGCGCCGAAAACGCGACAACGGTTCGGAATACTCAGACAAAATTCGAAACAGCCGCCCATCAGGGCTGTTGAGAAATTCACTATTGAGGTATGCCAGGGGAGCGCTGGCGCTGGTCAGTTCATCCGCGGGATGGCCGTCTTTGTTATTGGGCATGAGTATCTCAGAAGTCAGCGGCGTTCACGATAACTTAAAGCTTCAGAAATTCCCAGCCAGATATCCAGGAATCCCAGGCCGGAAATGGCGCCGCGAACAAAACCAAGCTGCCAAAAATGGCGGAGCGCGGGCCAATAGAAGAGAAACCTGTTGTTGTTCCACGTCGGAAGCCACGGCAGCGCGATCAGAAACAGGCCTAACTCAATGCACACCACAACATACACAATCACGAAAAGCCGCTGCAACCAGATTGGCACTTCCGCCGGTGCTTCCTGCGGCTGAGGCACAGGCGAAGTTTCGAGATTGGCTGAGGTTGGCTTCAATGGGTGCGCTGTCTGGGAGCTCACTTACGATTTTAAGACTTTGATGCGGCTGGCCACGTCCCGGAAATCGATATTTGAACTGTAGACCTCCATAAAGTTGGCCAGAGCGGATTTTTTGTCCCCTGATGCCTCATAGGCCGAGCCCAAATCGTAATAGATGGCGCACCGGCTGTTATGGTCCAGCCCGGGTAATTGCAGGGCCTTGTTGTACCAGGGCACAGCGGCTTCAGGTACGCCTTTGTCCACCAAACACTGGGCGAGCCAGGTAAAAGCCTGCACCGGTTGGGAGAAGCTGGAGCCGCGTTCCACGGCATGGCATACCTTCTGCAATTCGCCAATCGCTTCGTCCAGCAGCCCCATCTCTTTGAAGGCTATTCCTAAATTGTAATGGGTCTCAGGATCTTCTGCTTCTACCACGTCCTCGCCCAGGTCTTCCTGCAATTCCGAAAGTATGTTGCTCAAAACGGATGCGGATTCAGAGTCATGGAATTCGCCATTGCTGGATGCCGTTGCTGCGGGCGATGCCGCAGGGACGTGAATTGTGGGAGAAAGAACTGGTTGCGATTGCGGTGCGGCCGCTGCCGCTGCAACAACTTCCGCCTGCGGCTGTGGTGCGCCGCCGGGAGCAAAGTCTCCCAGGGATTCTTCCAGATCGTGTACCAGGTCGCCCAAAACATCTTCGGTTTCAGGAGGTGCTGGAGCAATCCCGGGTCTCATGGCCGCGGCTTGAGAAGCAGTGGCCGCTGGTTGCACGGATAGAACTGCAGGTTGAGCCGGGACGGCGGGCAAGGGTTCGGGAAGATCAAGAACAAGTTCTTCTTGAGCTGCCGGAATTGCGGCCGCCGGTTTTTGCTCGACTACGACTTTGCTTTCGGCTTTCGCGGCGGTTGCCTTGGCGGCTTCGACTTCTCCGGCCGCGATGGCTGCTTTCAGTTCCTCCAATTCGGGCGCTTTGGGAGCGAGCTCTGCCAAGTCATGAACAGCAGCCTGTGCCATGTCCCAGAAGCCTTGCGAAATGTAGAAGCGAATCTCCTGGACTTTGTCTTCGACAACTGTGGGATCGGGGGCAGTGGCAACTGGTTCTGGCTCTGCTTTGACCGTCTCTGGTGCGGCATCGGTCTGGAATGCAGCCGACGGCTGGAAGGCTTCAGGCTCTGTTGGTGTTACAACCGGTTCGGCCTCCAGGGCTGGCGGTTCCGCAGCCGCGATCGGCTCTCCTGCTGGCGACTCCTCGACGGACAGCATGCTTTCCCATTCGTGGGAAACATCAATCTCAATTTCTTTTGGTTCGGCTGGCGGCGTGGCCGGCTTTGCTTCCGCTAGAGCTTCCGCGCCGGGTTCTCCAACTGCAGGCTCCGGAGGAGCATGTAGTTCTGGAGAAACAACTGGTTGCGGAGAAAATACAGGTTCCGAAGCGGAAGGAGTTTCTGTTCCCGCTGACTCATAAAACTCCTGGGGAATCTCCAGCACGAACTCGCGGACGGTAGGCGCAGATTCCGGCGGAGCAGGTTCCGGTTCGGGAGCCGCAGATTCTGGCGAAGCGACCGGAGCGGAGACAGTTTGTGCCGGTTGCGCCGGCACCCGCGCACTGTATTTTTTGGCTTCCTCTGCGTAGCGTTCCGCCTCCGTGCCGTGCCCAAATTCTGAATACAGTTCACTCAGCACAGTGCAGGAGTTCGCCGCATCCGCAAAACGCCCCGCGCGTACATACAAAGAAGCAAGCCGCTGGTTCAATCGCAGATCTCTGGGCGCGACAGGCAGCACGGCTTCCAGAGGCGCAATCGCTTTCAAAGGAACGTTATAGGAAATGAACAGCTCGGCATCCGTAAGGGCCGCGTCAATGGCTTTTTCGATGCTGGGCGTGTACTCCTGATGGACCGTTGGCGCGCTATGCTCCAGCTCTTCCACCATCAGGGCCTGCGTGCCTTCCTCAGCGGTCAAAGGACGGCTCATGGAATCCTCGCCCAGTTTGGCGAGCATTTGCTTGTAATTCTGCTGGTGCAGAGGATTCTCCGGCTCGAGTTCACCCAGCTCTTTATAGAGATCGCGCGCCTGGGCGAAATCGCCGGCCTGGACGCGGGCGTGGGCCAGCAGTTCCATCACTTCATTGAGGTGAGAACTGTCGCCGGCTTTTTGCAGCAGACGCAGCATCCGTTCCAACGCGGCCGGATTCTCGCGAATACGCGCGATCAGGGGATACAGCGTGCTGGTGACGGACGATGGACCATGAGAAAAGAACCGTTCAGCGTATTGGTCGTAAAGCTGCAGCGCTTCTTCAGTGCGATTGTGCGCGACCTGCCACTCCGCCAGAGATGCAAGGCCGCTGAGGTCATGGTGGACCGCAAACAGTTTGGCTGCCAGCGACTCTGTGCCTTCGACCTTTCCGGTCTGCAACCTGGCCCGGATCAGCGCGCGCAGCCCTTCCGGACGTGAATCCAGGTCCGGCACCTTCTCCAGAAACTGCACGGCTGCCACGCTGTCACCCGAATCCGCAGCGATCAGCCCGCGCAACAGCGCCGCTTTAGTATTCTCGGGGTCAAGCGACAGGACGCGACCCAGCGCCTCATCGGCCGCATCGAAGGCTTTGCGCGCGTAGAGTGATTCGGCCGCGCTGAAATAGATCGCGCGAGCTTCATCCTTCCTGCCCAGCTTGATGTAAAGATCAGCGAGCTTGGACTGTGTAGTGGTGTTCTCCGGATCGAGTTCCAGGATTTTCTGCAGCACTTTGGCTGCTTGCGCGGTATCACCCGACTTCAGCAGTTGGTCAGCAACCTGCATGTAGTGCACGCGGGCATCGTTGAACAGCCCTTGCTGCGTGTACAGCTCTGCAAGTTTGAGAATGGCATCGCTGGCTGTAGTCAGCTTGCTGAGCTTCTTATAAATGGCAATGGCTTTGACGGTGAACCCGTTCTGTGCGTACTGGTCCCCGACTTTTTTGAAGTAATCGCAGGCCTTCTCGTTTTGTCCGACGCGAGCGTAGAGGTCGCCAATGGTGTTCAGGACGGTGAGGTCTTTAGGGTCCTCTTTGATGACTTTTTCGTACTCGCTGATGGCATTCTGCAGTTTGCCCTGTTGAACAAACTTCTCCGCCGAACTGAGTACCTTTGCCTTGTTGAACCCAAACCCGAGCGCCATAGCAACTCAATAAAAGATAAATTCCGACACAGACGGTAGCGGATCATTTGGGCCGCTACCGCGTATCAGCGTCTAGCGATTCGCTTGCGAATCGCGGCCTTCAGGCAGACGTGAGGCCGCTTTGCGGCCGAATCATGCAACGTTCTTTGTCTTGCACTCTGGACAAAGCTGACACACTACCGGGATTTCCCCGTAAAGTACCACATTAAAGCACTCAAACCCAATCAACAAGGGAGAATCGCCTTTGTTGTCAGTTATTTACCTTACGGAAGTCGTACGTTCACCGATACTGGGCGCGGCTGCGAAATTCTTTGACAACCAGCTCTAAAAAATTCTCGGTATCGGCGGGCCGGGATTGAGGGTCGATGCCGAGCCGAGAGCAGATCATGTCTGCAATGCGCATGGCGCTCTGCTTGCGCACCTCTGGAGGGATATCGAGCCGGCGGGCGAGAAAAGTCTCGATCAGCTCGAGTTCGGGAACTCCCAGGCTGCCCGCCTGATACACCGTGAATTCCGGCTTTTGGTTGGGGGTATTGAAGAACAGGTCTGATTCCTGGGCTTTTTTGTCATGAACCACAAGCGTTCCAGCGACGAAATCCCCGAGGCGCCGGTTCTTCGAGTTCAACAACATGGTGACGATTCCTACGCCGTAAATTCCGGGGAAAAAGTCGATCACCCGCAGCAGGTTGCGCGCGATCGCTTCAAAAGCATTGATTGGCCTTCCGGTCTCCTTGATCACGCGGATTCCGGCCCAGCGTTTGCCGGGAGTTTGTCCGTTCCACAGCGCTTCAAAGGCGGCGTAATATCCCCAAAAAATACAGAAATCCAGGAAAATAATGCAGGCGACTACCCACAATCGATAGCCTGTCATATTAAACATGGCCCCGCCAAGCACCAACCGGTCAATGATGCCTAGCGCGAGAAAAAGCAATAACTGGATCACCATGTCGGCAAAGACAGCCATGAAGCGGCTGCCAAGGTCGGCCAGCACGAACTCAAGGTGGACCTGCTCGGGGGTATCGATGATGAGTTTGTCAGTAGGCATCGCCTGGACAATGTTTTTGAAAGTCAATTAACAACTTATAAAGATTTCGTAATCGGGTAATTTGGTAATTGAGTAAGTGAAAAACAAAATCTCCAGATGCTGCAAGGATACCAAGGGCAAAGCCCTTGGTTAGTTAGTAAAGCATGCTCTATGAAATCGTTCTAAAATATCCCTTCCCATGATTTCAAACTATTGGCTGGAAAAGAGAAAGAGTCACTGGGTTCGCCTGGAACATCTGCTGGACCAGAGTCAAAAGCAGGGGCTTAAGTCTCTGACCCGGTCGGAATTGCAGGAAATGGGGCTGTTGTACCGCCAGGCGGCAGCCGACCTCTCTGCTGTGCGTGAAGATCCCACTGCGCAATACTACGCCCGCTCCCTCAATCTTCTTCTCGCTCGCGCTCACAATACCATCTATTCCGGTGAAAAATCGAGTCCCTTTCGCATCATTCATTTTTATCGCTACACTTACCCGGAAATCTTCCGCCGTCAACTCCCGTTGGTAATGACCGCCTTTGGCGTCTTCGTTCTGGGCGCGATCGTTGGACTCCTCGTGACAGCGACAAAGCCGGATTTTATGCGCGCCTTTCTGGGCCCGCGCATGATGCAATCGCTCGAACATCACGAGATGTGGACGCACTCGGTAGTGGCGATAAAACCAGCAGCCGCCAGCAGCATCATGACGAACAACATGAGCGTGGCTTTTGTTGCATTCGCCTGCGGCATCAGTGCTGGGACTCTGACGCTGCTGCTGTTGTTCTTTAATGGAATCTTGTTGGGTGTGATCGGCGTTGCCTGCTGGTATTACGGCATGAGCCTGGGCCTGTGGAGCTTTGTTGCCCCGCACGGCGTCCTGGAGTTGCCGGCAATTTTTATAGCTGGAGGAGCCGGCCTGTTGGTGGCGAAAGGTATGCTGTTTCCCGGTCTGCTGCCCCGGCGCGACTCGATTGCGCGGGCCGGAACGGAAGCGGTTCGCCTCCTGGTCGGTACAATTCCCATTCTGATCATTGCCGGAACGATTGAAGGTTTCATCTCGCCTTCCGGTTTGCCGGCGCGATGGAAATTTGTTTTGGCAGCAGCCATCGCAACCATCTTCTTCTTGTATTTGTTTTTGCCGGCCGGAAAGAAAGAAGACAGCAAAGTAGTGGCGGCTGCGCGATAACTGTCTGCCATAGGCACATCACCGAATCGGTACACCCTGGTAACTTTCGCGCTGCAACCATGTTCGCTACCATGAATCCCATCGAGGGAATTTCATGGGCGAATATTGGCAGCGGGCACTACAGCGCATACGCGAATCCTGTCTGCCGTTCGAGCGCTTCATACCTTTCGTGGCTTCTGCCCTGACGCTCGTGGCGGGATTTTGCCCGTCACGTTCCCTGCGTTACCTTTGCCTATCGCTCGCCGTGGCACTGTTTCTCTTGATCGCTGCCGATCTGGCGAGGTCATTGCTGGATGAAAACTTGAACCGGCCTCACCGATATGCCAGCAGCCAGGGTCCTCCCGAGAAGATCCCCATCAGCTCCTTCCAAATCCTGCTCGCAGCCATGTTGGCTTTGCTCTACGCATCCATGATTTTCGCCGGATTACACACCTTTTTTGTTTCCTCAATTTTCTTGTCTGTTGTTATGGCTGCGGGCGTGCTCGTGCTATCCGGTCTCGCAGCATGGCGCAATGTAAGACTCTGGTATCGCGAGGGCGCCGACTACGAACAGGCCCTGAAAGAAGAGGCAGCCAGACCGCACACGCTGCACACTGCCCGGCGGTACTGATTTAACATGATCGCCCTTGCAGCCACATGGGCAGGGCTGCTGGACAGCTCTAACAACCAGGTCATAATGGCGTGCGCTGCGCCCATGCTGTCACTTTGACTGCCATTGGCTGTCACATTGGCCGCATTGTGACATCACATTCTTGCCAGTTTGCTCTCTCGATGGGATTCTGGTGATGGTCAAACATTTCTTTTGAAATGCTGGCCGTTGCCCCAGGGCAACCGGGATCAGTTGATCCCGCAGAGTTCTTTGACAATTGAATAAATGATGGGTTCTTCCGGACCCGTGTGGCGCCGCCGCCCACGGCGGTGAAACGGTGTTTCCTGTCTCCAACGAGTCCGCGGATGCAACAGCAGTAGTGTCTTTACGCTGACCTGAGCCGGGGTGAGGAAGCCGCGCAACTCGTTGTGTTTTGGTGTTTGGCAGCAGGGATCCGGGAGAGTAGGTGCCAGGGTCGCGGTTCAATCCGCGACCAGCGGCCTATCCGCGACCCATCCGCGACCCGGCAAGTATTGGGTTTTCAGGTGCTTAGAGAAAAGGCCGCGGAAGTCGCGGATTGAGCCTGTTTTTTTAGTGAACCCAGATCCGATCGCTTAAAGGTTTTCACGCTAGCCTCCGAGCGGCCCGGATGCCATGCCGCTCGGCGCTCTGCTCGGGGTTTTCTCAATGTGACGTTACAAATTTGCTTCCGTAACAGGTTCCGTTGCAACGTTTTCTCAATATACTCAAGCACTTGGACGGAATGACGGAATCTGTGCCCGATTTTGATATTGAAATCAAAAAACAAAATTCTCAAATCCAAAATCTGCTGGTTCATGCTTCCAAGTGCTTCTGCTTCGTTTCTGCTTCCAGCTATCCCGCGTGAATTCAATAGGTTCCGGTGAACGTCGCCGCGATGAGGTGACACCCCACCCTTTTTGTAACCTGAAACCTACCCAAAAGCTACCTCTGATGGCTATAACCAACAAGACCGGTCACCTCGACAGCAAAAGGTGACCTAAAACCTTACCTGAAACCTACCTGCATGAGCGGTTATACTCGCCACCCAAGGAGACATCCACCAAAAAAAGTAGTCCAAAAACCATCCAAAAATCATCCTTTTGGGGTTTTGTAGTTCGGTCTCCGGGTTGGGTCTTCACCTAGATGCCAAAGGTTACGTTTTCTGGTTCGCGTCTCAGCGTCCTTTGTGTTCTGCCTTTGTCGATTTTTGGGTTGGGCCTCCTGCGGCCTGTTGCCTACGGCCTGTTGCCTGTTTTCCCCAATGTTTATGAGGGTGGTATCAACGTATCAACCGCTCGAGCAGTTTTCAAACCGCCGCTTCTACACGTCATTAGGCACTTTGATTTTCCTTCGTGTCCGCGGGTCAAAAAGGGGTGGTTTTGGTTGTGAGCTGGCAGCTAGACCGCTAGACGCTGGTCTCTCAAATCAAACTTCTCTCTTTCACTTCCAGATACTGATTCACAAGAGTAGTCGTAAGCTTGCCGGGATTTACTTCCAGGGCGAGGGCGCCTTTTTCGCGGACGCGGGTTAGCAGCGCTTCGCGGCGTTGCACGATCTCCTGCGCTGCCGCCGTTTCGTACATTTGTTGCGCGTTTTCGGGATATTTTGCCGCCAGCACCATCAGGTCGTGCTGCGCAATGACCGTAAAGAGCAGGAGATGCTTGGACAAAATCTGCGATGCGCTTTCGATCACTTCCGGGGTCATGGAAGTATCGGCCAGATCGGTGATCCATATGATGAGCGAGCGCTGTTTCTGGATTTGCAGCAGCGATGCTGCGGCCAGCAGATGGTCCGCCTCTGCTGCTTCTTCGTGCGCTGCGGCCAGCGCGTCCATAATGACGCGCATGTGCGCCAGCCCTCGCGCGGGAGCGACCCGTTGCTGAATCCTGCGGCCATAGACCAGCAAGCCCACGCGGTCTCCGGAGTACAGAGCGATCTGCGCCAGCGACAACGCGGCGTTCGTTGCCAGATCGAGCTTGCTGAGCTCGCCTACGCGCGCGCGCAGCAGCCGTCCCGCATCAATCACGATCCAGACGGCCTGGCGGCGCTCCACCTGATACAGCTTGGTCACGTGCTTTCCACGACGCGCGGTGGCCGTCCAGCAGATATTGCGGAATTCGTCTCCGGCCAGGTATTCGCGCAAACTCTCAAACTCGCGGCCCATACCACGCTGCCGCACCAGGCGTTTTTCCAGTTCGATCTGGCGCGCCCGGCTCAGGTAAATGTTATGGCGGCGGGCATCCTCAAGATCGGGAAATACCCGAATCGTCTGCCCAAGATCGGCGCGCGCCCAGCGTTCGGCGAAGCCAGCAGGGCTCTGGTAGCAAAAGTAAACTCCGCCGAGGCGAACGTCGCCGCGCTGCCGCGGAACCACCGGATACGACAGGGTAACCGAATCTTCTGGCGGAATCTTGCACTCCAGCATCGCGGGCTCTTTCAAACTATCCGGAATATCGTCAAATAGCCGGCTGCATTCCAGGCTAATTTTGCTTTTGTTCTGCAGTTGTAGAAGAACGTCTACGGGATTTCTGAGCGAGGCAGCGCCGGCCCAGCTTCTCTCGACAGTCAGGTATTCCGCGCGAGGGAGGCGCAGGAGGTCCAGGAGCCATGCGATCAGCACGCAGGCATCCCACCCTGCCATGATCAGAAGAAAACGCCGCTCCCAGAACGCGGGAATGGCCCAGAGCAGGCCGACAAAGAGCAGGAAGAAAAACCTTCTGCCGAAAGCGAAGCCTAGCCGGCCTGAGGGCTTGCAGGTCGCGGTTATTGTATCCGGGGCTAAGAGTCTTGGCTTCACGCGCTTCTGGTTGCTATAGCTACGTCAAAATCCATTTTCGCGCTTCGCGCGAGAGACGTTGCACTGCAACGTCTCTACGTTTAGATTTTTCATCTTTCCATGATCACCGTCTGACCAAAGCAACTGTGGAATTGCTCTAAAGTCATTTTGGAACTGCTACTGAGGCGATGACTTCGTTCAGCACCTGGTCTGTTCCCAGGCCCTCGAGTTCAGCTTCGGGGCGCAAAAT
>DATDNH010000282.1:0-7160 GCA_036518395.1 Candidatus Angelobacter sp. | reverse complement strand
TGAGCCAAGCGAATCGCGCGTAGCTCCCGCTTTTGCAGCGGAGCGCGTTAACAAAACGGAGGACCTATGAGCACCCACAGAGTGCAGGTGGAAACAAAAGTATTAAACGAAAACCAGCGCATTGCCGCTGAACTCAGAAAGCGCTTTGAGGAGAATAGCACTCTGGTGCTCAACATGATCAGCTCTCCCGGATCAGGCAAAACCAGCCTGCTGGAGCGCACCCTGGCGTCTCTTCCGCTCGATGTCCGTGTTGCGGTGTTGACAGGCGACATTCAGACGGAAAATGATGCCCAGCGCCTCCGGCAGTTCGGCTTTCCCGTAAAGCAGATCACCACCGGAGGCACCTGCCATCTCGACGCGCGCATGATTGAGCACGGAATTGCCGATTGGGATCTGGACCAGATTGACGTCCTCTTTATCGAGAATGTCGGCAATCTGGTCTGTCCCTCCAGCTATGACCTGGGGGAGGCGGCCAAGATCGTGCTCCTCAGCGTGACGGAAGGTGAAGAAAAGCCGCTCAAGTATCCCTCGATCTTTTTCAAATCGGAACTGATGGTTCTGAACAAGATCGATCTGCTGCCCTATGTGCCTTTCTGCGTCGAAGAAGCCATTGAGAATGCCCGGCGCACCCATCCCGGCATGGAGGTAATCCTCACCTCGTGCATCAGTGATCAGGGACTGAACGATTGGATCAGGTGGCTGGACCATCGCGTGCTCATGGCCCGTGAGCAACTTGCCGTGCCGGTGTAAACCCATGGATATCCGCCAGCGTATTGAGGTATCCGGAATCGTCCAGGGCGTGGGCTTTCGTCCGTTTATCTATCGCCTTGCCCACGGATGCAATTTAGTCGGCACCGTGGTCAATACCGCTGCCGGTGTCACCATTGAAATTCAGGGAGCGGCGGAGCAGGTGCTTCGCTTCCAGGAATTGCTGCCGCGTGAAGCCCCGCCGCTTTCACGCATCACCAAAATCCAGGCGCAACCGCTGGATCTGCAGCCGGAAACCGAGTTCCGCATTCTTCACAGCGAAAAGGCTGAAGCCGCGCACACGCTCATCTCTCCCGAGATTGCCACCTGCGACGATTGCCTGCGCGAGCTGTTCGATCCTGCTGACCGGCGCTACAAATATCCCTTCATTAACTGCACCAACTGCGGCCCGCGCTTCACCATCGTGCGCAGCATCCCTTACGATCGCGCCTGGACATCAATGAATGTTTTCCCTATGTGTCCGGAGTGCCAGGCGGAATACGATCATCCGCTGGATCGCCGCTTTCACGCTCAGCCCAATGCCTGCTGGGCCTGTGGCCCACAACTCCAACTCTGGAATCGCAATGGACGAATCCTGGATTGGGGTGATCCGGTGGAAGCAGCCGCGGAACGGCTCGCATCCGGAGCAATCATCGCCGTGAAAGGCCTCGGCGGATTCCATCTCGCGGTTGACGCGACCAGCGAACGCGCAGTCCACGAGTTGCGCGAACGCAAGCGCCGCGTGGGCAAACCCTTTGCCATCATGGCCCGCGATCTTGATGCAATACGCCGAATCTGCATATTGAGCGACGATGAAGCTCGCGCCCTGACTTCACCGCAGCGCCCCATTCTGCTGCTGCAAGCTTATACGGCCAATGAGATCGCTTCGGAAGTGGCGCCCGGAAACCGTCACCTCGGCGTCTTTTTGCCCTATACGCCTGTCCATCATCTGCTGTTCGCCTGCGGAAGCTTCGATTTCCTGGTCATGACCAGCGGCAATCTCTCTGAAGAACCGATCGCTATTGATAATGATGAAGCTGTGGAACGGCTCGGGCCGCTCGCAGACTATCTTCTGGTCCACAACCGCGATATCCTGTGCCGCTGCGATGACTCCGTAGCACGGTTCCAGAATGGGAAGATGCGCCAGGTGCGGCGATCACGCGGCTTTGTCCCTGTTCCCGTATTTCTGGAAAAACCCGTGGCCGGCATCCTGGCTGTAGGAGGCGAACTTAAAAATACCATCTGCCTCACTCGCCAGGACCAGGCTTTCCTCAGCCAGCACATCGGCGATCTCGAGAATGTTGAGGCCTACAACTTCTTCCGCGAGGCAAACTCGCATCTCCAGGAAATCCTGGAAATCAAGCCTTCCGCCATCGCCTACGATCTGCATCCTGATTACCTCTCCACCAGGTGGGCGCTCGAGCAGAAAGATCTGCCGCGCATCGGCGTGCAGCATCACCACGCGCACATCGCAAGCTGCATGGCTGAAAACCGCATTCATGGCCAGGTGATCGGGATCGCTCTCGACGGGACCGGCTACGGCGCCGATGGCGCCATCTGGGGTGGAGAAATTCTGGTCTGCAATGCGCTGAACTTCCAGCGTGCCGGCCATTTTGCCTACACCCCCATCCCCGGTGGCGCTGCCGCTATCCGCGAGCCCTGGCGAATGGCGCTGAGCTATCTTTGGCAGGAGTTCGGCAGTGACGCGCTTCATCTCGGCCTTCCCTTCATGCGCGACATCGAAAAACGCAACGCTCAATTCGTTCTTCGCATGCTGGAAAATGGCATCAATAGTCCGCTCACTTCAAGCTGTGGGCGGCTCTTTGACGCCGTTGCCGCAATCGCCAACCTGCGGACTGTGGTCACCTACGAAGCCCAGGCTGCAATCGAACTGGAAGCCTGCCTGGACCGTCAGACCTCTGTCCCGCCTTACGCAATGCAATTGATCGACTACGATGACCACTTCGAGATCTCGCACTCTGAACTTATGCGCCAGCTTCTCGAAGATACCCTTGACTCGGTACCGGCGGGCATCATCAGCCGCAAATTTCATGACGGGCTGGCCGACGTTCTGTTGCGCGCGGCGATGGCCGTTCGCGAGCGCTGTCAGATTGACAGAATATGCCTCTCCGGCGGCACTTTCCAGAATGTATGGCTGGCGCAAAGGCTGGAGAATCTCCTGCGTGAAGAGGAATTTAATGTCTTCACCCATTCCGAAGTTCCCTGCGGCGACGGTGGGTTGAGCCTGGGCCAGGCAATCGTTGCCGCTGCTACTCTCGAAAGCGCTCACGCGCTCGAGAGTTCTGTTTGCGGAGCGGAGGCAAAACCGTGACGGTGACTCTGGGAATCGCGCTTGCCTCTACTGCTGCCCTTGGGCTGCGCCACGGATTTGATTACGACCACATTGCCGCCATCTCTGATATCACCAGCGTGGAGACCAGGCCCGCGCGCTCCATGCGCCTGGGCGTTTTGTACGCTCTTGGCCACGCCGTCACCATCGCTGCGCTCGGCAGCGCCGTGATCTTTGGCCGTTTTGCCTTGCCTTCCGAACTGAATCAGTGGGCGGAACGCTTTATTGGATGCACGCTGATCGTGCTGGCCATTTACGTCTGCTTCAGCATGTTTTTCAAGCCGCACAGTCACAGGCCGCCCTCGCGGCTCGCGCTCCTGATATCCGGCTGCCGCTGGCTGGTCTGGCGCGCAGGCTCCGTGTTCGGCAAAAGACGCCAGCCTCCTGCTCAGTTTCAGTGGACCTACAACCTCAAATCGGTTTTTCTGATCGGCGTGATTCACGGCCTGGGCGCGGAGACTCCCACCCAGCTTTCGCTGTTCTTGCTGGCGGCCAATCTGGGAGGCGCAACGAAAGGCCTGCTCGGCCTGGCAATGTTCGTCATCGGGCTGCTGGTGATGAATACCCTGATGACCGCTTCCGCAACAGGATTGTATGGGGCGAGCGCGCGCCGTCCCATTTTGAACCTCTGGGTGTCCGGTGTGACCGCAGTCTACAGCTTCAGCATTGGAATTGTCTTCCTTTTCGGCGCATCGGCGGCCTTGCCCGCCCTTGCAGGAAATTAACTCGTTGTAAGAATTACTTGTGCCGATGCGAGACAAGTATCAGGGCACGACTTTAGTCGTGCCGGAGCGGCTTTTAAGCCGCGGAAATGGCAGAGAAGAAGCTTCTGAGTTCCGCTCTGCCGACCACGATTGCCTCCGCTTGCGAGGCGATCGCGGAGTATCAGCGTCTAGCGGGTTGCTTGCAATTCGCGGGCCTTCAGGCAGACGTGAGCCAAGCGAATTCGGCGCGCAGCTCCCGGGGTCCCCAGCGCGTGCCGGTGTTGCACGTGATGGGGTGGGGGTCCTGGTTTTGGAGCGGAGCGCCTTAAAAAACGGCAGCGGTTTGGTTGACCTATCTCTGCCCGCGCTTGCAGGAAACTGATATGACCGGCACTTTTCTTCAGGATGTGCGGCTCGCTTTTCGCGTTCTTATCAAGAACCGTGGATTCTCCCTGGTTGCAATCATCGCGCTAGGCCTGGGTATTGGCGCGAACAGCACCATCTACAGCACTCTCCGTGCAATGGTTCTCAATCCGCTGGCATTCCCTCATCTCGATCGGATGCTGACCATCGGCGAAATTGTGCCTCGGCAGAACTGGGATGACAGTGTGGCCCCGGCAAACTATCTTGATGTAGCTGAGCGTAACTCGGTCTTTGCCAGTGTTGCAGCTTTAAAGGGTCGCGGCTGGGATGCCAACGTCTCCGGCGCTGGCACGCCCGAGCGGCTGGAAGGATACCTCGTCACCTCGAGCTTTTTCCCACTCACGGAAGTCCCGCCGCTGATGGGGCGCACCTTCACTGAAGCTGAAGGAAACTCCGGCGACATGCGCGAAGCCGTCATCAGCTACGCCACATGGCAAAACCATTTTGGCGCTGATCCTCACATCATCGGCCGCGGCGTGACGCTCAACGGCGCGCAGGCCACCATCATTGGCGTGATGCCGCGCGAATTCGATTTTCCCATCGGCGCAGAAATCTGGGCTGCATTGCCCATGAATTCACCTGAAATGCGGAGCCGTGGCGATCACACGCTGACCGTGGTCGGCAGGTTGAAGCCGGGAGTATCGCTCGACCGCGCCAGGGCTGAGTTGGACACCATTGCCGCCAACCTGGAACGCGAATATCCCGCTACCAACGAAGGTCGGAAATTTGATTTGGCCCTCCTGCGAAAACAAGTTCTCGGTGAGACCCGCCACTACATCATTATTCTGATGTGGTCGGCCGTCTTTGTCCTTCTGCTCGCATGCGCCAATGTTGCTAATCTCCAGTTGGCCCGTACCCTGGGACAACAAAAAGAATTTGCCGTGCAGGTGGCCCTGGGCGCCTCGCGCTGGCGGATCGCGCGCCAGGTGCTGGTCGAGAGCGTAATGCTCTCGCTGGCTGGCGGATTCGTGGGCATCCTGATGGCGGCTTGGGCAGTGCCGGTCACACGCGCCGGCGTGCCGGCATTCATTGTGCAGCACATTGCCGGGGTGAAGAACATCCGCCTGGATGGCAGTGTGCTCGCTTTTACCGCTGCCGTTGCGCTGCTCACCGGCGTGCTGGCCGGAGTGATTCCTGCGCTGCAGGCTTGCTCCACTTCCGGTCTGAATGAAGCTCTGAAAGAAGGAATTCGCGGATCATCTTCGTTGCCGGTAAGACGCCGCTCCCGCTCGTTGCTGGTGATCAGCGAGGTTGCCCTGGCCTTGATTCTGCTGGTGGGCGCGAGCCTGATGGTCAAAGGATTCAGAAATCTGGTGAATCGCTACCCCGGCTACGATGCCGCTTCCACTCTCTCCTTCCGCGTAACTCTGCCGGAAAAAAAAGATCCCAACGCCCATGCCCGCGCAGATTTTTACGATCGCGTGACTCAGAACCTGGCGGCCATTCCCGGAGTGGAAGCTGCGGCTGCGGTACAGTATCTGCCTTCTGGCTGGGCATGGGGAACCAGCACCTTCACCATCGAGAATACCGCGCCGCCTGCGGGCGAGCAGTTCCGCTCTGGAATCCAGGCCGTGACTCCTGAATTTTTCCGCGCGCTGCGTATCCCTCTGCGCTCCGGCCGGTTCCTCAGTTATCAGGACGGGCCTGACGCGCCGCCCGTCGCCGTGATTACGGAAGCCATGGCGAGGCGTTACTGGCCAGGCAGCGATCCTATCGGGCATCGCATTCGCTTGAGGTCGAGCGAGCCATGGCGCACCGTTGTCGGCGTGGCCGGCGACATTTGGCAAAATGTCTTTGACGAGAATTTTCGCTCCACCACCTATGTCCCCATGGCCCAGGATGGGCCGCCTTCTGCCGGATTCATTCTCCGCACTGCGCGCGATCCCATGTTGCTCTCGAGCGCCGCTGCGGCGGCTGTCCAGAGCGTGGATCGTGACCAGCCCGCCTATGACATTCGTACTCTGCAACAGCTCATCACAGACAATGCCAGCGGCGTTGAATACTCGGCCGAGATGATGTTTGCCTTCGCGGTGATCGCGCTGCTGCTGGCCGCGGCCGGAATTTACGCCGTCATGGCCTATTCGGTGGTGCAGCGCACGCACGAGATCGGCGTGCGCATGGCCCTGGGCGCGCAACACGCGGACGTGCTGCGCATGATCGTCGGCAGCTCCGTCAAACTGGCGGCAGGTGGTCTTGCCATCGGAGTGCCCGCCGCGTTCGCGCTGATGCGCCTCCTCGCCAGCGTGCTGGAAGGCGTAGTGAAACTCGACCTCGTTCTTCTTGCCGTATTGACGGCCGCGCTTGGGATCATTGCCGCTCTTGCCGGTTACCTCCCCGCGCGCCGAGCCACCCAGGTCAATCCCATTTCCGCCTTGAGGCACGAGTAAGGGTGTTTCCTGAATCGGGAAACGTTATTGAATGTTGCATTAAAAACGTCCTATGCATTGTTCATAATGTTTTGGATATGTGAACACCTCTTCCCCCTGTCATCCTGAGCGAAGTCCGAGAACCCGCGCAGCGGGAGCGAGGGTTAGCCTGTCCTCGAGGCGAGCTTGTGTAGCCGAAGGAAAGGATCCCCAAAATTCGTGATCAAACGATGCCGCCTCAAGCCGTTCCCGCCAAGCTCTGTTGTTGCCGTTGCTGTTGGTTTTGATTTTGCCTTCACTCTTCCCTGTTGCCTGGTTCTGTGACCTGTCCCCTGTAACCTGTTGCCTGAGTTGTTGTCATTCCGACGCGCAGCGGAGGAGTCTGCTTTTTGCTTTTTGGTTTTGCTTTTGCTCTTGCGGTTGCTTTTAGCCAAGAGCCAAAAGCCAAGAGCCAAGGGTTGCCTATTGCCTGTGGCCTGTTGCCTATTGCCTGTTGTCAAAATCCACAGCACTAAATTCCAGAAACTCTGCTAAAATTCGCCCTCAAACCGCCATAGTAGTTTTCCAAAA
>DATDNH010000281.1:0-2533 GCA_036518395.1 Candidatus Angelobacter sp. | reverse complement strand
CGCAGATCCCTTCCGGCAGTTTCGATAAGACGGAGGCGGGTGGGCATAAAACGCCGTCCCAGGACTGACCCACAATCTTGTCCCAGTTTTCAAGAACGGCATTCGAACCGGTCAGCAGCAGAAGCACCGGCAGCGCTTCGTAAAATCGCGTTACGTTTATCGCCGGAGAAAGGAGATTCGCCCATTCTTCACAGCTCTTGGCGGTAATTTCATTCGTCGTTTTCTCATGGATGACGATCAGGTCAGCTCCCGCCTCCAGGAAAGTTGTAACTGCCTGCGTTACTACGGAAGAAGCCAGTTCCAGAGCTTCAGCGGGGAGGGCCGTCGTGGTCCAGTTCTCCTGTTTTTCTACTTGAGCAATCCGAGAAGCGAGCGCGATTGGCCCGCTGACATGCGCCTGGAGAAGAAAATCGCGGTTCGGTACTGAATTCATTCTGCGGATCACTTCCACAGCAACAGGGATCCTGCCGTTCTGCACCGCTTCTTCCGGAGAGCGCAGCCCTTCCGGCAATTTCCCAACTCTTGCCGAGTGCTGCCAGTGAACGACCGGCGGCTGATCCTCCGACTTGCGCTCCAGGGTTGCGCCAAGCGCTTCGGCTTCAAGATACGGGTCGAAGTAGCACGCAACTCCATCGGCGTGCAGATTACTTCTCATCTGGCGCAAAGCGCTCACAATTTTTGTAGGATTGTTCAAGAAGGCGTTCAGCGGAACATTCTCCACTTTCGCGCCCAATGAAAAAACAATGGGCAGCAAAAGAGGCCGGGAAGGCAAATCTCCGTTCAGCACTCCCTTGGCCATCTGCCTTGGAGTAAGGCTCAGGTTCATGCGTCAAGGCCGGAAAACCGGCCCCGTGGACCTGGCATCGGGCCAGGTCCCATAGAATTGCATCGCTTCTTTCGGCGGACTCTGTTTGCTCCATTCCTGCATGAACGATTCGAAGGTAACGCCGCGCGCCAACCGGGCCTTTTTCTCGTCGTGGCGAAGCTGCTTCGTGCTCTCCACGTCGACCTTTCGCCGCTCGGAATCATAAGCAATCTTGTAAATGTTTTGCGCCGTCCAATGGGAGATGATGTTCTTCTTCAGGTCTTCCATCACGGATTCCGGATCGCGTTCCAGCGGATCTCCGTACCCGGGACCACCTCCGCTGAACCCGAAGAGCAAATCTCCTTCCTGATAAACCTTCGGCGTCCTAGCAATGAGCTCATATTTCCAGTCGCCATGAATGGTGTTTTTCTCAAGCATGTCCCGCAGATCCATGGTCAGTGTTGCATCCGTTTTCTTCATGTCTTCCAGCAGCGCCGGCTTGCGCACGCTGATTCCGGGGATCGGCGGCGAAGCATATCCCCCAAACAACGGCTGACCGAGCGGAACCTTGCTTCCGTTGCCCATGCAGAGAGAAACCATGTCACTGACCTTGTGGATCATCCACTGTTGCACGGCGCCGGCCCCGCCTCGATGGTGCCCATGACCACAGGAGTCCCGCCAATGCTGTGAGAGCATCACGGTTAGAGGCAGTTCGCTCTCGACCTGCTCGGAATCCGGCGCTCGGCCAAACGCGCACCATGCGAATCCATAGGAATCCATCCCGTCCGTGGCGGCGCGCCCGCCTTGTCCCTGTGTGTTCAAGGAAAAAGAGAGAACATCGGATACTGCCAGCTTCCACTGGGACAGGCCGGCGCAAATCTGCGCGGTGTGCTGGCTGCCCGGCGAAGCCGTCACTTGCCGCCACAAGCTCGCGCTGGAAAAGGCCATTTTCGCAAAGCTGTTGTGAGTGGCGTTGCGGCACTGCATTCCAATATAGACGCAGCAGCTGGTGGCCGCTGATTTGTCGGGATTGAGGATTATATTGGGAGGAAAAAGAAAGTCGATGGGCGCAAATGTCGAACTGCAAATGGGCAGATCGTGAAAGAGATACTCGTACATAAAATTCGCGATATGGCCGACGACCGCCTGCGAATGCACGTTATAAGAGGAGGGATTTTCGGGAGAAGTTCCTTCAAAATCAAAAATGAGCTTATCGCCTTTCTTGATGAGCGTCAGGTAGCAAGCTCGCACAAGAGCAGGCGTCCATCCAATGGCATCGTTAAACACCACCGCGCGGAACTTGCCTTCCGGAAGCGACTTGATCTTCTGGCGGGCGCCGGCTGCGGCGGTATCCACCATCTTGCGCAGCAGTCCGATGAGATATTCTTCGCCGCGCTTCTCTACCAGTTCCAACAAGCGCACGCGCACTCTGTCCGCGGTCGTACATCTTGCGCGCAAATCCGAAATAAACATGGCCGGTGCACGCAGGCCGTAAACCGAATAGAACTCCAGGAAATCATTCCGCAGCTGATAATTTTCGCCGATCTTCATGGGGGGCATGTTCAGCCCTTCTTCGAATCGCGACTTCGCGCTGACGGGCATGCCGCCTGGCTCGATCGCACCAGTTTCCGTGGTGTGCAACGCTGCCGACGTCCAGGCGAGAAGTTTCCCTTTGTGGAAAATAGGCATCAGTGCGACTTGATCCGGATTGTGAATCCCGCCGTACAA
>DATDNH010000280.1:0-6839 GCA_036518395.1 Candidatus Angelobacter sp. | reverse complement strand
CCCGGACGTGATACTCAACTGACCTGACGCGGTCGTCGGTGGTTTGATTGCGAATCGAAAGCCACAGATTTTTTGTAAAAGCAGTAAACTCGCGACCATCCGCCAGGGTAATTTGGAATTCATCTGGAGGATGAGCTTTGATTTCGGCTGTGGCAAATCTTTCTTTAAGGACCACCTCGTATGCCGAAAAAAGCTTCTCCTCTGTGAGTTTTTGATCAGCTAGAATTTCTCTAAGATTCACACGCAAATCTTACCGCAGATTGGCAGCGATAAAGAATTCACAGACTGCGCCGAATGGCTCGAAGGCCGTCTGCCTCAACCGGTGGAAGATAAAAGTAAGTGGGACGTTGATGACTAGCCGCGAATTACCACGGAGACACGGAGGCACGGAGCCAAAGCTCTTCTCACAAATCCTCTGTTTACATGCCGAAGAGCCTGTCCCGAGCGAAGTCGAATGGGCTCGCGGTGGCGAGTTCCTTTTCGTTTCAATGGTTTCATTCGCTTTGCTCACGTGCATTCGCGGTTAGCTCCTCACTGGAACGCGGCAACAAGATCAGCTACTGTGGTTTCAGCCGTCAAAGGCACATCGACACTAAAGCAATCGTCATAGAACAGCAGCGGTTGCGCACCCGGCACCACGGAACGAAACCACAGGGCGAAGGCTGCGCAATCCTCCAACTCGCCTTCAATTGAGATGCCTGAGTAGTTTTGATTGAACTTGCCCTCTAAAACTCCGGCAGGCATGTGAATTTTCCAATCATGTGAAAAAGGAGAGGCGAACGTGCGCGCCCTAGCTTGTGCTTTGGGCCAGCGTTCAAGCAGCTTGGAAATGAACTCTGTTGGTGTCATATGCCAGTTGGTTTTGATTGGCGATGAAACAAGGTAACTCATCAGATTCTGTAGCTCTTAGGATCGCAATTGTTTATAGCCCTCGTGTTCATTCAACTGCCGCATCGATGTCCGCCACCGTTGTTTCAGGCTTCAACTCCATTTTGACGCTTAAGGATTCATCATAAAATAGGAGGGGCTGTTGGGCTGGAACCAAAGAACGAAACCAGACAGCAAACGCCGCGCAATCTTCAAATGCTCCTTCAAAAGCTACCCCCGGATAACGTCCATAAAAATCGCCTCCCAGGGGTCCGCCCTGCATTTGAATCTCCCATTCGTACGATAAGGGGGAAGGGAGCTTTCGCACTGTAGCGTGCGGCCAACGGGCAGTAAGATGCCCGAGAAATTCCTCAGGCGTCATTTTCCAATTCGTTTCCGTTGGGGCAGAGACAAAGTAGTTCATATCAATCGCATTTGATCAATGTGCATCGTGTTATGCAAAATGATCGGCCGCGCTTCCAAAAAGGGCAACTATCGGATTCCAATTCCATGTTTCAACTGCTTTCATCGCGCGGGCGGATACTCGCATGCCTTTACTTCTTAACCACTACAACACGTCCCGGAATATTGTAGCGTCTCATTAATCCACGAAAATAGGGCACGGCTCGAGGATTGTTGGTAATAACTTCCAAGGCTCGAATCGGGCTCTTCGGATCATTGATGACCGCGCCATACCGTCTAAATTCGTTCTCGAGTCGGTCCAGGATCATGGGTCTAAAGTCCGGGTCAACCCCAGAATCCTCTACGACAGGACTTATATCCTCTTTTCCTACCCATTTGCTGTCCTTTGCTACACCCTGCGGTTTATCCAGACCATCCGCCCTTACCTTTTCCCCGCCGCCGGAGATCTCATACTCTACGTCACCACAGACGCTTCGCTGGTAATCATACGCCAGCCCTTTGTTGGTGACGCGGAATGTATTCACACTGTCCAGAATCGCTCGACCGGATGCATTGGGAACTGTTTTCGGGCTGCGGATTGCGGAATACGGAGGCCACGGACTGGCAGCCAGTTCTTGTGGTGTTGGTAGCCGCTCTAGATCAGATAACCGGGCAGTCCTCTCCGTACCGTCTGGCATTCTGACGCTAGCCACTCCCATTTTGGGAAAGGCATCCAGCACATCCGCATACGTGCCGTTTATCAGCACTATCTGATCGCCCGGATGCAATTGTGGTGCGGGAAATTCCAGGTTTGGGTGTACTTGTGCTGGAGTAGCCGGAATAGATGTATCCTTACCTTGAATGTCGGAGAGCTTTACGGTTCGGGGTCCGCTTTCGGTCTGCACCCGTGCCACACCCATGCGCGGGAAAATCTTTTCAACTGTTCCTGGATGGCCATCCGGTATTAGCACCGAGTCTCCAGGTTTCGGCAGGTTGAAAGTGGGTATCTGAGCTTGGAGTCGCGAGTAGATTTCCTGTTGATCGGCAACTGGCATCCGGCTGAGTTGATCAGCAACTGTAGTATCAAGTCGAGTTAGTCGGGTCTCTTTGGTTGGAAAACTGGCGTGCGCAGCCGCCACGCTCGCCATGAGGGAGTCCAAAACCAGATTCGTGACAGCCTCATATTTTTGTTCCTGTGGAATGTTGGAATTCCAAATTCCCTTGATCTCATTCGCCTGCCGCCAGGCACTGAGTCCCGATCTTCCGGCATATGCCAAAGAGAGAGAGCGCGTCGCCGCCGGTCCCAGAGCTCCGCCCGGAATCAGGAAAAATGCCCATTGACTGGGATCATAGGTAATTTCGCCGGCCCTCCCTGCAATCGCTCTGGCCGGGCCTCTGATAATTGCCGGTGCATGGGGCAGTTCGGTGGGTGAAAGAGCGACCGTAGCGCGGTCGATTGGCGCTAGCGCGCGAATGGTGCCTGCTCCTGGAGGATTTATGTTCTCGGCGTTCTGCCAGAAATAGTCAACGGCTTTATCTGCTGCATTAGTGTAGTCTCTGCGTCTTGTTTCAGCGACCTTGTCCAGTGCCTGCGGATGAACGGCAGATCCACTGCGGCTGAGGTTGGATCGAATGCGGAGAATAACTGGCCCAGCCGTCTCCATTCAGAGTCGGGCACACCCAGCGTACTGCCGTCCGACGAGCGTGGCTTTTCCGGATTCTGTTCTAGCGGAACTCGGTTCGGTCTCTGTGCTTCGTCTCGTGTTGATCCGGCTGAATTTGCTGCCTGAGAGGCAGGTACGCGAGTATCGGCATCTGATTCGCTTTTGGTCTGTCGGCTATCGACACCAGATGAAATTCGAGTGGCTTGCGCCAGTTGCAGGTGAGCCTGTGGCTGCAGAGAATTCGACAGCATTTGAAATCCGTAATCCGAAGGATGGAATTGGTACGGTTGTTCAACCTGCTGCTCGGTGCGCCGAGCAATTCGAGACGGTGTTTGCGGTTGTTGTTGAAGCGGGTTTTCGCGTGAGGGCGGATCTCCGTTTGCGTGTCCGGTTTGCTCGAGTTCAAATCCCGGTGGAAGCCAGATCGATGGAGTCCTTTGCTCAAGCTCAAATCCCGGCGGCAGCTTCACCTCCGGCGTTGGGGGTCGCTGCTCAAGCTTGTATCCTGGCGGTAGTTTGACACCGGATGCGTCATCCTGCTCAAGCTCGTATCCAGGTGGAAGAATTATTGGAGAAGACATAGACAGAGTCGGAGAATCTACAGCGGGTGTGAACACGTCGGCCGCTAATCTAGTAGGAATTGGAAATTAGCTACTCTGTGGAGGTGTTGATCTATAGTGAGGTTTTCTGGTGCTTTGAGGAGTCGCGAACTTCCGTGTGAGGTTGATTTGGCTCAGTGACGTTGTGCGACTCAGCTTTTCCGTTCACCCGACCGTGAGCCGCCTCCGAATCAGCAACGTCCACTACCCCCAGTTTCTGCTCCGCTTCCCTCTTCGCCTTCTCCCGATCATTCCTGATCTGAATCGCCTTCCTTCTCTCTTCCGTAGACAACCGTTCCATGGCGATGTGGCTGTACTCGATTATGCCGGCCTCATAGGCCTTCAAAGGCTGGTAGACGTGACGGCAGTTTTTGCAGATAGCGGCCTTCTCATCCGCGACTGCGCCGCACCCGGGACATGGTTCGGGCGCCTTTCCTGCTTCGTCTGCTGCAATCAGCCACGCGGGTTGCTGCTTCAGGATTTTTTCGTGCAGCAGAACTTCTGCGGCTTTGCGATGCAACTCCGTAATGTTTTTGCGGCCACGGCCGCTGGTGTCGCCCCACTCTACTTCCGCTTCCTGCACTTTTTTGAGCAGCCAGCGATTGCGTTTCATGCGCGCCTCGGCCATATCTTTCTGCACGTCGGCATCCTTGGGGTCCTTGTCGCCTGCGAACACCAGCACGCCGCCGCACCCCATTCGGGTGTTGAACTCGTTGATGTAATCCTGCGCCATAATGGACGGATCCCACGGCTGCGGCGTGTAGTTGTCCAGGTTGTCCATGCCCGCGCCTTCATCCTTGATTGAATAATGGACGTCATGGATGACCATCCGCGTAAACTCCTGGCCTACGGGACAGGCGGGAACCTGGTTGCCGTCTGAGCCGGCAAGGTGGCTGTGCAGTACGCCATTCACGTTCAACGGAAATGGCATGAGGTTGACTACGGTCCAGGGGCTGGGCTTGAGGCGCGTCATCAGCGCCACCAGGTCTTTGCGCTTCTGCTGCATGCGGCGCACGCCTTCACCATAGCGCTCAGGCGAAAATACGGAATCGAACGTGCCTCCCATTTCGCGTTTCTGTTGGTCTGCCTGCCGCTGCCACTGGGTGTCGGTCGGCACGGCAACGTTTACTTTATTAAAATCGTGTATTTCAGACATGTTTCTCCTTTTTCAGATTGGGTAATTTAGTAAGTGGGTAAATTGATCGGGTCGTCGGGTCATCTGAAATCTACAACCTGTTCCCTATTCCCTATTTCCTTGCGCTATGGTGTCTAATTCAATATGGCTGAATGTCACAGATCCCGGCGGCGGGGTCCCCGGCTACGCGCCGCTTTTGCGTGTAGCGGGGTGCTGGCGTGCCGTGGGCCGATTATTCGTGCGAGGTAGTTCAATGTCACTGATCTTCATCATGCTCTCTGTTTTCCTTGGCGCGAGCGCTGGAGACAGTCTCTCGACTGCTTATGTCCAGAAATTCGTGGCCAAGGCACAGGCGGCGAAAGCTTCGGGCCTGATCATGGTGGGCACAATCGAGGACCTGGGCGAGGTGCCGGGAGCTTGCGATGACCTCGCGTTCCAATTTGTGACCTTCCGGGTCGAACGGCTTTTGTGGGGGACCTGGCACAACAGCACGATTCGCGTTGGATACGGCAATTGTGGGCCCCAGCCTCTGCCAGATCCTCCATTTAAAAAGGGGGCCAAGGTGATCGTCTTCGTGACATACGACAATGACAAATTTATCTATGGCGGCTACGGAGGTGACGAGTATTCCGCGGAGAGGATAGGCGTCTTTCCGCCGTTGGAAAACAACGTGACAACTGTCGAGCACTATGTTCGCACGCTGCCAAAACGGTGACCTCACCTCCTAAGGAATCTGCCTCTGAAATCCGTTCTGCTCCCTATTCCCTATTTCCTTGCGGTATGGTGTCTAATTCAGTATGGCTGAATGTCGCAGATCCCGGCGGCGGGGTCCCCGGCTACGCGCCGCTTTTGCGTGTAGCGGGGTGCTGGCGTGCCGTGGGCCGATTATTCGTGCGGGGGAGTTCAATGTCACTGATCTTCATCATGCTCTCTGTTTTCCTTGGCGCGAGCGCCGGAGACACTCTTTCGACTGCTTATGTCCAGAAATTCGTGGCCAAGGCACAGGCGGCGAAAGCTTCGGGCCTGATCATGGTGGGCACAATCGAGGACCTGGGCGAGGTGCCGGGAGCTTGCGAGGACCTCGCGTTCCAATTTGTGACCTTCCGGGTCGAACGGGTTTTGTGGGGGACCTGGCACAACAGCACGATTCGCGTTGGATACGGCAATTGCTCATTCCGGCCTCTGCCGGATCCTCCATTTAAAAAGGGGGCCAAGGTGATCGTCTTCGTGAGATATACGGATGTCACATTTATCGATGGCGGCTACGCAGGCGACGTGCACTCCGCGCAGAGCCTGGGCATCTTTCCGCCGTTGGAAGACAACGTGAAAACGGTCGAGCACTATGTTCGCACGATGCCAAAACGGTGACCTCAACTCCTGGGGAATTTCCTTTGTGTCCTCTGTGGTTGAAAGATTTGGCCGTGATTCGCGTTTATTAGCCGGGATTCGCGGCTAGAGTTTTGCTGTGGCCTGTTGCCTGTTGCCTATGGCCTAGTTCCCTACGTGCTCCTTGATTCCCAGCTTTTCGGCTTTGTCGGTTCTTATGCGGCCGGCTTCTAAAGACGAACTGTAGAGATAGGAGCATTTGTCACGCATATAGGCATCAGCCAGCTCGCGCACGCGATCTTCTTCTTTTCGGCGCTCGTACTCGGCTGCGTTGACGGCTTGGCGTATGCGTCCTTCAACCGAGCCACTGCGCGATTCCAATCCGCGGTAATAAGACGAGATGAATGTATGCAGCTCGCTGCGCGAGGGAACGCGCGGCGCCGGGCCGGCAACCATTTCGTAGTCGCCAAACTGGGGAAATGGACCCAGTTTGGGAGTGCCGTCGGGCAGGCAGTTTTCCGGGGCAAACCACTGGCTGCGGGAATATGAAGATGGTGGAAACCACCGCTGAAGAATCCAGCCATCAAGATGCGGATAGCGGCGGCGTTCGACCAGCTTGCCGGTTTCATCTTTTAAGGGTTTATGCGGAGCGATGGCGCCCGCGCCTGCGAACCTAATTTCGCTTCTTTCGGCGATGGAAAGATTTTCATCCCAAACTTTTCCGCCAGCAACTTTCCATATCACACTATCGGCGAGAACGAGACGCCAGATCGGTTCACCAAACGGAGTTTGGCCACCAATGGAGGTCAGGTAGTCTGCAATATCTGATGGGCAGCGATTAATACC
>DATDNH010000279.1:0-24572 GCA_036518395.1 Candidatus Angelobacter sp. | reverse complement strand
CTCTGATCGATCCTGGTAACGAACCTGGGCCCTGCAGCCGCAGCAGCAGCCGCGGCAGTGCCTGAAGAGGAACCTGAACTTCCGGAGCCGCTGGGCTTTGTTCCCGGCGCCGGTGGTTCGGGAGATGACGCTCCCAGCAGGAGCAGTCTCACTGTGCCATCGACGACGGGTAGCGGGCTGAGCAGCGGCGTCTGGGTGAGATGTTTCTGCTGTTTGAGCTGTTCGGCAATATCATCCAGCACAGGACCATCAATCCCCAGGTTGCAATCAAAGTTCAGGAAACCACCGTTACCGGCGGAGCCGCGATACTTGATGAGCTGCAGTTGCGGAACGGACTGGCCGGTCGTCCCATCCTTGAGCTGCGTAACATGCGGCGCCGCCGGCATGTAGTAGTACACATTCGGATTCTGGTGGTCCGGCATCAGGGACACACCGTTGATCATTGGAAATGGAGGCCACAAATAGATCATTGCTCATGCTCCTGGCGCTGCGGCTGTAGTTGTCGGCATCTCCAGCAGCAACATGGGTTCACTGGTTGTAACTGGGCCTACTGAGCGGCTCGTGCCATCCTGCAGGAAGAAAGTCACTTTGTAGTCATAGCTTCGTTTGGTCTTGTCCTGAAGGCGCAGACTCCAGGTCGGGGCGCTGGAATTCGCCTTGAGCAGGTACTCTTTCGTGCTGTCCATGTCATGGGCCCGGTCAGCGTAGTGCAGAGTTACCTTGACCAGCTTGAGCTTGCTGAAGTCCAGCAGGTCCGGTTGAACGCTGACACTGAGGAATTCAGTGTCGTCCTTGGCGCGGCCCACCATGATCGTGTCCTTTGTCGCTGTGGTTTCGGGGATGTTCTGCACCTGCCCATCCTGGAATTGCACGGTGCCGGAATAGGTAACTGTCCCCGCAGTGTCATCGATTACGGGGAAAGTCCAATCGATGAATGAAGTTCCCTTGTTCAAGGCAAGAGAGTTTGATTGAGTGTATTTGTTGGCATTGTCCACATACTTGAGGTCCACAAAAATGTTGGAAATGTCCGATTGCAGATCACCCATGGAGCGCACGTGGATGGTCTTGCGTCCACCGAAGGGGCTGCCCACATAGATTTGCGAGGCTGGATTCGTCTTCCAGTCCACCAGGTAGGTCTTGCCATCCTTCATGTCGTACTTAACTTTGTATTTGAACGGCGCATTGCGCACGGCAAAGATGACCTTTTGCAGAGTCTGCGCCTTGTGATCTTTGTCCAGGGTCAGTTCCCACTCCACCGGATCAACATTGTTGGCGGAATCCTCATAGTGAACGGTCACCAGCGCCTGCACGACTTCATCGAAGTTGATGTCGCCGGCCTGCACGTTGGCTTGGAGAACTCCCGTGTCGCCAACGTCGATGGTGAGCGGTTCATCGCCCTTGCTCAGAATTGTCCCGGAATCAAATGTGCGGGTCTCACCCTTGTAGTTGACCTTGTAGTTGTAGCTGTAAGACCGTTTGTTGTTTTCGGTGAAGCTGGCAAACTTGGCGATGTCGTTCGGGCTGTTAAGGGTGAACGCCATGCTGGTATGCGTGCTGCCCTCGTCATACGCAATTTGGCCGTCGATGCTGAAGATCGGCAGAGCATTGAAATCAGCATTTGCCCGTACGTTGACGTTGATTTGCTGGAAGAACGGATCATTTAAATCAACCGTCCGAGCGAAATCCTTCCATTGCAGCGGCTTTCCATCTTTTCCTGTGAGCGTGCTGATACCGGGCAAACTTCCGCGCGGGCCCAGGTCAACTTCAATGGACATGCCTTCAGTCAACGTGCGCGAGAAATTCGCGATCTTGGTTACGGCAATGCTGCGGTCGAGATGATCAATGCCGTCAGGGACTTTGCGTTGGTCGGAAGAAACGTCGGGAATATCGCCCAGCACCATCCTCTTCACAGCATCATCCAACGTTTGGAAGCCCCAGTCTTCCAGCTTGCTTCTGACCTTGGGATCAACCACGCCGTCGGCGTGGATCTCTACTCCGCCTGACTCGCTGTTCATGAAGAGCTGGCGAACGTTTTCTTTGTAGGAATCCGGACGGTACCAGCCTTTATCGATATCCACTTTCTGCGTATAGCTCATGAATTTGCTGGCAACGAACCATACTCTGACGGTCATCCTGGGCAGCGCTACCGGAGCGATCAGGCTGTAGATCACCTGAAGCGACGGGCCTTTGCTCTGCAATGCCTGTTCCGCCAGGGTCGCGCCTTCCGGTGAGAACTCAACCGTAATGGGAGTGATGAGGTCGCCATAAAGACTGGGCGCGCCCGGGCTCAGCACTTTCTCAACCAAGGCGCCCGCCCCTCCCGCGCCACCGCTGTCAAATAGTTGTATGCTGCTGGAGCCTTTGGTGAAGGTAATCTCACGCACCTGAACCGGAGGTTTGGGATTCACCCTGGCAAACAGGGGATTCGCATTCACCTGCTGCTGAAGAGCATCTATGGCCTTTTTCTGTACGTCAGCCGGAACAGAAAACTCCACGTCACAGATTAAGAAGCCGCCGCCTTTTTTTCCGCCTTCGCGGGGAACAGGCTCACGATATTTCAAAAACTGGAACACGGGTGAGCCATCCGGCCCAATTCGGAACCTCGGGGTCGATGAGACCAGATAGAAAATAGAAGGCGAGTCACTGTCACCATAGGCAATGACGTCGTCAATTCCAGGTATTCTTTGCTCTGCTGTCCACAAAATCATTTTGCGCCTCCAAGATTTGCTTATAATTTCAGTTGAGTTTGGCTGGTTTTCAACGGCGGATGATCAACCACGGTTCCGTCTGAAGCGGTTTCTTGCCAGCTATATTCAATAACGCCGCCCAGGCCCGATTCCCTGGAAATGAAGTACCAACTATCGGTCCAATCTCCGTATTGCCAGTTGATCGTGTGTTCATCTTCAGTTCCATTTCCGGTCGGGTGATACTTCACGCGCATTTTCAACTGCTTTGCGCCGTTTTGCTTACGGCCTGATCCGTCAACTGTTACCAGGCAACACCCCATTTGCTGCGGGCTTAATGACATTTCGCTTGCCGCATTGATCTGTATCTCGTATGGCTGGCCGCCATCCGTATACTTCGTGGTGATGGTGACCGGCTTGCCCGGATTCAGCTTGAGAGTGATCGGGCTGAATGCCGGTGGCCGCAGCACATCCTTCAACGACCCCGAAGCTATCTGCACAAAAGCGATCGGCAGGTCCTGAAGGTCAAATCCCAGTTTGAATGTGCAATTCAGTGGTCCGGCCGAAGGTGCTGCCGGCGTCGCGGCAACCAGTGCTTTAACCGAATTTCTCCCGCTGAACCACCCTCCCACGTCAGCTTCCCGCAGGAGTTTTACCGGCTTGGTATCGCTCAGAGTGACGGACGCAAGCAGATGGGCAACATCCAAATCCGAGTCTGATCCGGAAAGCATCCGTTGCAAGGCCCTGGCCGCATGATCTTTTGCCGTGCTGACGGTCTTATCCCGCAGGTCAGGCGAGACCTCATCGCCCGTTACAGCGAGTTGAATATGTCCATCGGCGATTGCCGATTCGATTTGGGAGAGGCACGCGGCAATATCCGCGCCTGGATCCAAGGCCTGCACGTCTGGTTGCGCGTCGCCGGCAATGGTGGCTGTGCAACTGACAAGGGATTGTCCGGAAATGTCGTACTGGACTTTCAGAACGTCCTCGCGTCCGGAAAGTGCCATGCTGGTCTGGGCAAAGCGCGCTGCATCCAGGGCCACATTGAAGAGCGCAGTGAAAGGAGGATATCCCGCCGAGCTGGCAGTTGCGAGGACGCTGCTGCTGCGATCCGGCATCTGCAACACTAGCTTCACATCATCTACGGTCACGCTCTCCGGGCTGAGAATCGGCGCTGAAGCGAGATCCGGAAATTGCTTCCCGATATATTGCGCCAGATCCTGGAGCTGGCTTTGGCTCAAGGCCCAATGCACGCCAAGCTGAAAGAATCCGCCATCTCCCGTACCAACCAGTGTGGCAGCGGGCACGCCCGCGGGCGTCAACTCCGGTGATGGCCGTCCGGGAGTGTAGAGAAAAACTGTGGGATTCTCGGAATTTTGGCGATACTCGACATCCTGGAACTGTGCCATCACGCATTACCTCCAGCGCCCACAGCCTGGGTAACAGTGGCAGAATCCAGAAGCAAAGGCTCAAACGGCGAGCGAACTTCTGACCATGGATTTGCGCCAGCTTCGTTTGCGTGAAAGCGATAACGGTATCCCGGCGTGAATGGCGACGACGCAAACCATGTCCACTGTTTTTGCGGCGACTGTGGTGTCATCGCGATCACCGTGATCTTGTCTGGCCCTTCGGCCGCTCCCTCCGGCAACAGATCGATTGCCAGAAGCTGCGTCCCTTCATGGAACGTGCAACTTACTTCCAGTGTCTGGGGCCCGTATTCACGGAAAGAAGAAAGATCAAGATGGACAGCCTGCGCCGGAGCCGCTTCCAGCCGCAGAACATGCGCCTTGTCCGCGGATCGAAATTCAAATTCCAGGGTTGCGGACCCATTTTTGGGCACGGCAAGTGTCAGGCGCGGTTGCGCCGCGGTCAGCGAAAATGTGCTCTGCAGATCGTCGTAACGCACAGTGCCCGACAGGGTGCCTGCGGCCAGCAGCCGGTCTGAAGCTTCCACCGGAACAAAACTCACGGGGAAATCATTGATGTTCAGGTCCAACTTCTCGGCCTGGCTCGAGGTAGTTTCGCCCTCCACCCTGCGAATTCCTGCAGAGTCCTGAAGAATGACAAATGTCTGATAATCAAAAGCGAGCTTTTCTCTGGGAGAGAGTTGCACCTGAATCGAACTTGAATCGCCCGGCTCCTGCAACTCAACCGTGCGGTTAATCTGCTGCGGCCGAAAAGGCATCTTGGGCGGTATCTTGATCGTTGCTCCAAGGCTCAACACGCCTTGCCGCTCCATTGGCAGATTGGCCCTTACCGGTATGGAAACCATCCCGGTTTGAAGTTTCTTGACTGAATCCATTGACACCACAGCATCAATTCCGCGCGACGCCACCAACTCCCGGGCCGCGGCCAGCGGATCAAAATTCAAACTGACGATGCGGGCTGTAGTTGCCGCTTCGTTTAAGTCCCAAAAGAACGTTCCACTCCCAAATTGGTCTGGAGTGGGCAGAGCCAGCAACGGCGAACTTTCTCCCTGCAGCGGCATCGCCAGTGAGGCAAAGCGTGAGCGCGCATGGTCCGCCATGCAATCACCGAACGCTTGTGGTTCTATCTGGTCCATCTTTCCCTGAACCGTCCATGGGCCATTGCTGGCCGCATTTGCGAATACGGCGGCAAGTTCAGGACGGGAAATCCGGCCATCTGGGCGGGCCTTGGAACGCAAATACTTAAGGAACGCTGCCGGATCGATGGTTACCTTTAAAGGTAAACGCGGCGCGACTCCCCACACTTCAAGGTGCGCCACCGCGCGGAGAGGCGCCGTATTCGCGGCGAGCATGTCCTTCACCAGCAATGCTGAATCGATGCCCAGGTCACAGAAGAAGCGCGTCACCGCCATCCCCTGGAAGTTCACGGGTACAGTGACAAACAACTGCGTTGACGCGCTTTTGAGTTCATTTACGGGAAAGATTTGCACAAAGCCGTCGCGGAATCTGGCTTGATCCAGCACCGCGCCAGCCTGGCGCGTCCGGACCAGCGCCAGCCCCTCTTCCATCGGAAACACGGCTTGCAGACGAAAATCCAGCATGCCGTGCGGCTTAGGAGGAAGCATGGGGTTTTCAGGGCGCACAATCCCCAGATGGAAGTCTCCTGTTCCATCTTCACGTTTGGCGATGTCGAGTGCGCGAGGCAGCAGCGTGTATGCTCCCTGGTCCTGAAACGGAGCAAAGACGTTGACGTCCTTGTCGCGCAGGAGCGCCTGAAAATCGGGCATGCCTTCGTAAGCCACAGCAACTCACCGCACGGCCGGAAAGAGAACTGTGGTCGTCTCAGGTGGCCGCCAGTCGTCGTCCTTGGTCTGGTCGCCATTGGTCCGGACCAGCGTTAACTTGTAGCGATATTCCCCGGCGTCAGTCTTGCGCAGAACGTAATTCATCACCGCATGCGGAAGATCAACCTTCGCTTCCAGCTTGGTGGAAGTAAGCTCAGCCGAGACGCCGCTGTCAAAGTCCACGACCATGGAGACGATCTGCTGGTTGGCATCGTCCGCCGGAGCAGCGAACGTTGATGCCGGTGTTTTCACCGTGATTGTGGTCAAATAGCTTCCCGCCGCCGTGGGATCGAGAATCTCATTCCAGATCGCCTCCTTGTCGGGAACCGGATGCACACCGCTCATGTCGTACTCCACATGTACTGGATCGCTGACGTCAGTCGGCTCCGCGGGTGCAACCGTGAACGTGACTTGCTGCCCCGGAGGAATCTGGACCGGTTGCGAAAGATCCAGGCCATCAATCGTTGCTGCCAGGTTTTCTTGTCCTCGCACCAGCGTTACTCCCAATGACTGAATCTCCACCGGGCTCTCAATGATGTTCTGCAGTGTCGCCTGCACGCCCTGTTCGCCCGTTTCCTGGGGAGCTTCCTCTTCTTGTTTTTTCTTTTTCTTGTCTTTCTTCTTTTTGTGGATGAGTTTTCCCGCCAGACCACCCACCATGTCCACCACGGCGCCTTCCACGTTGCCTCCCACGGCGTCGCCCAGCGCGCTCATCATGGTGTCTTTCATCGAAGGGCCGCTGTCGGAATCGCCGCCGCCGTCAGTCGCTGCGCCAGCGCCGGGACTAAGCGGTTGCTCCGCATATGCAAGAAAATCACCCGCCAGATCATTCAAACGGGCACTGAACGGGATTTGCTCTCCCGAATCGGCGCCCAATTCCACATCTACTTTTCCCGTCATCAGCACCGATGAAGGGCTGAACAATGCGTCGTAGAGAGTCTGAAACTGCTGCAGCGAAAGCTGCACCGAGTCATGGATCCCACTCCGCAGATCGACGCTTGCCTTCTCGCGCAATTCAAACGGTCCTTTGCTTGTGTCGCAGCCCGGATAAGAGAGACTGAAATGAGTCTTGCCGGGAGCGCTCAGCAGCGGCTCGAATTGTGGGCCATCCACGCCTTTTGGCAATTCCCCAATTGACTCCTTCAACTTCGGAGCAGCTGCTTGCAGGCGCTTAGGATCAACATAAGGCACTGCAATAAAAGAGAACGTCGCCTTTAGATCTTCCGCTGATGCTGCCTGCCCAAAACTGGCAGACAACAGAGGCCCATGGTCGCCGTCAGGGCGGCGAGCAGCCTTGAATGAATTGGGCAGATAGTAAAAGACATAAGGCCGTGCGCCATCCTGGTAATAGGTGTAAGTCTGGCCATCAGCCCCCGGTACCTCATACCGCGTTAATTCAAGGCTCTGGCCGCTGGATGCCGGGGTGACGCCGGCAAAAATGTATTTATGCAAATCTGGCGAAAACACGAATGGTTTCGGGTCCACTGCCTGATCAACTACACGATCAGCCTGCCGGTATTGCGGAGCGCTGGGTTTTGGCGCAGGCTGCTGCGGAGCGCCGGGCATTCTGAAAATTCCCATGATGCCCGTAGGAAGTTGCGGCGCCGGCACCGCAACTGTGACCGCTCGCCTTACCACCAGCGAAGTTCCAAGACTGCGGTCTTGCAGCGCTCCATATAACAGGTCACGTTGCTGCAGAGAATCCAGATGCAGCGTGGCGGTCAGGACGCCATCCTTCAATGTAACTTCCTGGAATGAAAGCTCTTCCTGCGCGCCTGGCTGATTGCCGATCATCTGGCTGAAGCGCACCAGCACCGCTACATGATGCTCAATCTCCTGCGCCGTTTTAGCGGCCGAGGCGATCGACGGCGCTGCAAACTTCGTCAGGTTCACCACGAATGACCACCCGGCATCATCCTGCCGGAAAGAAATTCGGTACTTCTGGTGGTCTGTCGCCAATTTGTAACGCGGCAAATAGTACTTCTTGGCCGGCTGGGCCGGATCTTCAAAAAGCACCTCGTCCGTCACGTCAGCGCCGGGACAGATTGGAACTTTCATCTGCTCCCGTGGTGCTCCTCCCGTCGCAGGCCGTAAGCCGACAATATTGCGCGCGAGGTTGGGATCTACAAACCGTATATTTTTCACCGGCGGTGTAATCGGCGGATGGGTCACGGGAACCGTGCCTGCAGGCCTCGCGGGAGCCGTGGTTGGCGTCTTGGCCGGCGCTGTCGCCGTTCCCGTATGACCTACTGTCACCGGTGGTCTCTGCGGTCCGGTCGTGGTCGGCCTTGTTCCTGGCCTCGTGCCCGTCGTGGTGGTTGTGGCTGGCCTTCCAATTACTGGGGGCTTGCTCGTAGTAGCTGGACGAGTGCCTGTAGCTGGACGTGTAGTTGTGGTCGGATGCGTTGTGGTCGTCGCTGGACGTGTGGTTGTGGTCGGACGCGTTGTCGTCGTGCCTGGCCGCGTGGTTGTCGCCGGTGTATGACCAATTGGGCTTGTCGGATGTGCAAGGGTTCCAGTGGGTGCCTTTGTCGGCGTCACTCCGGGCCGCGTGCCGGAGACGAAGCTGGGTCCTGTGTTCCGGTTGAATGATGTTGTTGGCCTCGCCACCGGTTTGGCCGTAGGCTTTGCAATGCTGGTTGTTCTGGTCGGTTTGGACGGGCGAAAAGGCTGGACGGGCTTGTTGGGCATGACTGCCTCCATCGGTCAGGATTCTTGCACTCCTCTAATGGGAACGGGCCATCTGCCCTTTTCCCTAATTGGAAGTGCTCTTACTGTGGCTAAGCCGGTCTTGGCAGTCCAGGCCAAGAACAAATTACGCCACACTGGGGAAGAATGCAAGTCGTTATGCGATTTTGGAAGCAGGATGGAACCCGTTCTTATTCCCTTTTTATGTCCCAGTCCAGCGTGATATCGCACTGCACAATCCGGAGAGTGGCTGGCTATCTGTATAGTGCACAGCGGGGGCGAAACGTTACAAGAAATCGAGTCCCGAAAAATGTCCGTCCTGGGTTGGATTAGATCGCTGTGGAGCAGTCCTCAAAAAATACGAAATGAAATCGGCGTCAATAAAGCATTCGACGTCTCCAAAAAAGAATTTGGGTTCCGCAACCCTTGATCCTTCGCGAGTGTTCGTGCAGTTGTCTCAGCGCGATGCCTTCTCCCGTCGCCGCTGCGCCTCGCCCAGCCACTGCGCCATCTCCTTGTCATTCGCAGCGTAATATGCCCAACCCTGGGCAGTACTGTTCCAGCGATAATCCTTGATCGTCATATCGATGCCGCGGTCGATGAGGAATTGCATGGCTGCGTAATTTTTATGAAACACCAGCTCATGCAGGATGCTGGCCGGCTCATGGGAACTCCAGTTCGTGTTGATATCGGCGCCATGCCCGAGAAGAAAGTCGGCGACCTCAAAGTGGCCGTTAATGACCGCCCAGGCGAGCGCGGTGTCGAGGACCTGCTGCACATTGGGCGCGCCCCAGTTCAGGTTGCCGCGGATCCAAGCATGGTTTGCGGGAAAATGATTCGCGAGATCGCCCAGGGCCGGCTCCCCTGCAGCGTCGAACCAGCGCCTCACGCGCACGAGGTCCCCACTCCCGGCTGCGTGTGGCAGATCGTCGGACATAGGCCAGATGCGCAGCAGCGTCGGAAGCAAATGGGTCTTCGCATACGTGAACGCGATTTCAATGGCCTGCGATGGCGCCGGCACCGGACTGCGCAGCAGAGCGGGATTGAGATCAAGCAGGGCAGAAATGAAAGCCGGGCGATCACGCAGTACGGCCCGTTCGATCAACCCGACCTGGAATTTCACACATGCAGCGTCTGACAGCATCCAAGCTTCGCGACGCAATCCGCCGACAAAAGCTGCCACATCGCCGTCGTGCACCGCGCGCACGACCTGTCGCATAACAAAAGCCTGCCAGGGCCCGGCCGGTTCGGCGTTGGTGAAGGCGAGCGTTTCCGATTCCGCCATGATGTATTGAACAAATCCAGAACGTCCCGGCCCGCCATCAATTTGCCTTCCCAACTCGGCGTCAAGCGTGATGCACCGATCCAACAGCAGCGCCGCTACGGTCGCGTGCTGGAAACGGCAGGCACACATGAACGCCTGATTCACCGCGGCAAGATCGTCGCCTTCCGTCTTAAGACATGCGCGAACCTCATTGACATCGCCGAGCGCGGCAAAGAACTTGAGCGATCGGGGAAGAAGGCTTCTCTTGTGAAAGAGATCGAGCAAACCCGGTGTGCGGGAACCGATTAGGTCCTCGCATACCGACGGGGCGACGACTGCGCCTGCATCGAGCAGGAGTTCGGCACATGCCGCTCGCGTGAACTGCTGCTCCCGGGACGGGTCGAAGCTGTCGCCGAAGGAACCGGTAGCCATCCCGAGCAGCCCGCCGTCGTTTTCATCCGCCGTCCACGACAATAGCGCCGGGTATTCAGCCAACAGCACCCTCAGGCCTTCGATGTTATTGTCATGGATGTAGCGACGGGCCTGGGATACGGCCCACTCGAGTCCCTTACCCAGGCGCTCATTTGCTTCCTTAACCAGGTCCTGCCAGCCTGGAAATCCATATTCGCGCGCCAGCACCAACTGGGCGTCACGCTGTGACAGTGGCAGTTTGGCTTGCGGCAACTGGGCACGCGCGCGAGCGATGGCGCCTGCCTCGCCGGCAGCGATGTCGCGCGCCAGTTTCTTGGCTTGCTTGCGCAGGGATTCCAGGGAGGGACGATGAGGAAGCTTCGATGTGGCCATGGCGATCTCCTTTCATGAGCGCCCGTGACCCGCTGATACAGGCTGAAAGAAGACGCAAGACACGTTGTCTGAATCCAAGCAGGTGGGATTTGTTCCCTTGCCGCGGGCCGGTGGTGCCCTGTCGCACGCTGTTGCTAGTATCCGCAACTTGTCACGGCACTGTCAAACCCGTAGTGGGTCACTTTCGATGAAAGTGGTCCACTATCGAGTATCAGCGTCTAGCGATTCGCTTGCGAGTCGCGGGCTTTACGGGGTCCCCGACACGCGCTGGTTTTTTTTCGCGCGTGGTGGGGTGCCGACAGACGTCGCGAGGTGGGGCCACTTCGGAAAGAGAGAAGAAAATTGATCTTCCATGCTCATTTAAGTTGGGATGAAACTTTTCGGCCGCTTGAGAAACCTGGGTGGGAAGGTGAGACCTTTGCTGTGGGCTCACCGTATTACCATCTGGCAGATTATTGTTTTCTTGCGAAGATTTTTATCTGTTTTTATTCGCCTTATCTTTAGCCTTTTTCCGTGTCCTCACTTCGCCTCTGTGTCCTCTTGCTTGCACTGAGCGGAGTCGAAGTGTGGTTGGGTTTAGGTTTTGTCTTTGCTTTTGTTTTTCTAACCGTTCTCGCTTTCCTCTCTTTGAATTCCTCTGTTCCCTCATTTCCTCTGTGTTGAGGGTCCTGATTTTGGTTGCGGCTCAGCCTCACCGCGGTTATCCAGCTAAAAACTGGAAACGGCCGATGCATGCACATTCTCCAGCGCCTGATAAATCCGGGCATTGGTGCAGATTTCGTAGTAGTGGCGGTCCGTGTAGCGTTTCAGCGAAAAATCGCGGGCATCAATGTGGGCCACAACGCCTTCGCGGATTGCAATTCTGTGGAACAGTCCCTGGCCAATGGGAACGACCCCGCTGTAGAGCCGAACTTTGCGTTCGTCCCAGATCATCGGAACCTGCATGTCATACGCCTGCAGGGAGATTTCCGTAGCCAGCTTCTGAAACGCCTCTTCATTAATATGAATTCCGCCGATGTTGTAGCGCAGCAGAAACTCGTCAGGATTGCCGCCCGTATCTTCATCTTCGACGGTTTTGAAGGTGAACACGTTAAACAGCAGCTCCAGCTTTTCCAGCAGCGGACGCATGCCCTTGCTGCAGGATGACAGGCGGTCACTCTCATTCAGCGCCCGTGAAATCATGATCTGGTGCGTGCCATCCATCAGGTACAGCGGAGCGGAGTCCTGGTAGGAAATCCCGATTCCGAGTTCCAGAACGGGAAGACCGGAAGCGCGCGAGCGCTGGTTGTAAGCCGTGACCACTTCTATGATTTCCTTCGCCAGCACGCACGTTCGCGCCACTCCCAGCGCGGGTTCGCCTTCCCGCTCGAAAACGGCAAGAATGATGGCGTCTCCTTCGATAAAGACTTTGGTGGCTTCATACTTGGGCAGAAGCTTGTTGATGGGATCATAAAAGTTCAGGCTGAAATACGATGCCGGGTTCAGGCCACGTTCCAGCAGCGTGCGCGTTACCGTAGTGGACTCGCGAATGTCCGCCTTGAGCACCACGTGATGGACAACGCGTTCCTCTGAAGGTTTTTGTTCTTCCGGCAGCAGAAACTCGTAGAGGGTATTGTTGATGGCGGAGAGCTCGCGGAACTTTTCGTTCACGATCACATTCACGCTGTCCAAAGCCGAAAACACGGCTTCCATGCGGCGAAAATCGCGGTGGTAACGCGTAAAATCGCCGAAAAAACGCCCTGCCACCTTGGCCCGATCTGCTCCCTTGCAGTTCTCCACTTTTTTCACTGCAACATGCATTTGCGCGGGCGAGATTTTGCCGTGTTCTTCCAGCAAAGTCTCCACCCTTTTCCGCTCGGTGCGCGAGATCAACGCATTTTTGAGCTGCTGCGGATTGATCGGCGGTGAATACTGGCTCAGTAGAGGCACAACTTCATACGACGCGATCACGTTCTCAATCACGTTTTCCTGTTCCAGCAGGTCAACCCAGGCGTGCAGGATATTTTTCTGGATCTTGCCTTTGGGTGTAGCTTCGTCCGGCGCGCCGCCGGCCATCATTTCCTGCGCATTCTCCGGCGAATTGAGCAGGGCCTCGATCTCCTCATCGTCGCCCGCGACATTCAACGATTTCAAAAAGCTCCCTGCAATCATCTGCATGGTCTGAAAGCGGTCGGGATCGCGGTCATAGTTCCCCAGCATCACGTAGTGCTCGGCATTCAGGTAATCGTCCCGGCCATCTTCAGTAAACGTCAGGCGGTTGAGAAAAAGATCGTAGGAGGCCAGCGCGCTATCGCCAAAGAGAGAGCGCCTGGTCCGGGACAGAGATTCCTTCTCCACGTCGCGAATGGTCAAAAACAAATCCTGTCCTGCGCGCCGCAGAACGTATTTCTTGTTGATCTGAAACCGGGCAAATCGCTCGCGGGACTGCAACACGCTTGCATGGATGGCCTGTCGCGGGCTTTCATATTGCTTGATTCTGGTCCGGCACCGCTCCACCGCCTGGTTGAATTGATTCATCAGTTCGCTGCGCAGAAATTTCAGTACGGCAAGACGAAACAGCAGATCGAGTGAAGGATTGTCCTCGAACTTGGCCCGATTCAGCGCGGCAATATGCAACTCGGCAACGATGCGTTTGAATTCCGCCGGGTCCGCATCTTTGAAAGCTGGTGATGGTTTCATTACCTGCGCTGATCCGGCCAGGCGTGCCTGCGGCCTCAGGACGGGCCGCGACGAAAGCGGATCTTCCATTGCCAGTTCCTCCACGTTTCCATGCTTCACGATGAGCTTGAAAATGTGCTGCCGCGCAAGTTCAGTGAACCGGGAGCTCAGGAACACATCGTGGCGGATGTTGTCGATTCCTGGAACCAGGTTCTCGAGTTCGATGGACGGCACATAACTCGACAGCGCGAGCTGGCGGGCTGAGTCGGCGAGATTTCCGCGTTGAAGAAACGAAAATGCCATCAGGCAGACCACGACCTTCTGTGGAATGGGCCAGTTATACCAGATTCCCGCCGCCGCTTCGCTTTACCGAAGTAACCTTAAGGCAGGGAATAGGGAACAGGTGACAGGTGACAGGGAAACGCTAAGACTTCAAACCACGAAGGAGTTGGAGATAGTGAGGTCAATTAGAATCCCCACGCTTTCCTTTGTGTCCTTCGTGTCCTTTGTGGTTGGGCCGTTCTAATCAGGAATGTGCGCTGTAAATCCGCGCGGCTTTTGTGAGCGCTTCCGGGCAGCTTCGAATTCGTCACCGGACTGCCAACCAGCGAGTTGCGGCTGCTCAGCCACCTCCCAGCCAAGAGCAAACCCGAACCTGGCCATTTTGGCATCGCCAGTAAAGTCCATTTCCGGCCGGTATTCATCCGACGGCTGGTGATACCGGTGCGCGACGTAGTCTTTTTCCTTCTCCTCGCCCCAGGCGAGATCATGTCCCTTAAAGAGCACGCCTTCATTCACGCTGAAGGATGGAATCCCGACCCGCGCCAGGCTGAAGTGGTCGGAACGATAGAAATGACCGGCTTCCGGACGGCTGTCCGGCTGAATGGCGAGATCAAAATCCTTCGCCACCTGCTGCACCAGCGGATAAACCGTTGTCCTCTCCGATCCTGAAACCACCGCCTGCTGTGGTTCACCGAAAGGCTGGACATCGTCGTAGTTCAAATCCAGCGAGATATTGCGCGCCGGAACCGGCGGCTGCTGGCCCAGATACTTCGAGCCCAGCAATCCCTGTTCTTCGGCCGTAACCGCGGCAAAAAGGATGGTGCGCCTGGGCTTTTCCTTTGCCCCGGCAAAGGCGCGCGCCAGTTCCAGAAGAATTCCGCATCCGGTAGCGTTGTCCGCGGCCCCGTTGTAAATGTTGTCGCCCGGCTCGTCGGAATGGATGCCGAGATGGTCGTAGTGCGCGGTGTACATGACTGCCTGATCGCGCAGTTTAGGATCTGAACCGGTGACTTTGCCCAATACGTTGCGCGATGCAAACGAGCGCACATGGCTCACGATCGTCTCTTTCACCGTCACGGGAAGTGGCACGGGTTTGAAGCTGCGTGAATTCGCGTTCTTCATCATCGTGTCCAGGTCCATCCCTGCTGCCTGCGCCAGTTTGCGCGCAACTTCAAGCTGGATCCATCCAGCCGACTTGAGTTTTGTGTCCGTGTCATTCTGAAGAAATGAGCTTTCGCCGCCCCACGAGTTCCTCACCACCTCCCAGCCATAGCTTGCCATGTCTGTCTTGTGGATCAGCACCACTGCTACGGCGCCGCGGCGCGCGGCTTCTTCATATTTGTAGGTCCACCGGCCGTAATAGGTCAGCGCCTTGCCTTTAAAGAAATTCGGGTCGTCAGATGGCGGCTCGTTCACCAGCATCAGCAGCACTTTGCCTCTCACATCTGTGCCTTTGTAATCGTCCCACTTGTATTCGGGCGCATGGATCCCATAGCCGACATACACCAGCGGCGCATCAATTTGTGATTGTTCCGAGTGGGTTTCGTCTGTGGCAACGTAGTCGTCTGCAAACTTTAATGTGATTGGCGCCCCGGACCTGGGGACAAACGCGAACTGCGTCTTCTGCGGGTCGGTGCGGATGCCGTAAAACTTCACGTCCTGAAAGAATGAGCGATTATCGCCCACCGGATCCACCCCATAGCTCTTGAGCTGGTCCGCGATCCAGTCGGCAGCCATATCGCCGCCCTTCTGCCCGGTACCGCGCCCCTGCAGCCGATCATCAGAAAGATACTTCACCGTTGCGCGTATCTTTTCTGAATCAATGGAGTTCATCGCCTGCTGCGCCGAAGCAGGCAAACCGGTTGGGCTCTGGGCCACAACCATTGTGGCAAAAATCAAGAAAAGGATTATGTTGAGTTTTTTCATTTGAAAGCTCTTTGCAATGGGGTTCGGATCACCCGATCTCCGGTTCACCCGATCTTCCGAAATGTCGCATTGGCTGAATGCTGAGTGCTGAATGCTGAGTGCTCTGTGAACTACAGAGCGTTCTTCGACTCTCAACCGGGCTTGAAATCAGGCACCTGCTCGCCCGGCTTGAGTAGCGGGGCAGGCGATACACCGCTGATCTTCGCCAGCCTCCGGTTCAGCTCTTCCATGTCCCGTTTTGACCAGCCCACACTGGAGAACTCGACCTCGCCCTCAGGTGAAATTAAGAAAATCGAAGGCACATTCGTGAGGTGATACGCATTAGAAGCCGGATATTTCTTTGTCTCATCGAGCAGGGTGGGGAAGGTAACTCCATAGTGGCGATTGAAACTCTTGGTGTCGGCAGAATCGTTCTGGGAGACGCCGGCCAATGTGAATTTTCCGCTGCTGCCATAAGCTTTGTACATGCGCTCCAGATACGGAAAGGCAAGCTGGCATATAGGGCAGTTGACCTTAAAAAATCCGAGCACCACCGGCCCACGCTTTCGCGCCTGTGCCAGCGAAAATTCACCGCCACTGAGCAAAGGCAGTTTAACTTCCGGAGCCGCCACTCCGGCTTCAAGTGCAGGCATTGCTTCCCTCCGAATTTTCTATTGTAAATGAGGAGCAATTTGGCAATCAGTCCGCCGCGGCGGACAAACTCGCCCAGAAGCTCCGCCGATGTTTAAAGAGTCCGCTGGTTTTGTTGAAAATGGGTCCGCCTGATCACTAAAAATTAAAATTCTCCAAGTTTTAAGAGGGGCAAAATTTTTTTAGGGTAAAGCTCATAGCTTGAGTTAGAAAGAGTAAAATGGAGGGCCTCAAGAAAGTTTCCCAGATTAATTTCACAACACCTGCTGTTACCCAGTCATTCCTGCAATGACTGGCTTGATTATTAACTCCCAAACTCAGCAAAGCCGTTTTCGGCAGCCGGATGCTTTGATTCTCCAGGCCCCTCTTGGAGCCAACGAAACGAAAGGAGAGATCTCATGGCCACGCCATCCAAGGCTGAATCAACAGCCTTCTCAAAGGATATTCTTGGAAGATTTGTCTGCAACGGACTCGACGAGGCATTACGGACGACCGATACTTCGATCCGCTTTGACGCCCGCCAGTTCGATGTAATTATTGTCGGTGGCGGCTCATTTGGAGCCGTAGCTGCGCAACATCTGTTCTCGAAAGATACAACTCACAGTCACCGAATTCTGGTGCTCGAAGGCGGTCCATTTACCGTCCCGGAACATGTACAGAATTTGCCCATGCTGGGCCTGAACGTTCCCGGCGCAACCAGCATTCAAGACCTCCGTAACCAGGGCCAGTTTGGGGTGAACAGTCCGCGTGAGGAAGTTTGGGGCCTGCCGTGGCACTCCTCAACCCCTTTCACTGGCCTCGCTTACTGTGTTGGCGGGCGCTCGCTGTATTTCGGCGGCTGGTGCCCGCAACTCCTGGATGCTGAACTGACTGGTTGGCCACAACCTGTGGTAGATGACCTCAAGAACACTTATTTCCGTCAGGCGAGTGAGCAGATTGGAACCAACGAAGCCAATGACTTCATCTCTGGTCCCCTGCACTCCGCTCTGCGTCAAATACTGTTCCGTGGCATCCAGGCCGGGGATGTCGAGAATGCAGTTCCACTGGTGGAATTGCAGACTCACCTCGACAATATCCCCGCAGGCGAAGAAGACCTCTCCAAGCTGGAAGCTCCGCTCGCCGTGCAAAGTCGCACTCGCCCGGGCTTCTTTCCCTTCAATAAATTCAGCTCCGTGCCTCTATTGATGCGGGCATCCCGCTCGGCTGAATCAGAGTGCGGCGGCGACGATTTCAAAAAGCGCCTGATGATTGTTCCCAATTGCCACGTCCGGACCTTGGTCACAGAAGACGTGGTGGTAAATGGCCAGGTCACGAAAAGAGCCAGCCGTGTGGAGACTTCACAAGGCGGGATCAATGTACCTGCGAACGGCGTGGTGATAATCGCTCTTGGTACCATCGAGAGTGCCAGGCTTGCTCTCGCCTCATTTGGCAACACCTCGAATTCCGATCTCATAGGGCGCAATCTCATGGCACATTTGAGATCGAATATCACCATCCGCATACCGCGTACCTCATTGCCTGGCAATGAGAATCTCCCGCGCGAACTGGCGGCCTCAGCTCTGTTTGTCAAAGGCAGAGTTCAGGATCAGGGTCAACTCATCGGACATTTCCACTTGCAGATTACTGCGGCAGGGCTGAATGCGATGGGAACCGATTCTGAAGCTGAATTGTTCAAGAAAATTCCCGACATCGATCTCTTCGACCGCTTCCGTGATGCCGACGACACCTCCGTCGTTATCACCATCAGAGGCATCGGCGAGATGCAATCGGGAAATCCCAACAGCCGTGTTTCCTCAGATGCCGAGCAGGACGAATTCTCGGTGCAACGCGCATTTGTGTCCCTGGCACAGCCCTCCGCCAATGGCTCCGCGCAGAGTGCCCGCGATGCTCTGCTGTGGGATGCTATGGACCGGGCATCCGACCAGGTTGCCAGGGTCTTCGCTAATGGAAGCCCCTTTGAGCTTTTTACCGCTAATGGTGTGGTCAAAGTCGGACCAAACGGAGACCTGCGGCCACTCTTGCCCTATACCCCTGCCTCTCAGGGCGGCAGACGAGACGGTTTGGGCACAACTCATCATGAAGCCGGAACACTGCGCTTCGGCACAGATCCAACCACGTCGGTTACAAACCCGGACGCCCGCTTCCATGGCGTGAGCAATGCCTACGTTGTCGGGCCGGCCTTGTTCCCCCGAGTTGGCTCGCCAAATCCAATGTTGACAGGCGTCGCTCTCGCCCGCCGCTTAGGCGACAGACTGATTCAAGGCAACGTGCTGGGTGAACCTCAGGCCTTCCACGCAGATCCAGGTTTTGACGTGCTTTTCGATGGAACTGAAAACAGTTTCAATGCCTGGCAGAGCGCTGGTAATGGAATCTTCTCGCTTCAGCACGGCGAGATTGTTGCCGATCCGGGCAGCGATCTGGGCCTCTTTTATTACTCACTCAAACCTTTCGGGGATTTTATCCTGAGACTTGAATTCAAGCTCAGCCGCGTAGACAACAACTCGGGAGTATTCATTCGCTTCCGCGATCCGCAACTGCCAGTGCCTGACCGCGCGGGTGTTCCTCACTACTACAACAATAAAGCTTTTGTCGGCGTTGACACAGGTTTTGAAGTACAGATTGACGAGCTCGCTCGCGGTAATCCGCAGCAGGGAACACCAGACGGCCTGGATGAGCATCGGACGGGCGCAATCTACAACATTCCCATCGGACCCAATGAAGGTCAGCAGATGTATGTCCGCGGCGCCGCCCTCGTTCCTGAACGTTGGAACGTTTACGAGATTGAGGTGCATGGCCAGGATTACACCGTTCGCCTCAATAACCGGCAGTTAACACAATTCACAAATACGGATCTCTATCGCGGAAAGAGCGCTACTGAGGACCCGCTTTCGGGCTACTTGGGCTTGCAATCCCATACCGGGCAGGTACGATTCCGCAATGTCCAGATCAAATCACTTGAACCTCGTCGTCCCAGGCCGAAACGCACCCTGGAACGCGCGGAGGTGGAAGTGCCCCAACACTCGGTGGAAGCTCCCGTGGGAGTGTCCGAGGAACCGGTGGTTGTAGCAGAGGAAAAGCTAAAAGCAAAAACCGTCGCTGCGCATGAAAAAACCAGGCCAAAGTCAGCCTGATCAATCATATCCACACCACGAGACATATCTCGTGGTGTGGTTTTTCTCTTTTATAGCAATTTAAGCCGGCACAGAATTTTGCGGGCAAGCCCCGTCAGTGGCAGCCTGCTGACAGAATCCTGCGGAATCCATTTGCCACCGTATTCCTTGCCGCGTGAAAAAACCAAGATCGTGTAATCCGTCGTAGTAATCGAATGTCGCAGCTTCAAAAGCGGCTGATTGTTTCCTTTGTGCGAGCCTTTGATCAGCGGCAACTCCCACATGGCCGGCATCAACGAGGCATTTTTTGGACGTTGTTCAAGCAGCACTGCGCCATTCCTGCGGACAAAAAGATAGCTCAACGTCGCTGTCTTCCTCCGGACCACAGGCGCTCCGGCGCGTGCAGTTGTGCCGCGTGATTTGCAGAACCCAATCACAGGACAACGCGTACAAACGGGTGTTGCGGGCAAACAAATGGTTGCGCCCAACTCCATCATCGCCTGGTTGAAATCTCCCGGTCGGCCAAGTTCAAGAAGTTCCTGCGCAGTTTTCCAACAGGTATCATCAGAAACTTCTTTTCCCGCCAGGCGCTGAATGACGCGTTTCACATTTCCATCCACCACAGCCACGGGTTCCCCAAAAGCAATGCTGGCCACTGCTGCCGCCGTATAACGGCCAATCCCGGGCAACTGCGCCAGTTCTGCTGCGGAAGTTGGAAAACGATCATTACTGTGAATGTGTTTTGCCGCCGCGTGCAGATTGCGCGCCCGCCGGTAATAGCCGAGCCCGCTCCACGCTGCCAGTACAGAAGATTCGTTGGCCCGCGCCAGCCGCGAAACGCTGGGGAATTTCCGGAGAAACTGTTTATAGCGGTTGGTTACGACCGCAACGCGCGTCTGCTGCAACATGATTTCAGATACCAATATGCGGTAAGCATCACGCTCGCCGCGCCAGGGCAGGCTGCGCTTCTCCCGGCCAAACCAGCGCAAAAGCTCGCGCCGGAACTGAGTTCTTAAACCCGAATCAAGAAACGCGCCGCGCATCATTCTTGAGGATTGTAGCTTAGTTCTTTCCACGTTCTCTGAAGCTGGCGTTTGATTTTGCATCTCCGTGTCTCAGTGTCTCCGTGGTAGATTCTTGAGTTCCATGCCGAGCGAAGCGCCATCCCAGTCTGCCGAGAATCCAATCTGGTCATTGGAGAAGTTGAAAGACAGGATCATTGCGCTGTTCAGTGCGTCCACGCTGGACGACGCTACAAAAAACATGTGGTGCGATGACGCTAAAGGAATGTATTACCGCGTCATGAGCGCCGACGCAATCGCCGGCAGTGGTGATCCTGACGCCGTTCGAGGGTGGCTGCACGGAGCCTCCAGCCGTTTTGAGAAGGTGGCGAGCGAGTTGCGCGCTCTGAGACAGGATGGCGAAGAACTGGAAACCGAACTCAGACAAACATTCGCCACATGTCACCGCATGATCGCCAGCCGTATTCCGGATATTCCCACTCCCGCCACTGCTCCTTCACGTGTGATCAGGAATTCCGCCGAAGATTACATATTGCCGTGCTCCGTCTGCGGCAAGAAGGCCGTTGCGGTTCACCCCGCCGGCAGCGAAGAAAAGATCCTGAAGGGCATCATCTGCGCCGGAATCACGCGCGCAATAGGAATCGATGTTCAGCATCGGGACAAGATCTTTGTCTGGCTGGAAAATGGCGATCTCGCAGCCTTTCACCACTTCATGGAAATTGATGAAGATGTCGACGGCGGGGTGGATGCCTACTGCCCAAACTGCGACAAGATTTACTGCCGCACGCATTACAACGTCATAGAACAATTCGATGACGGTTTCTACGACTGCGCTTACGGCACCTGCCCACAAGGTCATCGCCGGAAAATTGATGATTGAAGAAGAGCAGTATTTAGTACTTAGTATTTAGTATTTAGTAGTTAGCAAACCCTCACCGTGCTTTACGAGCTGGAAGCTGGTGTAATCGTCTGCGCAATCATCACCCAGCCCTTCTTGAGCTGCTGCCAGACTGACAGTACACGCACCACGGTGCCGCGGTCCGGCTGCGCGGATTCGCCTCCACTCAGCCGCAGTTCGTAACTTACCACCATGTCATTGCCATTGGGCTGCACGCTGATCTCGCCGAGCGAATAATCGAAAGCCGGCATGCTCTTCCAGTGTGCCAGCCATCCGGCGCGGTCGTACTGCTTTCCCTGAGCATCTACACCAACAAACGTCGGCGCCAGGTGGTTCTCCACATCGTTCCATTGCTTCTCCTGGATGGACTTCCACATCAGGCGCTCGAATTGCTCTGCTCCGGTGGCTCCAGCCCAGGTGCCCTTTCCCGGCCCTCTGAAGCAGCCAGTCAGTGCCAGAGAAAGCATCAGCAAAACTGAGACAGAAATTTTCATAAAAAAATAAAAGGACGCAAAGATTAAACCATTTCTTTGCGTCCTTTCGCGAACTTTTCGCTCAAATCCTGTCGCGCTTAATCGCCGAATACTTCTTCCTTCGCCGCCTCACTCTCATTGGCCTGAGCAGCAGGAGCGATGGAAGTCAATGGAATAAAGTTACCTTCCGGTTTCGGCTCTTTCAGGATGTGCTCGCGATAGAGCTTCTCCATACGCACGTTTTCGGCATCACGCTTGAGTTTCTCGTCGCGAGCGCGCAGCTTCTCTTCGCGCGCGGTCTTGGCAATCCCGAGGTTGTCCAGCGTGGTGTTGCGTCCGGCATGCACATGCTCTTCATTCAGCAGCAGCTTGTGGCTTTCATCGGCAAGGCCGACCTTCTTGCCTCCGGCAAAGATTTCATGGCGTCCATGCTCTTCATACCACTTGGTGAGCGTGGCGGTCATGTGCATCTTCTCAATGATGTTGCGCCAGCCAACGCCAGTGTTGTAGGCGCAGAAGCTGATCTCGCCTTCCTGCGTGGCATAAGGAATAATGCACTGCTCGGTGCGCCGGAAATCATAGTTGTAAAGGTCCTGGAACCACATGCCGGCGATGAACAGGAAATTCCAGCGGTCCTGGCGGCGCCTCTTGATGTCTTCTCCTGTACGCTCGCCGTCCACCTTGCCGTACTTCGCGTCGGCATTCTTGCTCGCGCCAAACGTCTTGTCCATCTTCTTCAGGAAGTCAGAAACTTTGAAATATTTCGGCGCCTTGAACGGATCGTAATTACGCATCAGCGCCAGCGCCATGCCCATCACTGAAAGGAAGCGCCCACGCGCAGCGTCATTGACTCTCGCCAGATCTTTCGCGAACTGGTCGCCATTGAGGAAAGCTGTGACCGGAACAGCCTCTTTGGTTTCCTTATCAATCATCACGGCCATGCCAACACCGCAATTGGGATGGCAACCGCAACTCGCTTGTCCCCATTCTGCCGCCGGCCCGTGCACCAGATCAGCCCAGTCAGAGAATGTCGACATGTAGGAGATCGGGAACCAGTCCCGGGCGGGCTCGCCCAGCCCAGTCTGATTTTTCACGTCATGCGCCAGATGGCTGAGCGTGTAGCGCTGTGCCTTGCGGCGGTCGTCAGTGATTTCTTCGTCGCGACCGGTAAAGGACACTGGTTGAAAACTCAGAAAGCTGATGGTCCTGGGATTATCGAGAGCGAACTGAACGATGTGGCCGACCTGCTCGTTATTGATGCCATTGACGATAGTGGTGACAGGAACAATGTCCACTCCCGCTTCATGCAGGTTGTGGATGGCGCGCAGCTTCACATCAAACAGGTTGCCGACCTGGCGGTGCGAGTTTGCCGCATTTCCGATGCCGTCAAATTGCAGATAAGCGAACCGCAATCCGGCTTCTGCAGCCTGGCGGCTGAACTCGGGCGACTTGGCAAATTCGATTCCATTCGTCGCCGCCTGCACCGAGTTGTAACCCACGTGGCGGGCGTAACGCACCGCATCGAGGAAGTAAGGTGAAAGCGTCGGCTCGCCGCCGGAGAACTGCACAGACATCTGCCGCTTCGGCTTGATACTGATGGCGTTGTCCAGCATGGTCTTGATTTCGTCCCATGTGAGTTCGTGCACGAATCCGACCTGGTTGGCGTCCATGAAGCAGGGATCGCACATCATGTTGCAGCGGTTGGTCAGGTCAATGGTGAGCACCGTTCCGCGCCCGTGCTTGATGGTGCTGGTGCCGTGGTTGTGCAGCTTCTCGTCGTTGTGCGAGCGAATGTCGCGGCCAGGGAAAACTTCTTCCAGGTGGCGGAAGAATTTCGTATCAATCGCCATCACGTCTTCAAAATGGCCGTGAATAGGGCAGTCCTTGACCATCAGGATCCTTCCGTCGCGCTCAATGATCTGGGCTTTGATCTCGCCTATTTTTTCGTTCAGCAGGATTTCGTGAGGCAGTTTGCCGTCCAGGATCTGGTTGCGGATTTCAGGGACGCACTTCGGGCAGAGAGAATCGGTGCTGCGCGGCCAGCCGAGCGGCGGCTTCGTCTTCTCCCACGATTTCAACAGAGGTTTGTCTGACCACTTCGGTGTAAAGGAAGGATTGGGCTTAATCCTGTTCAGTCGTTCAAAAACAGCCCACGCGCCCTTGGCGGCAAATGATAGAACTTTCTCGGCATACTTGATGGGTCGATGCATCCTGTTGCCTCTCCTTGAAATTGTGTGGACCGCCGGCAACACGGCTCACGAAGTTCACAACCGTTGAAATGCTGGAATATTAACTCAAGAGTAATATTAGTGGGTGTTTTCTTCAGTGCTAAGAAGGATTCCCCGAACTGCAATAAACAGCAGTTCAGTGGCTGGAATGAACATTAAACGGCTGCAGCAAGATTCGCCTAAGTCATTGGATTTATAGGAGATAGGTTACTTTGGTTTGCCTCTGTTTGTGGATTTCCAGGGTGCTAGAATCGTCGAGCCATGGAACCAATTCGCACCGGCTTGCGCAACATTATGAGCGAGTTTTTGAAGAAGCAGCCTCCAGAAGAGGCTGCGCTGCTCGCCTGGCCGGTCGTTTGTGGAGCGGAAGTTGCATCTCGCACCCGAGCAGCGAGCTTCTCGGACGGACGTTTGACGATCGAGGTGCCGGACGCCAATTGGCGCACCCAGTTATCTGAATTTGCCCCCAGATATCTGGCAAGCCTGAACGAACTGCTGCCTGCCGTGGTGAAAGAAGTAAGATTTCAGGTCAAAAATCTTTGATTTAAGATTCTTGATTGATGATTTGAAACCGGGCTCGTAACGTCGCAGTTCATGTCTTGGGTCTAAATCACAAATCAAAGATCAAAAATCA